>NZ_JBFTLN010000023.1:0-116596 GCF_056396465.1 Chitinophaga sp. 05T412
GTAGTAAACTCYTTTTTATCTTTCCAGACTACATAGCGGCAGCTGTTACGTATCTGGTGTACGACACAAACCTGAGTGGCAGACTGTGGGAACACCGATTTGATGGTTTGAGTAAAGCCATTAAGATTATCCGTGGCCGTTATTAGAATATCTTCCAGGCCACGGGCCTTCAGGTCTGTAAGTACAGTCAGCCAATAGGCAGCAGATTCATTCTTACCCAGCCACATTCCCAGGACTTCTTTGAGGTCATCCCGCTTCAGACCCACAGCGATATAGACGGTTTTATTCACTACTTTGCTGTTCTCCCGTACCTTGAACACAATACCATCCATCCAGACGATGAGATAAACTGGTTCTAATGGTCGGTTTTGCCAGGCGACAATATCTTCGGTCACACGGCTGGTGATGCGGCTGATAGTGGACGTGGAAACGTCAAATTTATAGGCTTCCCTTATTTGCTCTTCTATGTCAGATACGCTCATCCCCTTGGCATAAAAGGACACTATTATCTCTTCCAGCCCCTGAACCATTCCATCGCGTTTAGGCACGATCATAGGGTTAAAACTGGCATCCCGATCCCTGGGAACTTTTATTTCAGATTCACCATAGCTGGTCTTAATCTTCTTTTTACCGTATCCATTACGGCTATTTTCGCTTTCATTTGGCTCATGCTTATCATAGCCTAAATGGCTATCCAGTTCACCTTCCAGAATCTTTTCAATGCCTCGTTTCTGAATCTGGGCCAGGAAATTATTTAGCTGATCGGCCGTTTTAAACTGCTTCAGAAAGTCGTCTGATAAAAAATCTTCTGTCTTCATAAAACTGTATATGCTTTAAAATTAAAAAATCGAGGTGAAATACCCCGATTTTTAGAATTTACACAGTTTATGAGATAGTGTCGATTAATTAGATCTGAGTTGCCCTGACTATTTTCTTTCATCACTTCGCCGCTCTCACCCACTGCGGCGCATCACCCGTATCTTTCCTCAATATCATATTTAACTGTGCCGCATGATGCTGTACATGCCGCATATTATACAAAAAGAGTTCAAACACCGGCATTACTTTGTTCCCATCCACTTCTATCCACTGTTGTGTAAACTCGCTATCAGTCATGTTAGAGATAAGTGCATGGCATTTTTCTCTGCTTGCCAGTAAGTAGCCCAATATTTCATGCTTACTGTAAATTTTATCTGGCACAATATCATCCAGTCCATCTGCCGGAATCTCGTCGCTGAGTGTGAAGGGGAGCGGGGAGGAGAGCGGTGCTGCGGGGATAGTGAGGTAATAGTCCAGGAATACGGCAACATGATAGGAGATGTAGAAGAATCTTTTCTCGTTATACCAAAGCTGCTCCGGATAAGCAGTAATAGCGTTGATCAGCATGTCAATGCTGCCACCAAATTGCTTCCATAAGCTTTCTTTGTAGGTTGCTATCATGATAATATTTTTTAGAACGGGAAATGGCTTGTTAAGCTACATCTTTTTAATCCCTTCTTCTCCCTATTCAAAAATTTTTAAAGAAAAATTTGCGCAACTGATTAGTTGCTCTTATATTTGCAACCGATCAGTTTCATAAAGAAATGAGAAGAGATATTTTTCAGGCAATAGCTGACCCAACCCGAAGGGCTATTATCGCATTAATTGCGGTACATGCGATGACGCCTAACGCCATAGCAGAGCATTTTGACACCACCCGTCAGGCGGTGTCAAAACATCTGAAAATATTGACGGAGTGCGAGCTGGTGAAGCAGGAGCAACGGGGACGGGAAATCTATTATCTGCTTGAAATTGAAAAAATGAAAGAGATAGACAAGTGGCTGGAGCAATATCGTAAGATATGGGAAAGCCGATACGCGCAACTGGATCAACTATTAGCCACTATCAAAAAGAAATAAACATGGTATTCGACTTTATCGCTGACAAACAAAAAAATACGCTGACGATCAGGCGGGAATTTTTAGCTGACCGGGAACTGGTGTGGGATTGTTATACTAAAAGTGAATTGCTCGATCAATGGTTTGCGCCGAAACCCTTATCCACGCAAACAAAATCAATGGACTTCCGCGAAGGCGGCCATTGGCACTATGCCATGATTATGCCCGATGGCACTCCCTATTGGAATTGGGTCGATTACCTGAAAATCAAGCCTGTTGAATACTACACGTCACTGGATGCATTCTGTGATGCAGACGGTGAAATAAATAACAGCCTCCCTCGTGCTGAATGGCTGGTTACCTTTATTGAAGAAGGGGACCATGCGATGGTAGAAACCATCGTAACTTATAAGTCACTGGCTGATCTGGAACAGGTGATCCAAATGGGACTAAAAGAAGGCTTAACAACAACACTGGAAAAACTAGACGAATTATTAATCATATTAAACTCCCAAAAATGAGTAACAAAATCACTGTAGACACCACTGTAAATGCAGATAGCAAAAAGGTATGGGATGCTTATACCAATCCGGAACACATCACCAAATGGAACTTCGCTGACCCTTCCTGGCAATGCCCTTCCGCTTCAAATGACATGCGGGTAGGCGGCAAATATGCAGCAAGAATGGAAGCGAAAGATGGCAGTTTTGGATTTGATTTCGAAGCTATCTACGATGAAATAATTGTAGGCAAAAACTTCACCTACACCATGGGCGATGGCCGCCAGGCAACCGTTACATTCAACGAAGATGGGCAGCAAACATTTATTTCCGTTGCATTTGATCCGGAAAAAGAAAATCCTGTAGAAATGCAGAAAGGCGGTTGGCAGGCAATTCTGAACAACTTCAAGAAATACGTGGAAGCAGCATAAAGCAGAAAGGTAAAAGCAAAAAGCTATTGTCGCAAATGATATACCCGGATATAATATCCGCAATCATCATTGCGACAATAGCTTTTTACTTTATCTTTCTGCTAATTTCTATTTATATTTAACCATACACTTATCACTATGGCAGACTTCATCAAATCCTGCGCACCGCAGTCATATGTTTTCGTTAATCTGGAATTTGTAACCGATATAGAAGTTACAGCTGACAAAAAATCTATCCACTTTCATTATTCAAAAGACAGAAGTATTACCTGGCAATATGAAGATGAAAAACAGCTGGAAGAAGACCTGAATTTAGTGAAGCATCGTAGCTCCGATAAATATAAAAGCCGTCAAAGTGGTTTTAGAATGAGCACAGATTCCTGAACTTATTCCTTTCCGGGAATGACTGGTGCAGTAATGGTAATGGGGGCTTGCACCTGTTCAGCAGGATTGTCGTATTTAATATAGCCGTTGTAGTGATATGAGTTTTCTGATCCTTCTCCACAAACGGTAAAGAAGATGCTTCCTGCTGCTACATTATCTGTGTTAAACCCTTCCTTGCGCATGGTTGCAGGCTGCAATTTTACATACTTGCGCAGATAACGATCATCGTTGTATTGATTGCTCCGGTAATAATCTTCATTTTCTGTTGCCTGTTTACTGATGTACTGGTTGGAAGCGGCGTCGAAGGTATAAGTGGAGAGGTCCGCTTCCGGAAAAAAGTGATAATGTTTGTTGCCATAAGCGATGCCTTTGTCTTCCTTTTTGGCGTCGTTATATTCCTTCTTTATAGAAAGCACCCACGCCTGGTCTTCTTTGTTCATCTCCGTATTTTTGGGATATCCATTCCTGCCGCCGTAATTCGATAGTACCAATGCGTCGCCATCTTCTGTTTTCACCAGCATACCGCCAAAGTCTTCATACACCCGTTTGGGTGGGTTGTGTACAAATACAAAGTCGTTCAGCCCTTTTTCTACCTGGTAGCTCCAGAACGTATTAGGCGCTTCCTTTCCCTCCCCACCTTCCGGCAGCAAAGCCGCCAGGGTAAAGGTGTGTGGTACCTTCGCCGCTTCATATACATATGGCGGGTCAAAGCAGTTGGCGTGCTGGTTAAACACCCGTTGGGGAGTGTTATTATCAAATTGTACGAAGTTGTTGCCTTCCTGAAAGCGGGTGAAGTTGATACGCACACTATCGCCATGACTGGGATTGGAATGGGCGTATACCTCAAAAAGTGCTGGTTTGTCGGTTGTGAACAGGAGATAATCTTTTTCAAACAGGTAGGTACCAAATACCATGGTAGCATAGCCAAACATCATAAACTGGCCATCATCAAACAGGTAGATGCCTGAATTGCTGCCATACTTGCCGGCATACTGTTGATAGCGCGGATCGTGTTGGTTTTGTGCGAATGTGTTCATAGAAAAGAAGAATATCGTATATAGTAGAATATATTTTTTCATTCCGGACAAAAGGTTAAAGTCTGCCGAATGTAGTGAAAATAGTGAATAGCCATTCGGCCATTCAATTTTCGCGCGGATTGGGACAATATTCGCAGACGGTTCTCTACTTGCATTATACTTTATGCTAATTTCTATTTATATTTATCCACCACGTTCCCTATGGAAACAATTCATTTACATAAACATAATATACTATCAACTATCACATACTGTAGGTTTGCGAAGTAATATAAAATGGACATGGAGGACTTGTTAGCAGCAATCAGATCGGGAGATCATGCAGCACTGGAACAGGTGTACGATGAATGGCATGGGCGGTTGTATGGTTACTTTTACAAGAAAACAAATTCCCGCTATCTGGCCGAGGAACTAGTACAGATTACCTTTATTAAATTATGGAACAACCGGGCGTCATTATCGGACCAGTGGCCATTACAGGTACAGCTGTTCCGTATTATGAAAACCTCCCTGATTGATGTGCTGAGAAAAGAACTCCGTGACGCCAAAGCACATCAGCAATATAACCTGCATATTGTTACGTCTCAAACCATCACGCCGGAGGAAGGCAATAAAGACCAGCTACAGGTAGTGCAACAGATAATGGAGACGATGCCGCCTGTAAGAAAGAAAGTGTTTCATATGAGCCGCTATATGGGCTTCTCCTACAAACAAATAGCCCTTCAGCTGGCCATTTCTCCAAGAACAGTGGAAAACCACATCGCCCAGGCACTGAAACAATTACGGGACCTGCTCAAGTAGCTAAAAATATTTTTTTATTACGACTAGGGGTTTTTTCGCGCGCATTCGTATTCTCTCTTTAAATGCGCCGCTCAACTATGCACGATATCAAATCACGTCTGCAGCAATATTTTAACGGAACCTGTACTGAGGCCGAGAAGGCAGCGATATTACGCATGTTGGAGGAACATCCGGAGCTATTGGATGAGGTATTCCCGGAAGAAAACTGGGAAAGTACGGGGATGCCGTTAATGGAAGCCGGGGCATCCGAAAGCATGAAAGCGCATATCATCGAACAAAATATACCTGCGCTGAAACCAGTCAGGAATCAATGGTGGTGGGCCGCTGCTGCGGCTGTACTGGTGCTTGTATTTGCAGGATTTTATCTGTTACATCGCCCGGCCAACGTTACTGCACCAGTAGCCGCGGTGACTCATCCGCCGGTGATCAGCCAGGATAGCAGCATTACCAACCACGGCGCCCACATGCAGCAGATTACACTGGCAGATGGCTCCTGGGTGAAGTTAGCGCCTGGCAGCACTATCATCTTCCCAACTGCTTTCCGCAAGTATCGCCATATTACACTGACCGGCAGGGGAATATTTGAGGTAACAAAAGATACCCATCATCCTTTTAGTGTAACCGCCAACGATATCACTACTACCGCATTAGGCACCCGCTTCGACGTCACTACCGGCGCCGGTAATACCGTGAAAGTAAAACTGCTGGAAGGAAAAGTACGCATCGCCGGCTCGCACGGGCAGATAGCTTTTGAACCCGTAACGCTATTGCCGGGAGATGAATTTACCGCAGCTGCAGGAAAGAAAGATATATTAGTAGCACGTGCAATATCTGATAAGGAGAATGTGCCGTCAATCGCCAACTCGACTGTTATTACCGCCACCACCTTTAATTTCCACAATGAAAAATTGCGTAAAATATTTGAAGTATTACAACTGCACTATCATGAAAAAGTAGTCATACATCCCGGTGTGTCCATGAAAGCCACCTTTACGGGAGAGTTCAACAAAACAGATTCATTGGATCGCATTATACGCGTAATTGCCGACCTGAATAATCTTAATATATCCAAAAACGATAGTACCATTCAAGTAAGCTCCCTGAAATAAAAGGAGTGTCCCGGATTTAAAATTCCGTCAACTTAAAATTATGAAGTCCAGAAAACAACGATTGCCCCTGGCAATACGGCATTGCTATGCCCTGTTATTCGTGTGCCTGCTCCCGCTGATGGCCGCTCAGGCACAAACGGCCACTCCTGTGGTAAAAGGGATCATTCACGATGAAAAAGGAAATGCGCTGATTGGTGTAAATGTGATCGCTATCGAAACAGAAAAGAAAACAAAAACCGGCGTTGTCAGCGATGAGCGCGGACTCTTCTCTTTTCAGCGACTCCCCAAAGGGAAATACCAGTTTGTATTTACGCTGCTGGGCTATGAAAAGAAGGAATACAGCGGTTATGAAGTGAACAGCGACAGCCATATCACTCTAGCAGTGAACATGAAGCAGGAAGATAAAATCCTTTCACAGGTGATCGTAGTCGGATATGGTACCCGTAAGAAAGAAGATATCACGGGCGCTGTAAATCAGGCAGGAAAGGAGGTTTTTGAAAATCGTCCTATTACCAATGTGGCACAAGGCCTACAGGGCGTGATTCCCAACCTCAACATCACTTTCGCGGATGGTCGCGCCGACAGAGGCGGTAGTTTTAACCTGCGTGGTACTACCTCTATTAACGGCGGCGGTCCGTTAATCCTCATCGATGGAGTGGAAGGCGATATCAATTTAATCAACCCCGAAGACGTGGAAAGTGTATCTGTGCTGAAAGATGCCGCGTCTGCGGCTATCTACGGCGCCAGAGCGGCTTTCGGCGTGATCCTGGTGACCACCAAAAAAGGAGCGAAAGGGAAAGTCAACTTTCATTATTCCAACAATACCGGCTTCAGTTCTCCACTGGGTTTGCCACATGTGATCAATGATCCATTAGCTGCTGCCACCCTGCAAAATGACGCCTATAAAGGATATGCCGGTATTGATAATACTGATATGCTGGCGGTGATCGGCTACCTCAATCAGCGTAAAGCAGATCCTTCACTACCGGAACTGGGCATTAATGCGACTAACAATACGTGGATACGTGGTGGTAATACGGATTGGTACAAGGCTTTCTACAATGATAAACAGCCGTTTCTTAAAAACTTTCTCAGCATCTCCGGAGGCACAGACAAAGTAAACTATTATTTGTCTGGAGGTATACAATCGCAGGATGGTACTTTCCGCGTGGCTACGGACAAGTATAAACGCTATAACTTTCGCTCCCGGTTGGATCTGCAGGCGTTCGACTGGCTGAAAGTGTACACCAACAGTGAATACGATCAGGGGAAATATGATGCGCCTAACAAATTTGTAAACGGCGATTTCAATGCTTACCGTTACCTGTCGTTGTTTGCTAATCCCTACGAAGTGATTAAAACACCCGGTGGCAACTGGACACAGGCGGGCATGCTCACCTTTGGCAGTTTGCGGGATGGCGGCCGCGAAATACAAACAAAGCAATTATTCCGCAACACCATTGGATTTAAAACCAACTTCTTTGACAATAGCTTGCGCATCAATGGAGACGCCACAATGGTCTGGAATCAAAACCGCGATGAAAGGAAAGCGCGGCAGCTGAAGTATGAAGATAAACCCGGACATGTCACTAACTATTCCAATAAAGATTTTTACCAGACCTCTTTCGATGAAAATGTATACAGCGTGATTAACCTGTATGCAGAATATGAAAAGCGTTTCGGTAAGCACAATGTAGATGCCCTGGTGGGTTTCAATCAGGAACAGAACCGGGATCGCCAGTTTTATGCTTATGCAGAAAATAACCTCAGTGATAGTTACGGATCGCTGAACCTGGCCAGTGGCCTCACAAAGGTTGGCGACAATAACAAAGACTGGGCCTTGCGCGGTGTATTTTACCGACTGGCTTACAACTACAACCGGAAATATTTTGTAGAAGCCAATGGTCGTTATGATGGCACTTCCCGATTCCCTTCCAGCAAGCGTTTCGGCTTCTTCCCTTCTGTGTCTGCCGGTTGGCTGATGAGTGAAGAGAATTTTTTTCAAGGCCTGAAACCAGTAGTGAACTCTTTCAAACTGAGGGCTTCGTACGGATCGCTGGGTAATCAGCTGGTGGGCAACTACGCCTATTTTAGCACCATGACGGTGGCGCCTATTACCGCCATTATAGACGGCGCCAAGCCGCAAGGTACGTATGCGCCGGGGCTGGTGGCGCAAAGTCTTACCTGGGAAACCGCCAGAACCCTTGATTTCGGGGCGGATATGGGCTTGTTTAATAACCGTTTGGAAGTGGGGGCCGACTGGTACAATCGCCAAACCATCAACATGCTCACCAAAAGTAAATCGTTACCTGCAGTGTTGGGTACCACAGAACCCGCTACCAATGCGGCGGACCTGAGTACCAAAGGCTGGGAGTTGTCGCTTAAATGGAAAGATGAAATTAAGTTAGCGGGAAAACCATTTGGTTATAATGTAGCCGTAGTATTATCTGATTATCGTACTACCATTACCCGTTATGATAATCCTAATCAATACCTGGGCGATTATTACAAAGGCCAGGTGCTGAATGGCATTTGGGGATATGTTACTGAAGGTTTTTTCCAGACAGATGATGAATACCTGAAACATGCAGATCAGCAGAAGGTATCAGCGATTCCTTATAAAGTGAACGGACATCCCATGGCCGGTGATATTAAGTTTAAAGACGTAAACGGAGATGGTGTTATTTATAACGGAAAAAATACGCTATCGGATCACGGAGATATGGAGCTGATTGGTAACAGCACTCCGCGCTATTCTTATGGGGTGAATCTGGGCGCCAACTGGTTTAACTTTGACGTAAATGTATTTTTTCAGGGGGTAGGGAAGAAGGATTTCTGGCCGGGTGTAGAATCCGGCGTATTCTGGGGTTTTTACAACAGATGGAATCAACCGGTATTTGATCATATTCAGAACAACTATTGGACACCGGAACATACTGATGCCTATTTTCCCAGACCCCGTGCCTACGAAGCGTTTAACGGAGGTAACTCCCTTACTTTCCCACAAACCCGCTACCTGCAAAATGCGGCGTATGTACGTCTGAAAAATCTCAGTGTAGGCTATACCGTGCCTGCGGCTATTGTGCAGAAGGCCCGCTTCAGTCGTGCCCGTATATTCTTCTCCGGACAAAATCTTTTTACATGGACAAAATTATCCAAAGCATTTGATCCCGAAACCATCGGTGATGAGCCAGATGCTACTTCCAATGGTAATGGTTTTGTGTATCCGATACAACGTACGTTCACCGTGGGTATTGACCTTAATTTCTAAATGTAAAATAACTGAAGATATGAAGAAGATTTCCTGTTATATATCGTTGCTCTTACCGGGCGTGCTGCTATTGATCAGTAGTTGCCAGAAGGATTTCCTGGACAAATMGCCCATTAGTCAGATTGAGCCGGGCAAGTTTTTTAATACAGAAAAAGACCTCGAAATATATACCAATGGCTTTTATGCGTACCTGCCCGGTAGTAGTGTTTTTACGGATGATGGCAGCAGTGATAATGTGGAGTCGTCGAACAGCGATCTGGTAGCTGGTAAGCTGCCCATCCCCAATAGTGCTGGTGAAGCAGGGTGGACCTGGGATCGGTTACGGAATATCAACTATTTCCTGGAAAACTATCAGCGTGCGCAGGCGCCGGATTCTGTAAGGGAGCGCTATGCCGGTATGGCAAAGCTGTTCCGTGCGATGTTTTATTTCGATAAAGTAAAACGGTTTGGTGCAGTACCCTGGTATAATACTTCGTTGAATGAAAATAGTCCGGAGTTATACAATCCGCGCACACCGCGCAAGCAGGTGATGGACAATATTCTCGCCGATATCAATTTCGCAGTGGATCATTTACCGGCTACCCGTAACGTAAGCCGCGTGAGTAAATGGGCGGCACTGGCATTAAAAGCACGGGTATGCCTGTACGAAGGTACTTATCGCAAATATCATACTGAACTCGGCTTGGGTGCTGACGTTACTGCGCTGCTGGAAGCTTCGGCAGATGCGGCTTCCGCGTTGTTCAGCAGCGGGTATAAATTGTATTCCACGGGTAACCCAACAAAAGACTACCTGAATTTATTTGCGGCAGAAAACGCCAATACGGATGAATATATTTTAGCAGAAGTATATGACGGACCGCTCGCAAAAAGACATGCCGCTAACGGTGTTTTTACCGTGTCTACCCTGGCCATGCCAGGATTTACCAAGTCATTTATGAATGGTGTGTTGATGAAAGATGGTACCCCGTTTTCTGCACAGTCCGGCTACGATCAACAAACGTTTTTAGCAGAAACAAAGAACCGCGATCCGCGCCTGGCGCAGCTGATACGTACACCGGGTTATATGCGTACAGGCACCACCAAAAAGGCACTGCCGGATTTCAGCGTGGCGCAAACCGGGTATCAGTGTATCAAATTTGTAACCGGTACGGATCAGGACGGATATAATACCAACACCAACGATCTGCCCGTTTTCAGATATGCAGAAGTATTATTAAATTATGCAGAAGCAAAAGCGGAGCTGGGAAAGTTTACCCAAGCAGATGCTGACAAATCCATTAACTTGATTCGCCGTCGTGCGGGTATGCCTGATCTGAACATTGCCGCGATTATAGCAGATAAGGAATTGCAGCATTTATACCCACTGGTAACAGATCCTGTTATACTGGAGGTGCGCCGGGAGCGTCGGGTGGAACTGGCCATGGAAGGTTTCCGCTACCAGGACCTGATGCGTTGGAAAGCAGGACATCTGCTGGCGGAAAAGTTTGTGGGGATGTATTGCCCTGCCAAAGGAGAAATAGATATGGATGGCGACGGTGTGCCGGATGTAGCCGTGGTAGATCAGAAGCCAACACCATCAAATCCGGCAGTACAATATTATTTGCTGGGTGGAGATCATGAGTTGACGAATGGCACGGCGGGAAATATTGTAGTATATCCGCATCAGGTGAAAACATTTAATGAAGACAAAAACTATCTGTTTCCGCTGCCGGTGAATGAAATATTACTGAATCCTGCTTTGGAACAAAATCCTTTGTGGAAGTAAAAACGAACGCATGAAATTTTATCCGAAGTTATTAGCAGGCCTGCTGTTGTTGACCAGCATGATACCTGCTACTGCCCAAACTGCTTTTAAATTTGCAGAAGTATCAGACACGCACGTGGGGAGCGATCATGCATTGGAAGACCTGCAACGTACCGTGAATGACATCAACAACCAGCCTGATCTGGCTTTTACTATTATCTCCGGCGATATTACCGAGTTTGGTGCTGATGAAGAACTGCGACAGGCCAAAGCGGTGCTGGATGGACTGAAGAAGCCGTGGTATATTATTCCGGGTAACCATGATACCAAATGGTCCGAAAGCGGGGGCAATACTTTCCGTAAAGTATTTGGCAGCGAAACATTTTCGTTTAGCTATGGAGGTTATCAGTTTCTGGGCACCAATTGCGGACCCAATATGCGGATGGGGCCCGGACAGGTACCCCGTGAAAATATCGTGTGGCTGGATGAGGTGCTGAAAAAGCTGGATAAAAAAACGCCGGTCATCTACATTAATCACTACCCGCAGAATGAAGACCTGAATAACTGGTATGAAGCTATTGACCGCCTGAAGCAGCATAACATCCAGCTGATACTTTGTGGCCATGGCCATGCCAATCACGTATTTGATTTTGAAGAGATACCAGGCGTGATGTGCCGTTCTAATCTCCGGGCTAAAGACAGTATAGGCGGGTACAATATTGTGAGCATTGCAAATGGAAAAGCCGCATTTGAAGAGCGGACGCCAGTGATCGCAAAGAATCGGGAATGGGCCACTGTTCCGCTGAGCAKTCATGCTTTTGGAACCGGTAAACTGGCATTTCCGCGTCCATCCTTTGCCATGAATGATTCTTTCCCTTCGGTAAAAGCCGGCTGGGTATATCAGGATAACAGTGATATTGGTTCCGGTATGGCGGTGTACAATGGGTTGGTGATCAGTACTAATACTGCCGGCGAAGTGTATGCGTTGCAGTTAAAGAATGGTAAAAAGAAGTGGACATTTTCCACTAAAGGGAAAATATATGCTACGCCTGCAGTGGCGGGCAATAGGGTTGTAGTAGGATCTTCCGATCATTTCATTTATTGCCTCGATGCAAATACGGGCAAACGGTTATGGCAGTACGAAACGGGCAAGCCATTGGTGGCCAGTACGACTATTGTAAACGATATCGCGTACACCGGTTCATCAGACGGGCACTTCAGAGCGCTGGATCTGGCTACCGGAAAACTGCTATGGGATTATGCCAGTGTAAATGGATTTGTGGAAGACAAGCCGCTGTACTATCAGGGGAATATTTACTTCGGTACCTGGGGAAACGATTTTTACGCGTTGGATGCCCGTACCGGTGCACTAAAATGGAAGTGGAATAATGGTGCGTCCAACCGGATGTTTTCGCCTGCTGCCTGCTGGCCGGTAGCGGCAGCCAATAAGGTATTTATTGTGGCGCCGGACCGGTTTATGACAGCCTTTAATGCGGCTACGGGAGAAGTGATCTGGCGTAAATCCCGGCCGGATATCCGGATGCGGGAATCATTGGGACTGGCAACAGATAGCAGCCATGTGTTTATTAAAACCATGGAAGGGCGTTTATACGGTGTGAGCACGCAGGCCGACAGTATGCAGGTGAACTGGCAGTCGCCCGTGGAAATGGGCTATGAGCTGGACCCCGCAGCAACGGTGCAACAGGGCAGTGTTATTTACGTGCCTACTCATTCAGGAGTAGTATACGCTATCAATGCCAGCGATCATGCGCTGTTATGGAAGTATAAATTATCCAATTGCCTGGTGAACGCCGTATTGCCAGTGGGTAATCAGCAGCTGCTGGTAAGTACCATGGATGGCAAACTGGCGTTGCTTCGGTATTAGAAGAACATATTAGCGGTAGGTAAAAAGGATCAGGGTAATAGCCCTGATCCTTTTTTTATTATTTTTCGGGAGATGCCGGTGCAGGAGTGCTATTCACCCACGGTCTGCGCCCCGCCTCAAGTATAGGCAGGTTGGCTTCTGTTGGTACATAAATGACGGCCTGTGGATTTTTTTCGATGTTATCGATCCATAACCAATGCAGATAAGCTTCGTTGTTGCGCAACGATTCACCGATAATCTGATTGGAACGGGCCACGCCATGTGCACGGATCGTGTCTGCGGCAGCCAGCATCGCAGCACTTTCCATTTTGGCGCGGGCTTCCGCTACGGCTACTTCTTTGGAAGCCTGGGCATGTGCCAGCAAAGCTTCTCCTTCCATACGCTGAGAATATACGCGGTATTGAGGACATCCCCACAAACCAAGGATTACTAGTCCTGTAAAAACCAACAACACAAAAGTGGATAACGAGATAATGGATCTTGTATTCATATAGGTAATGTCCTGAACCTCAGAACAGGGTTTGGTTTCGGTACCGAATATACTCCCTTTCCATGTAGCAAATTATGACCATATAGATAAATTCTGCTTTTATATACTTCTTCTCCCTGTTCACCGTTTATTAAAATTATATTTGTAGCCTTTATTATTATTGTTATTATGATCGCATCCATATTAACCAGGCTTGAATCATCCCGCAAGGAATTACTGGATTTAGGTCTTAGGAACCCATTGTTAAATTATAAGTTGCCCGCAGGCAAAGGTTTACATATTGTAGAAGAACAATCCGCCGCTATCTATGAGATATTGGTGCGGGAAAATAAAACCATGTCTTTTCTTGGCCGGCCCGATAAAAAGCAGGACGAAGAAGCAGTGGAGTACAATGAACCTGTGTCTAAAGAAGCGTATACGGATACCCGTTTGCAGACGAATGAAACACAGGTAAATCTGCATGCAAAATTATTGAATACTTATTATGCTGCCCGTATGAGTATGGAAGAACAAGGGGTGAATATCCTCTATCTTTCATTGGGTATGTTGCAATGGTATGAAGAAGCAGGTAGTGAGGAAGCCCGACAGGCGCCACTCATCATGGTGCCGGTGTTGCTGGACAGGTCCAGTGCGCGGGAGCGTTTTCGGTTGAAGTATTCACTGGAAGAAGTTGGCGCCAACATTTCGCTGCAGGCGAAAATGAAGGCAGACTTTAACATCCATATTCCCGATTTGGCGGAAGCAGAAGATTTCGATGTGAATGCGTATCTGGCTGCTGTTGCGGAAGCCGTGGAAGTAATGCCCAGGTGGAAAGTAATGCCAGACACCATAGAGCTGGGCTTTTTCTCCTTTGGTAAATTTATGATTTACAACGACCTGGATGCATCCAAATGGCAACAGGAAGATGATATATTAACCCATCCGATTATTCAAAGTCTGTTTGGTGGCGGATTTTCGGACGATAAACCTCCATTTCCCGAAGATGCTTTTATTGACCGGGATACACCGGCACATGAGCTATTCCAGGTAGTAGATGCTGATAGTTCGCAAATCATGGCCATGCTGGCGGTGCAGGAAGGACGTAACCTGGTGATCCAGGGTCCTCCGGGCACCGGGAAATCCCAAACCATTACCAACATCATTGCGGACGCCATCGGACGGGGAAAGAAAGTATTATTTGTAGCAGAGAAAATGGCTGCGCTGGAAGTGGTAAAACGCCGGCTGGATACCATCCAGCTGGGAGAAGCCTGCCTGGAATTGCATAGCCATAAAGCCAATAAAAAAGAGTTGCATCAGGAACTCCGGCGCGTGCTGGAACTGGGACGCCCTTCTATCCAGAAGTTACAGGAAGAAGTATTACTGTTGGATAGTTGTAAGAAAGAACTGAACGACTACTGCCTCGCCATTAATGAGCCTATCGATAGAAGCGGCCTGACTGCCCACCAGGTGATTGGCTACCTGTTACGGTTAAACGAAGAAATTGCCGGGGTAACGTTGCCCGCCATTCCTTTGCAACAAATAGCACAATGGGATGCGGTGACGATGAATAAAGCCACGGCTATGGCAGCCCGTATACAGGCTTGTTTGCAGCAAACCGGTATGCCATCGGCGCTTACTTTCCGCGGTAGTGAACTAACGGTATTGCTGCCGCATGAACAGGTGGCGCTGCAAGGGATGCTCACCACCGCAATGGCCGGGTTGAACACCCTGCAGCAGTCGACCGCAGCGATCGCCGGAAAAATAGGTATCCCATCTCCCGCTGATATTCCAGCTATCAACGCATTAATCAGTATTTGTGCGTTACTGGCCGAACAGCCTAACCTGCAGGATATAGACGTTGCCAACAACGCCTGGCTGCTGAATCAACAGGATATTGCTGAATGGCTGACGGCAGGCGCGGCCGCCACCACTATACAACAACAGTATCAGGATATTTTTATCCCCGAAGCCTGGGAGCAAAATGTAATGGAGATCCGTCAGGATCTGCTGGCGCATGGCACCAAGTGGTATAAATTCCTGATTGGCGCCTATAAGCGTAGTAACCGGCAACTGGCCGCCTTGTGCAAACATCCGCTGCCCGATGATAATGAAGAAAAATTACAGTATGTAGATGCCATCATGGAATTCCGGCGTCAGGATGTACTGCTGAAAGAACATGCGGCGCTGGCCAGAACCCTCTTTGGTGGCCGTTGGCAGAAATCCCAGACAGACTGGGAGGCACTGCAAACTATTACCGCCTGGCTCACGGATATGCATAAACGCGTAGCTGCAGGTACTTATCCGACCGCAGTAGTGGCTTATCTGCAGCAAAACAAGGATGCCGCTGGCGCCCTGGCGGATAAAGAACAATTAGGGCGCCTGTTGCAGGAACATCAGCAACAGAGCCTGGCTGTCTTACAAAAACTGGAAATGACTGGTGGACATTATCCATCACTGCTTACCCAAAAGCAGGCTACCCTGCAAACGTGGATAGATAAGCTGCCGGAAATACATCACCTCATTTCCTGGAATAATATAACGGATACGGCTAAACAGGAAAACCTGGAATGCCTGATCACACCGGTGCAGGACTGGCTCGAAGCACCACAGTTCTTAAAAACGGCGTTGCTGAAAACCTGGTACGAATACCTCGTGGAAACAACCGTGAAACAACAGCCCGCATTACGCAAATTTGAGCGTGGCGGTCATGAAGAAATGGTGCAACAGTTCCGCCGGCTGGATGTATTGAACTTGCAGTATAACCGCGCCCGTGCTGCCTTACAGCATTGGGAGCAAATGCCCCGCGCGGATGCCGGCGGACAGGTAAACATTCTCCGTACAGAATTTAATAAGAAGGCACGACATATGCCTATCCGCAAACTCATGCAGGAAGCGGGTTTGGCTATACAGGCCATCAAGCCGGTATTTATGATGAGCCCCTTGTCGATCGCTAATTTTTTACCGCCTGCCGTGCTGGAATTTGACCTGGTTATTTTTGACGAAGCCAGTCAGGTGAAGCCAGTGGAGGCTTTGGGCGCTATACTCCGCGGAAAACAACTGGTGGTAGTGGGCGATAATAAACAATTGCCGCCTACCAGCTTCTTTGACTCATTGACCAAAGAAGTAGATGACGAAGAAAATATTACCGCAGATATGCAAAGCATCCTCGGTCTTTGTGACGCACAGGGCGCACCGCAACGTATGCTGCGCTGGCATTACCGGAGCCGGCATGAATCGTTGATTACCTTATCCAATCATGAGTTCTACGAAAATAAACTGGTGATATTCCCGAGCCCGGGTTCCAAAGAACAGAAAGGCCTGGTGTTTCATCATCTGAAAGATACCGCCTATGATCGTGGTAAAACCCGTACCAATCCTAAGGAAGCAGAGATTGTAGCAGATGCGGTGATGGAACATGCGCGTAAAAATCCGGGACTGAGTTTAGGCGTGGTGGCGTTCAGTACGTCGCAGCGACAAGCCATCAGTGATGCGCTGGAGTTACGTCGTCGGAAATCGCCGGAGCTGGAATCTTTCTTCAGCGGGCATGCTGATGAACCGTTTTTTGTGAAGAACCTGGAAAACGTGCAGGGAGATGAAAGAGACGTGATTTTCATTTCTATCGGTTACGGGCGTACGGAGGAAGGATATGTAGCGATGTCGTTCGGTCCGTTGAATAATGAAGGTGGAGAAAGAAGACTCAATGTATTGATCACCCGCGCCAAGAGCCGTTGTGAAGTGTTTACCAATATCACGGCAGATGATATTGATGTTACCAAAACGAAGAGTTACGGCATACAGTCATTGAAGAATTTCCTCTATTTCGCACAGCATGGCCGGCTGTATATGACCACGGAAACGGGTTTGCCGGCCGACAGTCCTTTTGAGGAAAATGTAGCGGCCCGGTTAGAGG
Source organism: Chitinophaga sp. 05T412 (assembly GCF_056396465.1). Classification (NCBI taxonomy): domain Bacteria; kingdom Pseudomonadati; phylum Bacteroidota; class Chitinophagia; order Chitinophagales; family Chitinophagaceae; genus Chitinophaga; species Chitinophaga sp. 05T412. The sequence goes on from NZ_JBFTLN010000023.1 coordinate 17,419, forward strand.
CGCTGGGATATATAGTACGTAAACAAATTGGGTCAAAAGGATTTTATATTGATCTCGCGATTGTGGATGCGGAGAGTCCTGGTCGCTATTTACTGGGAATAGAATGTGATGGTGCGGCTTATCATTCCGCCCGCTCCGCCCGCGACCGCGATCGTTTGCGGCAGCAGGTACTGGAAGCGATGGGCTGGAAAATACACCGGGTGTGGAGTACAGATTGGTTCCGTAATCCGCAACGGGAGCTGGACCGGCTGGTAGCGGCTATTGAAAAAGCCAAAACGGCGGCAGCGATTGACGACCAGGTGGCAGCAGATGCGATGAAAGAAGCTGCACCGGCATTAACGCGTGAAATGGTGGAGCCTACTGAAGCGACGGTGCCTGCCTACGAAATGGCGGTATTACCGGAAGAAATCCGGGCGCAGGAATTTCATCTGGCGCCTATCGGCCAGCTTTGCAACTGGATAGAGCAGGTGGTAGTGGCGGAAAGTCCGGTACATTTTGATGAACTGGCCCGGCGTATGGTGGAAGCGGCAGGCATTACCCGGGTAGGGCCACGTATACGTGAAATATTACGTCACGCTGTGCGGCATTCTGACGCCAGTAAAAGAATAAAAATAAAAGGACAATTCCTGTGGGATACGGCACTTCCTACCCCTGTAGTCCGCAACCGTAGCCAGTTGCCGGCGAGTGCACGCAAAATTAGTTACATCGCCGCAGAGGAAATCGGCGTAGCGCTGGAGAAAGTGGTGAAAGATGCCGTGGCTATTCAACGGGAAGATGCAGTTCCTTTTATTGCCAGAATGTTTGGCTACAGCCGCGTAACGGAAGAAATGAAAGAGGAAATTCTGAAAGCAATTGATATCAGTGTTGAAAACAACTGTGTGCAACAGGAAGGAGAATTGCTGAAACCATAATATCGCACAGGCGCTGTATCGAAACCGGACAAATGTAAATTAATTTATATTTATTTAATATTGGTATTGAAAACATGCCGCCATGGCATGTTTTTTCTTTTCGTGTATCGGGAAGAGAAATTTGTGAAGAAGACGACACACTAAATTTACCACGATGTTTCGTAATCATCTTCTGATTGCCTGGCGCAATTTGCTCCGCTACAAATATTATTCGTTGATCAATATCGCCGGACTAGCTATTGGTTTGGCGGCCTGTTGGTTGTTGCTGTTGTATGTACAGCGGGAAACCAGTTATGATAATTTCTACCCGCATAGTGATCGCATTTACCGCGCGGTTAACCAGGCCACCTGGAATGGTGGTAATCTCAATCTGGCTACCACTTCGGCTCCTTTTGCGGCAGTGCTGAAAAAAGATTATCCTGAAATAGCGCAGATCACACGTGTGGATGCGGATGGTGGGGCCATGCTGAAGTATGGTGAAAAGAAGTTGGAAGTGGGGAATATGTGTTTCGTGGATAGCACTTTTTTCCAGGTGTTCGAATTCCCATTTGTTGCCGGTGACGCCATGAGTGCATTGTCTCAGCCTAATTCATTGGTATTAACGCGCAGCCTCGCGGAAAAGCTGTTGGGTAGCGCTACCGATGCAGTCGGGAAAACGATCCGGACAGAAGACAGTACCGCTTATCAGGTGACTGCGGTGATGGAAGATGTACCCGCAAACTCACACTTCAACTTCAGCGCGTTGCGGGTGCTGCCAAAGGATTACAATGTAGATGGCTGGCAGAATTTTGACGTATATACCTACCTGTTATTACAACCCGGCGCTGATGCTAAAACGCTGGAAAGCAAGCTGCCTTTATTCTTCGAGCGGTATCTGAAACCGCACATGGGGGAGGTGACCTACAAAATGGAGTTGCAGCCGGTACATGATATTCATTTGCATTCTAACCTGGATTATGAAATGTCGCCCAACGGAAATATCAGCTACATCTATATATTTCTTTGTATTGGGTTGCTGACGTTGCTGATTGCCTGCATTAATTATATGAATCTGGCTACTGCCCGTGCCAGTGCACGTGTAAGGGAAGTGGGTGTACGTAAAAGTATGGGATCAGGGAGAGAAGATATTGCGCGGATGTTCCTGATGGAATCCATGCTGCTCACCTTTTTCGCGACTATAGTAGCAACCGGTTTGGTAGCATTGACGTTGCCGTGGTTCAATGCCTTCACCGGTTTGAAGGTAACACTCTGGCAATTCGGGATGGTAAAAACGATCTGTGTCCTGGCATTGATGGCGGCGTTAACCGGTTTGTTGGCAGGCATCTATCCTGCAATATTTATGTCTGGTTTCAGGGTGATTAATTCGCTGAAGGGCAGGCTGGGAGGTAGTAGTCATGCGGGTTTCCGTAGAGGTTTGGTCACTTTCCAATTTATTGTTGCGATTGCCTTAACCGGAAGTACCATGATTGCATATGATCAGTTGCAATATGTAATGCAGAAGAACCTGGGATTCAATAAAGAGCAGGTATTGTCTTTTCACCTGACAGACCGCCAGTTGCGTAAGCAGATTCCGGTTATCAAAGAGCAATTGTTGCGTAATCCACTGGTACAGCAGGTGGCAGCTGCCAGCAATCCCATTGGTCGCAATGATATTGGTGGCCATGGTTTTTTCTTTGAACAACCCGATGGCAGCATTTCTGGAAGTACCCAGATTGCCCAGAATTATACGATAGATGCAGACTACGTGAAAACATTGGGGATTAAGATTTCACAGGGACGTAATTTTTCTGATACCGGTTTATCCGATCAATATCATGCGGTGCTGGTGAATGAAACGCTGGTGAAAAAGTTAAACTGGGATCAGCCACTAGGCAAGCGCATGCAATTTAAAATAGATAAGGCGGGTACGCGTGTGGAGCGTGTAGTGGTGGGGGTTATGAAGGACTTTCATATTTATTCGCTGCAGCATAAAATTGCGCCATTAGTGCTGGAATTGCCGCCTAATCCGGATTTTCAGGATAACATGTACGTGAAAGTAAGTAAAACGAATGTGCCTGCAGCGGTGGCGTTTGTTGAAAAGGTATTTCATTCTTTTGATCCTGTACACAGTTTCGATTATAGTTTCATTGATCAAAACTTTGCGAAACAGTACGCCGGTGAGCAGAAGCAGGAAGTTATTTTTATGTTGTTTGCAGCGCTGGCGTTGTTCATTGCCTGCCTGGGACTCTTTGGCCTGGCAGCTTTCACGGCGGTGCAGCGAACCAGGGAAATAGGCGTGCGTAAAACACTGGGCGCTTCCGCCACCAGTATTGTAAAAATGTTATCGAAAGATTTCCTCTGGCTATTGTTGATAGCCGCGGCAATTGCCTTCCCGATTACCTGGTGGATTATGGATCGTTGGCTTGATCATTTTGCTTATCACACTGGTATCAGTATTTGGGTATTTGTGTTGACGGGTGGAGCGATTGTGATAGTGGCGCTGGCGACGGTGAGTTTTCACGCATTAAAAGCAGCGTTAGCCAATCCGGTAAAAAGTTTAAGAGCAGAGTAACCACATATAAAGCAAAAAGCCATTGTAGCGTATATTGATCCGCTACAATGGCTTTTTGCTTTAAGCTTTTCGCTTTATGCTGTTTTGAAGCATCGCATACTGATACTTCCGTTTTGTATTTCTTCGTAGGTAAACTGTATCTCCTCATTTTTATTGATCAGACCAAGGGTATAGATCATAGGGAGATAGTGATCGTTGGTGGGAATCGATAGCTGCGCTTMTTTCCCCAGGGTATGATAATTTACCAGGTCGTTGAAGGCGCCTTGTTCCAGTTTTTGTTTTACGGTGGCGTCAAAGGATACGGCCCAGTCGAATGGTTGGGCGTTATCACTGAAGCTGATTTGCCGCAGGTTATGTACAATGTTCCCACTACCCATTATCAATACACCTTTATTGCGGAGGGCTTTGAGTTCTGCGGCCAGTTTATAATGGTATTCCGGTGGCTGGTGATAATCGATGCTTAATTGGAACACGGGTATATCGGCCATGGGATACATGTGTTTCAATACGGTCCAGGAGCCATGATCGAGGCCCCAGTGGTCGTCTTCTATTACCTGGGTGGAGGTGATCAGTTCTTTGGTTTCCCGGGCAAATGCCGGTGCGCCGGGTGCGGGATATTGTACCGCATATAATTCCGGTGGGAAGCCGCCAAAGTCGTGGATGGTTTCCGGCTGCGGGGCTACCAGCACGTGGGTGCCTTTGGTGAGCCAGTGGGCTGAAATCACGAGTATGGCACTGGGTTTTTGTGGTAAACCTTGTCCCATTTTGCCGAGGGCGCGGGTAAATGCGTTATCGGCGATGCCATTCATTGGGTTACCGTGGCCAATGAACATAACGGGCATTTGGTGCGTGCTTTTAAAGTCGCTGGTAATGTTCCTGAGATCGTTGAGTTGCATGCTATTCCTCCTGGCAGCGATGCCTTTGATGATAAAATTATTCGAACTGGCCTAGGAAGTCGGCCAGGGTCGTTTTTTCCAGTTTGCGCAGCAGTGCACCTTCAATTTCCACGTAGAGGTGGTCCAGGTGTTGTTTGATCTGCTTGCCGACAGCGCAGTCCGGGTTAGGCTCATTTTTACTGTTTCCCAGCAGGGACGCCTGTTGTACGGCATGGTATACATCGGAGAGCTGAATTTTTTCCGCTGGTTTGGCCAGGGTAGCGCCGCCGTTTTTACCTTCTTTACTTTCTATCAGGCCGTGGTTGCGCAGGTTACTAATTTCCTTGCGTACCAGCACGGGATTGATGTTAATGCTGCCGGCGATGTAGTCAGATGACAACAATTCCCCTTTCGCGCTGGCTAGCAGCGTGAGTATGTGCATTGATATGGGAAATCTTCCGTTGTTCATTCTGTAATCGTCTTTATTACAGTACAAAAGTACGATAATCGTAGCAAATGGAAAAATTTATGCGTTATCCGCGGTGGGTATAGAAGTAAATGACGCTGGCAACGACGAGCACCAATAGGATCAGTACGATCACACAGCCGTTTTTATTAGGTTTTTTAACGGCGCTGGTGAGGCCCCGGGCGGCCAGCAGGCTGTCTACAGTGTCTTTGGCGTGTTGCATCGATATTTTGACGCCTGGTAGCTTGTTTGTTTCGGTGAAATAATACATCACCCCATGTATTTTGCCCTTACTGATACAGAGTTGCATGGCTTTTTCTTCAATATCACGTTTGACCATCCGGCCTTTTTGGGCGCTGGTGTTGTCTGCTTCGGGAATAACACGATGGCATTGCTGGCAAACCAGCATCACATTAAATGGATCTTTTTCCGGAACTGTGCGTATAATTTCGGTGCTTCCGCACCATGGACATGCTGTTTCAGTGCTCATTAATGGTGGAACTTTTTAGGTAACTGCAGCATAAGATAGGGAAAAAAGCGAAAAGCAKAAAGCAAAAAGCTATTGTCGCGAATGACCAATGCGAATATTTATACGCTTTAATCATTCGCGACAATAGCTTTTTGCTTTCTGCTTTTCGCTTTCTGCTCTTGTTTTACAACCCTTTTTTCAGGTGTCCTGCAAATGCTTTTCTGAATTTCTCCAGTTTGGGTTTGATCACAAACGTGCAGTAGGGCTGGGACCCGTTTTGATTATAATAGTTCTGGTGGTAATCTTCTGCCTCATAAAAGGTAGTCAGGGGGGCTATTTCTGTCACAATGGGCTTATCGTAGGCCCCTGATTCCTGTAATTTCTTTTTGTACAGGATCGCTTTTTCCTTTTGCTCCTCGGTATTATAAAAAATTACACTACGATACTGAGTGCCTACATCGTTGCCCTGTCTGTTCAGCTGGGTAGGGTCATGACTGAGCCAAAATGCCTGCAGCAGCTCTTCATAGCTGATTTTGGCCGGATCATAGGTCACCCGGATCACTTCGGCATGTCCGGTAGTACCCGTACAAACCTGCTCATAGGTGGGATTGGCTACGGTGCCTCCGGCGAAGCCGGATTCTACTTTAAGGACCCCGTCCAGCTCCTGAAATTGGGCTTCTGTACACCAGAAGCAGCCGCCTCCAAAGGTGGCGGTAGCGGTTTTCTGATCTTTGCTTATTGCCATATCGCCGGGTACTTTGTCCTTATTGCTTTGAGCGCAGGCAAAAAGCGCCAGCGCAATCAGACAAATGAATATTGAATATTTTCTCATAAAATAAAATTTCAAAGATGCAGATTATTTTTATATGATCAGAAGGCAATACTGTAAAGGGATTGCAGCCTATCTGAGCATCTTTATATGACCTGCTCTCCTTATAATTTACGTAATAAATGATGCAGGAGTACAACAAGTTAAGTAACTTTAACATTCTTTTGGAGTTTCCAGGTGCCCGTGGGGCTTCAAAGATACAATATAACATACGTCAGCAGCAGCAGCAGGAACAGATATAAAAGCCGGTTATAGCCGGATAACGTTTGATAGCATAATGACAAAAACGATGAACAAGAATTAAGATTATTCCCGGATAAAGCTTCCCCCGCCACCTCGATGGCAGCGCTTTTACGCGCCTGATTGTAAACCTTTTACACAGACACAAACAACGGACGATTGTTTGTGCCTCCTTACTTTAAATAAAGAACACTTGAAATATTTTCCTGAATCTGCGTTAATGCAGTTGGAATTCGATAAGGTACAGGCATTGCTGCAAGAGCATTGCAAAACAGAACTGGGCAAGGAAATGGCTTCAGAACTGCGCCTGCATACGCATATAGATTACGTTAAAACTGCCCTCCAACAGGCACATGAATATAAGCAGCTTACTTTGCTGCAAGAGAATTTTCCGAACGATTTCATCCTGAACCTGAAAAAGGAATTACGGCTGCTGTCTATCGAAGGCGCCGTACTCACCGGGGAACAGGCGATGCTGCTGCGCAAACTGGCAGAAAGCATGCACAGTATTGTTCGCTTTTTTGATCACGATCGCCGTATCCAATACGGAGGTCTCTTTGAAGTGATCCAGGATACGCATTACGAGAAAAAAATCACGGCCACCATCGATGAAGTGCTGGATGAACTGGGGCAGGTAAAAGACAATGCCTCCCAGGAACTGGCTAAAATCCGGATGTCGCTGTTTCGTAAGCGTACAGAGCTGCGCCGGATTTTTGACCGTATCCTCCAGAAACTGCAGAAACTGAACTACCTGGCCGATCAGGAAGAAGCTTTCCTGAACGGGCGCCGCGTGGTAGCCATCTATGCAGAAAATAAACGGATGGTGAAAGGGCTTATTCACGGGGAGTCAGATACCCGTAAAACAGCCTTCATGGAGCCGGAAGAAACAATAGAGCTGAATAATGATATCCAGTCGCTCGAAAGAGAAGAAGGCCGCGAGGTATATCGTATCCTCAAAGCCATGACAGCGGCCCTCAGCGGCTATTCCGGGTTGCTGAACAACTACCACCTGATATTGGGTACGTACGACTTTATCCGTGGAAAAGCCAAACTGGCCCTGGATATGGACGCCAATTACCCGATGCTGGTGCCTACAGCCCAGTTAAACCTGATCCAGGCTTATCACCCCTTGTTATTATTATATAACCAGAAGAACAAGAAGCCAACGATCCCGGTGAACATCAACCTGGATAAGGATGCGCATATTCTCGTGATCAGCGGACCGAATGCCGGTGGTAAAACGGTAACGCTGAAAACCATTGGGCTGATACAGCTGATGCTGCAGTCGGGTTTGCTGGTACCGGTACACCCTTCTTCCCAGATGGGCATCTTCAAACAACTAATGATCCACATCGGGGATACCCAGTCGATTGAGTTTGAGTTGAGTACCTACAGTTCTCATCTGAAAAACATGAAATATTTCATGGAAAATGCCAACGGCAAAACCCTGTTCTTCATTGACGAGCTGGGTAGTGGTTCCGATCCTAATTTAGGAGGTGCTTTTGCTGAGGTGATCATGGAAGAACTGGCCAAGAAGCATGCTTATGGTGTGGTGACTACCCACTACCTCAACCTGAAAGTGATGGCCAATAAAGTAAAAGGTATCATTAACGGGGCCATGGGCTTTGACGAGGCCACTTTGTTGCCAATGTATAAGCTGATGGTGGGTAAGCCGGGTAGCTCTTATACGTTCTCTATTGCGGAGCGTATTGGGTTGCATCCCGCGCTGATTGCCCGTGCTAAGAAACTGGTAGACGAAGGACATTTTCAGCTGGATAAGTTGTTGAATAAAGCTGAACAGGATCTGCAGATAGTAGAAAATAAAGAAAAGGATCTACAGAAATTACTGAAGGAAAATGAGCGTTTGAAGAAGGAGTATGAAGTACTGGCAGATAAAGAACGTAAGCAGCAACAGTATACGCTGTTGAAATTACAGAATCAGATTAAGGAAGATGACCTGCAGTATCTGAAGGATATGGAAAGGAAGCTGAAGCAGATTGTGATTGAGTGGAAACGCGCAGATGATAAAGAAAAGGTGATGAAGCAGGCAGAAATATTGCTGTTCCGTCGCCGTGAAAAGCAGCATACCGAGCAGCATAATAAGAAAGTCCAGGAGAAGTTCCAGGAAATAAAAGGAGAGATAGAAGTGGGGATGCAGGTGAAGATTGTAACGAACCGGCAGGTAGGTAAAGTGTTGGAGATCCGCGACAAGCGTGCTATTGTGAAGATCGGCAATATTCCTATCAATGTGAAGTTAAGTGACCTGGTGCTGGTGCAGGAGAAAGTAGAAGAAGGGAAATGATATGATATAGCTAATCCTCGGATAGGATATAGAAAATATCTATGCCGCGTATAGTTGGAGGATAGATATTTAATCAGCTACCTTTACTTCGTTGAAATTAAATGATAGTTACCGATAAAGTATTAAACCAATGGAAGTATTAGAAAGTGTTATAACACGCATTTCGAATGTACCGGTTTATAACTGTGATTACGCCAATGGCGCCAACTTTTTCATGGGAGAGTGGAGTGGCTGTGAAGTTTGTGTAGATGCGATGAATGTGCCTCACCGGCATAATGGATATAGTATAGATATCTTAATTAAAGGACGTATTAGTCAGTCCATTGATTTCAAGCATTATGAAATGGAGGCGCCGGCGTTGATGTTGATGGAACCTAACCAGGTACATCAGCATGAGATGRGTGAAGATGCAGAACTAATCAATATTTATTTCACCAACGACTTTCTGGTGCCAGAAATGCAGGGAGTTGTCAGTTGCTGGCGTTGCATATTCAGTTCGGGGATGATACCGCTGAATGAGGAGCAGCTGGAAGAAGTGTTGGCTTATGTGGATTTGATCCGGAAAGAATATAATAGTGATAAGTTACGGAAGGATGCTATTATCCGTAATCTGCTAAATGCTTTTGTGATTGCCTGCGGACGTATTTCTGAACCATCGGGGAACTGGATGAATTCGGAAAGTTCACAATATAATATGGCCCGTCAGTTTAAGATATTAGTAGACCAGCATTTTCATGAGAAAGCGCAGGTATCTGACTACGCGGAAATGTTGTACGTTTCACCGGGACACTTAAATGATACGGTGAAAGCGTTGTTGGGAAGAAATGCGAAAAACATTATAGATGAAAAACGCATTATGGAAGCAAAGCGGCTACTGTATTGGGGTGAGCACTCTATTAAGCAGATTGCATCGCAGTTGAATTTTGAGGATGATGCTTATTTTAACCGCTTTTTTAAGAAGCATTCCGGGTATACGCCCGCATCATTTCAAAAGAGTATCCGTGAAAAGTACAATTAAACCCGTAATAATTTAAACGCCCGTTAACATTAAATATCTATTTTTGCATAGTGTTTAAAATAATGATGTCGCCCGTGCATCATTTAAAATTTGAAAACCGATGAGAATTTTTTAGCGGCCAACCGCACATCTTCAATTTCTTTTTTACAGTAGTAACATATTGCTGTGCTCAAACGTATCATGTGCTGTAAACATGTGCGTGTCTGAGTTGCGGGCTGCTTACCTGTATTTTACCACCCAATGCTGTCACTGATATTGATTGCTGCGAAGCAAGGCTGCTTTTTATTGGCCTGATTCGTTAAGGGGAATTTTATTGTTAGTCGTTAAAAAAAAAGTAGTATGAAACCATTGAAATCAACATTGACCACATTGCCGGCAGGCTTACTTTATAGTTTTTTTGTTCTTTCGGTATTGTCTGCCTGCAGCACATCGCAAGCAAAAAATGAGGCGCCGCCGCCAGTATCTTTACCTGTAATTAAAGCAGTTACATTACCTGCTACAACATTTCAGGAATTCTCTGCTTCGGTAGAAGGAACCCGTGATGTGGAAATAAGACCACAGGTAGACGGTTATCTAACGCATATTTCAGTAGATGAAGGTGAGTACGTTAGAAAAGGTCAAACACTTTTCACAGTCGACCAAAGGCCGTATGTAGAGCTACTCAACAATGCCACTGCAAATTTACAAGCTGCAACAGCGACATTAGAGAATGCGCAAATCAACATTGATAAATTGAAACCGCTGCTTAGTAATAATGTGGTATCGGATGTTCAATTAAAATCGGCCGAAGCAACTTACAATTCAGCGAAAGCTAATGTTGCCCAGGCACGGGCCCAGGTAGAAGCCGCCCGCATCAATCTTGGGTTCACAAATATTAGCGCACCCAGCGATGGTTATGTAGGTAGTATCCCCTTTAAAACAGGAAGCCTTATTAGCAGAGGAATGGCAGGCGCATTGACTACTATTTCTGAAGTAAAGGATATGCGTGTTTACTTTTCTTTGAGTGAAACCGATTTCCTCAAATTCAAGGAAAAATATCCAGGTAACAGCGTTGCTGAAAAAGTAAAAGGAATGCCAGCGGTAGAATTAATCCTGGCAGATGGAAGTGTTTATCCTGAAAAAGGAAAAGTTGAAATAGTAGAAGGGCAGTTTGACAAAACTATTGGAGCAATTAGTTTACGTGCCAGCTTTCCTAATGCACAGGGAATACTTAGAAGCGGTAGTACCGGTAGAGTCAGAGTACCTACTTTACATGCTTCTGCATTGGTAGTTCCTCAGGAAGCCACGTTTGAATTGCAGGACAAAGTGTTCGTTTATACCGTGGCCGATAGTAATAAAATCGTTACAAAACCACTCACCATTTCTGGCAAAACGTCTAATTATTATTTTGTTACTGATGGTGTAAAGGAGGGGGATAAGATTGTATTGTCTTCTCAATCTACTGTGATGATGGGTGGCTTAAAAGATGGCGTTGTTATTCAGCCTCAGATGGTATCTGTCGATAGTTTGTTGAAAGCAAAGCCGTTGCTTTAAAATAAATAAGCGTGAAGACACGCCAGTGTTAAGAACGTTTACACAAATCATTATTCAAATTGCGACGCAGGCAGTGTTGTGATACACATGCACTGTTTGTGTTCGTGCGGACATACCGCAACCCATAATTGTTATTTATGTTAAAACGATTTATTGAAAGGCCGGTGTTATCTACGGTTATTTCTATCATATTGGTTATACTGGGAGGGTTGTCTTTATTCTCCCTGCCAACCGCCTTATTTCCTGAGATTGCGCCGCCATCTGTACAGGTGATAGCCAATTATCCTGGCGCCAATGGGGAAGTGATATCCCGTACAGTTGCTACCCCGATAGAAGAATCGGTGAATGGTGTGGAGAACATGACGTACATGACCTCCAATTCCAACAACGATGGTAGCTACATCCTGACAGTTTTTTTTAAGCAAGGAACGGACCCTGATATTGCGGCGGTAAACGTACAAAACCGCGTATCTAAAGCTAATAGCCAGCTACCTCCCGAAGTATTGCAAGCAGGGCTTTCTACACAGAAAGTGCAGAGCAGCTTCCTGATGTTTGTGGCGTTATATAGCGAGGATAGTGTTAAGTATAACGAACTGTTCTTGAATAACTATGCAAGAATTAATATCATCCCTCAGTTACAACGTATACCAGGGGTGGCACAGGTACAGCCATTTGGTTCAAAAGACTATTCAATGCGTATCTGGCTGAAACCCGACAGGCTTGTTGCTAATAATCTTTCTACCGCAGAAGTGATGAATGCGATCAGAGATCAGAACGTAGAAGCTGCACCAGGACGTTTGGGACAAGGTAGTAAAGAATCTTTCGAGTATATTATTAAGTACAAGGGAAAGTTAAATAAGCCTGAAGAGTATGAAAATATGGTGATTAAGGCAAAGAACGATGGTTCTGTGCTTCGCCTTAAAGATTTGGCCAGGGTTGAACTGGGTGGCTATACTTATACTGCTTCGAATTTGCTTGATGGCAAGCCAGCTACTGGTTTTGGTATTGTGCAGACACCAGGTTCCAATGCCAATGAAATTCTTACCGAACTGGAAAGACAGATTGGAGAATTTGATAAGGGGTTACCCGGTGGTATGAAGTTTAAGATAATGTATAACTCGAAGGAGTTTTTGGATGCATCTATCCACCAGGTAAAAGAAACACTGATCATTGCGTTTATCCTTGTGGCCATTGTGGTTTTCATCTTCCTGCAAGATCTGCGCTCTACATTGATCCCGGTAATTGCTGTTCCTGTTTCGATTATAGGTACCTTCTTCTTCTTACAATTATTCGGTTTTAGTATTAACCTGCTTACATTGTTCGCATTGGTACTGGCTATTGGTATTGTGGTGGATGATGCAATTGTGGTGGTAGAGGCCGTACACTCAACGATGGAACGTGAGCATTTAGCGGCAAGAGAGGCAACAGTTAAAACGATGAGTGAGATATCCGGTGCGATTATTTCGATCACATTGGTCATGGCAGCAGTGTTTGTACCAGTGAGCTTTGTGCAAGGTCCAGCGGGCGTATTCTATAAACAATTCGCCTTTACACTGGCCATTGCGATCGTTATTTCTGCGGTGAATGCGTTAACGCTAAGTCCGGCGTTGTGTGCTTTATTCTTAAAGAACCAGCATATAGGCGAAGGTGGAAAGAAAAAAGGTTTTGGTAGCCGTTTCTTTGATGCGTTTAACACCGCTTTTAATGCAATGACAGCAAGATATATACGGAGCATCAAATTCCTGCTGAAGAACAGATGGGTGGCCATTACCGGATTATTGCTTGTAGTGGTTGCTACCGTTTGGCTGATCAAAACAACACCTACCGGATTTATTCCAGATGAGGATCAAGGGTTCGTAGTTGGTATTACCCAAACACCTCCCGGTAGTTCACTTAGCAGAACGGAGAATGCAACGAGCCAGATAAGTAAAATTGCGCTGAACGATGCGGGTGTGAGTGATGTATGGGCTGCAAATGGGATGAACTTCGTAACAAATGCGAACGCTTCCCCTAACGCTGCGATATTTGTAAGGTTAAAAGGTCGTAACGAGAGAGGTGCTGTAAAAGATCCGACTGTTATTGCGGGTGGTTTGTTAGGAAAATCAATGCAAGTACATGATGCCTTAACGTTTTTTGTTGGTTTCCCAACAATACAGGGTTTCGGTAACGTGAGCGGGGTAGAAATGATGTTGCAGGACAGAACAAACGGATCGCTGGAGAAATTAGCAGGAACGGCATGGGGTTTTGTTGGTGCATTAAGTCAGCGGCCAGAAGTGGCAAATGCGTTCACTACTTTTAGTACGGGTAATCCACAATACACCATTGATATAGATGAGGTAAAAGTGAAACAATTGGGTGTATCTGTTAGTGATTTGTTGAATACGCTGCAAACGTATTATGGTAGTAGTTTCGTTTCAGACTTTAACCGTTTCGGGAAATATAGCCGCGTAATGGCGCAGGCCGATATTTCATACCGGATGGATAAAAGTTCGATGGATGCTATTTATGTAAAGAACAACCTGGGTACGATGGTGCCGGTAAGTACAGTGGCCAAATTAACACGTGTATATGGTCCGGAAACAGTTACAAGAAACAACCTGTATACTGCTGTTACCATTAATGCTACACCCAAACCAGGTTATAGTACCGGTGATGTAATTAAAGCCATCGGAGAAGTATCGAAAAAGGCATTGCCACAAGGATACGCCCATGAGTTTACAGGTATTTCGAGGGAAGAGATAAGAGCAGGGAACCAAACTGCGTTCGTGTTCTTATTGAGTGTATTGTTCGTATTCTTCCTGCTGGCTGCACAGTATGAAAGCTATATCCTGCCGCTGGCAGTAATCCTTACTGTACCTACGGGTATATTAGGTGTATATAGTTTCATTGGCTTTAGCGGTATAGAGGGCAATATCTACGTACAAATAGGTATGATCATGCTGATAGGATTGTTGGCTAAAAATGCGATCCTGATTGTGGAGTTTGCCTTACAACGGCGAAGGGCAGGCTATAAGCTTGTTGAGGCGGCGTTGGAAGCAGCACAGCTTCGTCTTCGTCCAATATTGATGACTTCCTTTGCCTTTATTGTTGGTATGTTGCCATTAATCTTTACACAAGGTGCATCTGCCAAAGGCAATCATTCAATAGGTTGGAGTACTGTAGGTGGAATGTTTACCGGGGTGGTCCTGGGGGTATTCATCATACCCGTGCTGTTTGTAATCTTCCAGTTCCTGCAAGAGAAAATCAGTCGTAAACCGATAGTGGAAGTGGACGCAGCACATGAGGCAAAGCTGGTACACTAAAATATTAGCATTATCTATTATCAGAATCAGAAAAAAGACAAATGAAAACAAGTTATAGCTCATTTTTAATTCTGTTGTCCTTAGTTATAGGGTTAGCAGCATGCCGGGTAGGCCGCAATTACGAGCGGCCCCCGGTGGCGCTCCCCCAGCAGTTTGGAACCGTGGCTCCTTCGGATACTAACAGCATAGCAGAAATAGAATGGAAGAAATTTTTTACCGATGCCACCTTGCAGCAGCTGATAGACAAAGCCGTTACCGGCAACTACGACCTGCAATTGGCTGTGAAAAGAGTAGAAGCTGCACAGGCATACCTGAAACAGGCGAAAGTGGCGTGGTTGCCAGCTTTTAATGCTACTGCTTCTGCCAGTACCAACTTCCCATCCAAGAACAGCTTCACAGGCCTGAACCTCTCTGCCAATAACCTGGGAGATCACCTGGAAGACTTCAACTTAGGCGTGGGTATGTCGTGGGAAGTAGATATCTGGGGTAAGATACGCCGTCAGAAAGAAGCCGCACTGGCAACTTATCTGCAGTCGTATGAAGGCGCACACGCTGTGCAAACCGGACTGGTAGCAGCTGTTGCTAACAGCTACTTCAACCTGCTGATGCTGGACAACCAGCTGGCCATTGCCCGCAGAAACGTGGAATTAAGTGATACCATCGTAAAGATGATCCGTTTACAGAAAGCTGCCGGTGAAGTGACCGAGCTGGGTGTACAACAGGCCATTTCACAGCAACAGACCGCAGAACTGCTGGTACCACAGCTGGAACAAGGTATTGCCATCCAGGAAAATGCACTGCGTATTTTGACCGGTGAACTACCGTCAACCATTACACGTAGCAGCAAGCTGGCTACTTTCCAGGTAGCAGACGCATTGCCAACCGGTATTCCGGCTGCGATGATCAGTCGCCGTCCGGATGTACGGGCCAGCGAAATGGGATTGGTTGCAGCTAACGCCCTCGTAGGCGCAGCACAAGCTAATATGTACCCAACACTGACCATCACAGGCAGCGGTGGCGTAAATGCTTTCAAAGCCAGCAGCTGGTTCAACTTACCTGCTTCCTTGTTTGGTACTGCCGCTGGAGGACTTACTCAGCCCATTTTCCAGCGTCGTGCCCTGAAAACACAATTTGAAGTAGCTAAAATACAACGGGAACAAGCCGTTATCCAGTTTAAACAATCCGCCCTGAATGCAGTAGGAGAAGTGAGTGATGCGCTGGTAAAACTGGATAAAGTAAAAGTTCAGCAGGAAATTGCAGTAAGACAGGTAAACACCTCACAGCTGGCGGTTCAACAGGCACAATTGCTGTTCCGCAGCGGTATGGCTAACTACCTGGAAGTGATCACCGCACAGGGACGCTCCCTGCAGGCGGAACTGGCAAAGGCTGATATTGATCGTCAGCGTTTAACAGCAATGGTAGACTTATACCGCTCTTTAGGTGGCGGTTGGAAATAAGATACAAGCAAGGAGGATATAAGAAACAATACTGCACTGTAGCAGTCGAAGATAAGAGTAATACTGCCTGATGGCAGATGGAAATAATGAATGACGAATTACGGATTAAAGCGAAGATCCAAAGATGAATTTTTGAATCAAATGCCCGGTAAAATAGCGCTTTAGGTCCGTAGTTCGTCATTTTGTGTTTGTATATCCGCTCTGGTGGCTGATTTAAAAAATTGTTGCAAATTTTTTTTTATTTTCAAATTCTTTTATACTTTTGCAACCCACACGGAGAGTTGGCAGAGCGGTCGATTGCGGCAGTCTTGAAAACTGTTGACTGTAACAGGTCCCGGGGTTCGAATCCCTGACTCTCCGCAAAAAGTGATACAAAAGTTCATTATTGAATTTTGTATCACTTTTTTAGTTTTAAGATGGTGTTTATCAGATGTTTTCAATTTGAAAAGCGGATTCGATAGAGATCTTTCGCATGGAAATTTTTCCGGATCATCATTTCTGATGACCTTCTAATTTTTACTTATTTATATGATTCTAAGCGACTTAGAAACAATAAAATAATTCACCAATGAGTCGCGAATTGATCCAAAAGCAATAGGTGTAAGGGATTCGACCCCGAGTAATTTCTCTCCTGTCAATAGTCTAGCGAAGTATTAAAGATTTGCAGTTGCAAAACGAGCGAATTCAATTAGGAAGTTGAATACGTTGCGAGCAGATGTTTTTGTAGTCATACTGCCTTTTTTGTTTTCGATGTCTGTTACCTGAATTATGATTTCAGCAGCATAGGTATTATCAGTATTTCTTTTTTGAGCATCAGTATCGCGTTTTATATCCTTAACTGCTTTTAGATTGTACACGGTAAGCTCATATTGATTCTTTGCCCGGATTTAATATCTTTTAGCTACGGGGTGTAATTCAATCCCATTGTATTAATTCTTTTTTCACAATCTTTTTTCACAATCTTTTTTATCAAAAGAAAATCATCCTTTCAATTAATCGTTCAACAATTTTGGTAATGTTTTTTTTGAGTGACCGCCGGTAAACTTATACGTGTTGAGTTAACAAATACTAGGAATTAAATTATATAAATACAAGTTATCGAATTATCATTTTATTTCTTAGCTTGCCGTGTTGTATCATCATTACAATGCAACCAGCGCAAGATCCTCTAAAAATATCAACCACTTCTTTTGAACAAGAGCTTTGGAAGAGCTATCAGAAAGGCGATGATAGGGCACTATCATCCATTTATTCTATTTATTTTGATCATTTGTACAATTATGGTTTCCGGTTCACCCGTGACGCTACATTGATAGAAGATTGTATACAGGAACTTTTTATAAAGCTGATCCGTAATCGTCAGAACCTTTCCCTGCCTGTATCTGTAAAAGCTTACCTGTTCAGATCTTTCCGCTCTTATATCGTTGATAAAATTGAGCAGTTGAGGAAACGCCCATTAGCTGAAATGAATGAAATGGTCGACTTTAACCTGGAATTGAACCAGGAAGCCACCCTTATCTCAACGGAAGAAGCAGATGAACTGCAAGAAAAAATGAAGACGGCACTGGAGCAACTCACTCCCCGGCAACGGGAGGCTATATTTCTGAAATACCAGGAAGGCTTGTCTTATCCTGAAATTGCAGCAATGCTGTCATTAACACAGAAAGCAACCTATAAGTTGGTGGGTAGGGCTATTCAAACGCTTCGCGAAATACACCATCTGGCAATTATCAGTGTTTTAATAAAGGAGCTTATATATTATATAATATAATGAAATAAGTGTTCCCGTGGCTTGCGCCATTAAATTTAAAAGAAATTTCTTCGAACCGTGGGGTAAAACTGGCCTGGCCTCCGTCTTGTATTTAGATTAGATGGCTGGAGTGGCACCTCCAAATATTAATTATCAGTTATGGCTGTTTTAAAGGAGTATTATAAGGACCTTTCTGTAGAGGAGTTGATGATGGACGATTTTTTCATTGAGAGCATGGAACGCCCCAATGAAGATACGGAAGCCTTTTGGAAAGATGTTCTCCTGCAATACCCTCAGCGAAAGAATACACTGGAAGAAGCAAGGCGACTGGTGTTATCATTAAATTTTCAACAGGCCATTC
The DNA here is from genome assembly GCF_056396465.1 of Chitinophaga sp. 05T412. NCBI lineage: Bacteria > Pseudomonadati > Bacteroidota > Chitinophagia > Chitinophagales > Chitinophagaceae > Chitinophaga > Chitinophaga sp. 05T412. Next base: position 35,483 of record NZ_JBFTLN010000023.1, read on the forward strand.
CCCGCCCGGGTGCTAAGGAGGCGGTCTGGAATGCCATCATTTCAACAAGTGAAAAAAATGCTAAACAACCAATTATTATTAATGTTAACAGGTGGTTATGGTCAGCAGCGTCTGTCATTTTAATATTGGTAATAGGTGGGATAATGTGGTGGCAGTATGCGGGAAATTCGAATCTATCACTTGCGGGTGGCACGAAGAAGTTATATGAAATACCTCCTGGTAAAAACGGTGCGATTCTTACCCTGACGGACGGAAAGCAGGTGGTATTAGACAGTATGGGTAATGGTTTAATAGCATCCCAGAACGGTTCACAGGTAGTACTTAAAAGCGGTAGCCTTATTTATAACACTACAGAAATGAGCTCCGCGGATGTTGCATATAACACGATGACTACCCCAAAAGGAAGACAGTTTAACCTGACCCTTCCGGACGGAACAGGTGTGTGGCTGAATGCGGCAAGTGCTATCAAATATCCCACTTCATTTAATGGTAAGGAGCGTAAAGTAGAAATCCATGGGGAAGTCTATTTTGAAGTGGCACGAAATGAAAAAATGCCTTTTAAAGTAAAGGTGAATAAAGATCTTGAAGTAGAAGTACTGGGTACTCATTTTAATATTAATGCCTATAACGAGGACGCGTGTATTAAAACAACCTTATTGGAAGGAAGTGTTAGATTATTGGTAGATCCGTCCAATTCATCCCTGGCATCGTCACATTTATCAAAACCAACCATTGTATTAAAACCTGGTCAGCAGGCGCAAATAACGTCTGTTGACCCCCCAAAAATAATAACCGATGTAGATATGACCAATGTGATGGCCTGGAAGAATGGACTGTTCGATTTTGAAGATGTTGGTCTGCAGGAAGTGATGCGCCAGCTATCGCGTTGGTATGATATTGAGGTAGTGTATAACGGGCGGGTTCCGGATATTCAGTTTGGAGGCAAAATGAGTAGAAACATTACCCTTTCGGGCGTCTTAAAGATATTGGAAAAAACCGGTGTCCATTTCCGGATGGAAGAGGGGCGACGGCTGATAGTACTGTCTGAGTAAACAAAACAACCCAGACCGTGATTAGAAAATCTGAAGCCTGTCGGGTCTGAACGTTAGACTGGATTTTAAAAGTAGATCAAATTACAAAAAAGGGAGTGTGTTAATCTAATCCCATTCGAGTTCCTTTCTGTTTGGAATATGTTTTCATTGTAATCATGGCAATGGGTAGGATACTTATGTCTTAAAATGACGGTAAAAAAGCTTTGATGCTTCCTTCTTTTAATCATACTGGCAGCGCATTTGAACTCTCCGATAAGGGATCATTATATGGTTCAGGGAATGTTATGTGTGTAATAAAACGCAGGATAAACCTTGTATGTAGTAGTAACCGGTTTGTTAGATATTGACGATATAACGGATGGGCGCCGGTGATCAATCAAAATCAGCAGAAACGATTTAATAATAAACCCAAATCTAACATGTCTACCAACCAACATGATTGTCCGACCTATGTCTGTTCTTGTAAAACCCGCGATGATGTACGATCGCTAAGTCCCTGTAGTGGAAAAGATAGAAATAGATTCCCCTTTTGCTTTCTCGACTCAAAACAGGAATTTGTCTATGGGCAGACCATGCGCGATATTTTCGCAAAGTCTTTGTTAGTGATGACGTTGGCTATGCTATTGTTGTCAACAGCTTTTTTCAGTGCTCAGGCCTCCGGTTTATCTCAACCAATTACGCTTTCAGGTAAAGATATACCGATTAAAGAAATTATCTCCACTATTGAGAAGCAAACCGGCTATGTCGTTTTTTACAATAAAGGTGACTTGCAGGATGCCGTTACTATTTCACTTACAATGAAAAATATGCCATTGGCGAAATTCCTCGAAACCGCTTTTCAATACCAGCCTTTTAGTTACCTGATTGAAGATAAAACTATTGTGCTGACCCGCAAACCGAAATCATCTACCGGGCATCTGACAGATCTCGTGCTGCCATCACACGATATTTCATTTCCACCTATCAACGGACGGGTGACAGATTCAAAGGGAGCGCCGTTGGCAGGGGCTTCCGTGTCTATACGCGGTAAAAAAGTAAAAACGGCTATCAGTGGCAAAGATGGCGCTTTTATCATTAACGCAGACCCCGGGGATGTAATTGAAGTTTCATTTATGGGGTTTGAAAAAGGCACTTATCTCGTAAAAGAAGATAAAAACGAGGCTAATATTGTGATGAAGCAAAAAGTAAAAGACATTGGAGATGTGGTGGTGACGGGAATTTTTACCCGCAAAAAAGAAAGCTTTACCGGAGCTGCTCAAAGCTTTACAGGCGACGAACTAAAGCAGGTCGGCAACAGGAATGTGATCCAGAGTTTACGATCGTTAGATCCCTCTATTGTTATAAACGAAAACAATTTATCAGGAAGTAATCCTAACAGGTTGCCACAAATTGAATTGAGAGGTAAAACCAGTATAGACAACAGAACGTTGCGGGATGGATTTACTGCCGACCCCAATCAGCCACTTTTTATACTGGATGGTTTTGAAACGTCTTTACGCACCATTGTTGATCTGGATATGAATCGCGTACAATCTATGACGTTATTAAAAGACGCTGCATCTACCGCCATTTACGGCGCCCGCGCAGCAAATGGTGTAGTAGTAGTGGAAACCAAAAAACCTAAAATAGGTCCTATGGAGCTTTCATACACCGGTGATTTCAGTCTTGAAATGCCGGACCTGAGTGGCTACAATATGATGAATGCAGATGAAAAACTGGAGTTTGAGCGGCTATCCGGAAGATATACCTATTTCGATCCCTCTAATTTCAGAATGCAAATGATAATGGATAGTCTGTATAATAGCCGTCTGGTAAAAGTTCGCCAGGGCATAAATTCCTATTGGCTGAATGAGCCACTACGACTTGGACTAACACAGGGACACTCCGTAAGAGTATCGGGTGGCGATAACCGGATGCGTTATGGCGCGGGTGTTCGATATAAGAAACAAAATGGTATCATGAAAGGCTCCGGCCGTGATACCTGGGAAGGAAGTGTAAACCTTATTTACAGAACCGAGAGAATAAATGTCTATAATCAATTGATGATAAGTGGATATAACGCTAAAGAGTCCCCCTACGGAACATTTAGCAACTTTGTGAATCCCAATCCCTATTACCCAAAATTTAATGAAGATGGGGACATCGAAAGGTACCTGGAAAGTAGCAATAGCCGTCTTGGAACGATTGACAACGTACCCAATACCATGTACAATGCCTATTTAAATAATCAGAATACCACGAAAGGTTTTTCCTTTCAAAACAACCTGCAACTTACTTATTACATCAACACAGGGCTGCAGTTACAGGGAGCCATTTCTGTAAATAAAGAGAATTCGGAACAGGTCATTTTTTATTCTCCTGAAAATACGCAGTTTGATAACGCAAGTTTTTTTGAAAAAGGAACTTATTCAAATATTCGCATGGGTACATTCGGTTACCAGGTGAATGCCATGCTCACCTACGGAAAACTGATCGCTTTTAAACACCTGGTTAATTTAAATGTAAGAGCGGAAATGCAGGATAACCGCAATGAATCCTACTCAACTAATGCCGTAGGATTTCCGGTAGGTAGTAATGGTAATCCTTCGTTTTCTTACAGCTATCAAAAAGACAGCCGGCCACAATCATACCTGAGTACTGTGCGCCGTAATAACTTCCTGGTATCCGGAAGTTATGTTTTTGATGCCAGGTTTGTAGCTGATTTTTCTACCAGATTAGATGGGTCAACAGCTTTTGGGTCTAATAAAAAATACGAAACCTTTTGGTCGGCTGGTGTTGCGTGGAACCTTGATCATGAGCCTATGTTCCATGATAAAAGCTGGATCAACAGACTGAGGATAAAGGCGAATACAGGGCTTACCGGCAATCAGAATTTCAGCCAGATAACCTCAGTATCTGTTTATAATTACACTCCTTCCGCACTAAACACGTTTGGACAAGGCCTGGATTTGCAAACACTGGGTAATCCAAATCTGAAATGGCAACAAACGCTGCAAACAAATCTCGGACTGGACTTCACGTTTTTCAATAATAAATTATCCGGGTGGGTCAATTTCTTCTCAAAATATACTGATCCCCTGATTATTTCTGTCGACCTGCCTGCCTCCACCGGGTTGGTAAATTATCCAATGAATATTGGTAACCAGACAAACCGGGGCATTGATTTCAGTGTCAACTTTTCCCCGATATATATTCCTCAGAAAAGGATTATCTGGACAGTAGGCGTAACGGGGATAGTGCAAAAAGCGCACTATGGAGGGATTGGCAATCAATTGGAGCCGTTAAACAAAAATGAGCAGGATAACGGCTCTTTAATACGCTACCGCGATGGCTACAGTCCTGATGATTTATGGACTGTTTACTCCGTGGGGATTGACCCCGCCACCGGCAACGAGGTTTTCCGGCAAAAGGACGGTCAGTATACTTTTCAATACAGACAATCCGATATCGTCAGAATAGGAAATAGCCGCCCCATTGCAGAAGGGGTATTTAACAATTCAATTGTCTATAAAGGCTTTAATCTCGGGCTTTATTTCCGTTATCGTTTTGGAGGTGATGTTTTAAATACCGCGTTATATAATAAGGTGGAAAACATAAGTGATGCAGCGTTGGCCAATAACCAGGATCGACGTGCTTTGTATGACAGATGGAAAAACCCGGGCGATATTACGAGCTTCAAGAAAATTGGCCTCACGGGGGCAGGCCGCTCCAGCACCGCGACAGGAACGCCTTTGTCGTCACGTTTTATACAGGAAGAAAACACATTATCGGGAGAGTCTATCAGTTTTGGGTACGAGTTCGCAGATGTAAAATGGTTGCAGAAATTAGGCCTGAAAACTTTGCGGGCAAACGGTTATATGAACGACATATTCCGGCTGTCAACTATTAAAAGGGAAAGAGGGATTGATTATCCGTTTGCCCGTACAGTAGCATTTAGTGTTAACGCCTCCTTTTAACCACTTAACTTAATCTTGCATGCGAATCAAATTAATTCTAATAACCGCAACAGCTTGCCTGCTGGGCATTACCTCCTGCAAAAAGTGGCTCAATGTACAACCGCAGGATAAATTTACAGAGACACAGGTGTTTAAAGATGAAGCCGGAGCCCAGCTCGCCGTGAACGGCCTCTATCTGAAATTAACACAGAACAGCCTGTATGGCGTTAACCTGAGTATGGGAATGGTGGAGATATTTGCCCAACGATTTAATGTTGGCGGGCAGCATGGTTACGCACCATATCAACAATATAATTATGGCAGCATTGCGCCAGGTATTCAGTTGATGTGGGAACAGGCGTATGCCACCATTGCGAATGCCAATGAGTTTTTAAAAAACCTTGATAAATATCCCGGCATGATGCCTGCCAGTCATGATTCTATTTTGAGAGGCGAGGCCATTGCGATCAGGGCGATGTTACATTTTGACATGTTACGACTTTTTGGCCCTGTCTACAATACAGCAGATTCTGTCAGTATTAGTGTCCCATATTACCGGGTGGCGTCTCCGGCTGTACAGGCTTTACTACCGGCAAACCAGGTCATGGATAGTATATTGGCTGACCTGCACAATGCTGCTCAGTTATTACGCAGCGATCCTGTAATTGCCAGCGGCAGATCCGCTGAATTTATTGCCGATGGCCGTAACTTTTACCGGAATCGTCATCAACGCTTGAATTATTATGCCGTAAAAGCATTGCAGGCAAGAGCATTCTTATACCGTAACGATAAAACAAATGCTTATGCTGCCGCTAAATTTGTGATAGATAGTGCGTCAAAATGGTTTGCCTGGACTTCTATAGACATATTGAGCAATCCTGTCAACCCTGACCGGATCATGTCATCTGAAGTTTTATTTGCCCCTTACTGCAGCAATTTATACAACAACCATAAAAGCCTGTTCAGCGAAGACCTTACGGAAACATCCATCCTGACGCCCAACAGCGCCCGGTTAAGTGAATTATTCGAAAACAATGAGAATGATTACAGGTATAACCCTAACTGGATCTTTAGCAATTCGGGTACMAAAGCATATAAAACTTTTTACAAGTACGCTGATGTAGCCGATAAAAACAGTGGTTTCCGCTTTCTCATTCCCCTGATCAGGTTAAGTGAAATGTATTATATCGCCGCTGAATGCGAAACAAATTCGGTCACTGCTATTCAATATCTGGATACCGTTCGTTTACACAGAGGCCTTACCAGTCTTCCGCCCGCTGCCGGCCTGAGTACAGAACTTATTAAAGAGTACCGGAGGGAATTTTTTGGAGAAGGACAATTGTTCTTTTTCTATAAACGGGAAAATATCACCACTCTTCCTAATAGCGCGTCTACCAATCCCAATAGCACCGTTACTTTAAATAAAGCAAAGTTTGTACTTCCATTACCTGTTTCTGAAACTGTTAATCGTTAATAAAAAGTAGTGTTATGAATAGCATTAAAATGGTTTTTATTTTTAGTCTGTTTATATTATTCTCCTGTACGAAAGAATTAAAAAAATACGATGGTATAAACAGCATCTATTTTGTTGCTTCAATAGACCCCACTACAAACGGGGTAACCGATAAAACTGAAATGTCATTTGGACTTTCCAGTCCATCACAAGTCGATAGCATTATTGGTATCCCTGTGCGGGTGCTCGGTGTTCCCAGCGGCGCAGATCGTGAGTATAGGTTCAGGGTAATAGATAGCTCAACAGCAAAAAAAGGGAAGGACTACGATTTTGTGAATACTAAGTTCATAATGAAAGCCGGCGCCGTAACGGATACTATTAAAATAAAACTTTACCGTACAGCCATCCTCACCGACACAGCTCTTTCCATTGCGCTGAAGTTGGAAGCGAATGAAAATTTTGCAACAAAAATGGATAGCCTTAGTGATAACACGGCTACCGGGCAAAAACTAAGTTACATCTCTCATACGGTATATGTCAGTGATGTACTGCGGAAGCCCAGGTATTGGTCACCTAGTTCTTTTGGTGACTATAGCAAGAAGAAGCTATTGCTGATATGTCAGTTAATGAACATCACACCATTATATCTTGAGATAAGTACACCAACGCTCCAGTCGGAAATAGTATACTTTGGAAAGTTTGTGCAGAATTATCTGAATGACCGGAAAGCAAAAGGGGATATCATTTATGAAGATGACGGTGCAGAAATGGTCATGGGATACAGGTCCTTATAAATCAGACATCACTCATCACTAAATCAGCGGTAAATTATGGCTAAGGCACATTTTAAATATTGGTTATTAGGTATGTCCCTGGTAATGTTAGGAGCCTGTTACAAGGATCAGGGAAACTACAAATATGAACAAATAAACGAGGTGCAGTTTGAAGGGATTGCAGATGCGTATACAGGTTATTTGGGAGAACGGATAAATATTAAACCAAAACTTACATTTACGCAGGACAACGGTAATGACACCGCCCGGTATGCTTATGAATGGACGGGGCTTCGCACCGACGCCGTATTGCCGGCTGATGTGCGCACGGAAATTGCCACCACCAGAAACCTGGACCTGGTAGTAGCTTTTAGCCCTGGACCCTACCGGATTTATTATAGAGTTACTGACAAGATCACAGGAGTACAATGGCAAAAAACTTTTAGTCTTACTATTCTGAGTAAAGTATATGAAGGATGGATGCTCATGAACGACGTGCATGGGAAAACAAGGATAGATATGCTGACAAAAACGGATACTGGATACCGTATCCTGACAGATGTGCTTTCTTCTATGAATGCAAACGTGCCTGATCGTTATTTATCGGCGAAGCCACTGTTTATGAACTGCTATCCGTATGACCCGAGACTCTACGGCATATACATATGTACCGCGGGAGGAACGACGAAAATCCATCCGGAGAGTTTCAAATATGATGTTACCTACGACATTAAGTACGAGTTTACCAATAGTGTCAATAGTGACTTTACGGCAGATAATATGACCAATCTGTTCTTTCAAATGGCGTGGCTTCACGGCACAAATAATAACGTCTATTTTTATGATAGAACCTGGAGTACAAGATACAGTGAGCCTATCAATAAAATGAAGGGGGATGTAAAACCCTTTAAGGCCAGCAAGTATATGTACGGCAATAGTGTGAGTGCCTCCGCTTTGTTTTATGATGATGACAACAGGCGCTTTGTGCGGCATATAAATAAAGAGTCCTCCTGTTCGCCCCTGCCGCCTGGGKAACTCTTTGACTTTAATAATACAGGAAAAGACCTGGTATACATGGATTACTCCACTTATAACAATGGGAATGTATTTGCCATACTGAAAGACCCTATAACAGGCAAATACTGGCTGGCCCGCTTTACATTTGACGACAAGATTAACCAGGTATACTATGGAGAAATACCCGTTAATACTGCAACAGATATTGATAAGGCAGAAGGTTTTGCGATTAGCCCGGAGTTTGGATATGTCATGTACTATGCAGGCAGCAAGCTATATTCCTACGATTTTAATAACAGGAGCAGCAAGTTGATGCTTGACTATGGCACTCAAAAAGTCAGCTGTATTAAGTTTCACAAATTTCTCTATAGCAGTCGCGTGAGCCAATATTATGCAGATAATGCCAAACGACTGATTGTTTGCAGCTACAGCGGGTCTGATCCGGCTACCTCCGGAAGTATGCGGTTTTATAACGTGTTACCAGTGCAACAACCGTTTCAGCTGGTCAAAGAATATAACGGCCTTGGTAAAATAGTAAGTTTATCATACCGCGAACGGCCCTGAAAAACCGCCGGTTCCTTGCAGATGTAACCCGTTTTTTCGAAAATAAAATGAGCTCATTTCATTATAAAAAAAATATACTGTGAAATATATATTACTAATAGTACCCTTGCTGATATCTCTTTTTTCTTTTGGTCAACAGGATAGCCTCACTGTCAAAGGTGTTTTAAAGGGACTGGGGAATCTGAATGTGAACCTGACTTTTTACGACGATAATGGGAAGTATGTTTATTATAAGGCGCCGGCGACGGATGGCCATTTCAGTTTTAAAGTGAAGAAACAGTCTGGTCCGATGGTAGCCAGGTTTAATACCTCATTTGAAAGAGATCTTTTGAAGAAAGTAAATGGAATTAATTACGGTAGCCCTGCTCCTCAACTGCCCGTATTCATTTATAAAACAGATATTAATATAGCCGGCGCTGTTACCGATCTTCATATTGCCAGTGTAACGGGAGACATTGAAAATAATGAGTTCGCGGAATACCTGGAATCGGTAAAGGAGGCGGAGAAGCGGGAATGGGATATCAGTGCGACTACCTTTTCTATGGACTTAACAAAGGATAGTGTAGCAATTAAAAAGCTGACGGATGAAAGCGCGGAGATTCAAAATGAGATTTCCAATTCGAAGAAGCGTTTTATAGATCAACATCCTGGCTCTTTTGCCAGCATGTATTTACTAAGCGGTATAGGAAATCATTATACGGCAGAAGCATATAAGCAAGCTTTCGATCACCTCACCAATGAATATAAACTTACGGGTATTGGCAAATCTGTTTCCAGGCAAATCGAAAGATTATCTGTAACAGCCGTAGGGAAGCCAGCTATTCCATTCCTGAGAAAAGATAAAGATGGCAACGAAATAGACCTTTCCGGTTATAAAGGAAAAGTGGTATTGCTTGATTTCTGGGGTAGCTGGTGTGGACCCTGCAGGGCGAGCCATCCACACCTGAAAGCATTATATAGTAAATATAAAGATAAAGGGTTTGAAATTATTGCCATTGCATCTGAAAATGCAAAAACTCCTGAGGAAAGAAAAGCGAAATGGCTAGCCGCAATTAAAGAAGATGGCACTAATTGGGTGCATATTCTTAACAACGATGGAATGGAAAAGCAAGATCTTGTTAATGAATATCGTATCGACGGTTTCCCTACCAAAATTTTATTGGGCAAAAACGGGAAAGTGCTACTACGTATAACAGCCAGCGCCACTAACGATATAGATAATACACTCAGGGAAATATTTGATGGGAAATAATATTGAAGCATACATTTAAAATTTAGTCATGAAGAAGTTGATCGTATTTTTGGGGTTATTAGCGCCGGTATTCGCAACCTCTCAGGGTATACACTTTGAAACGACCAATTGGATGTCGACAGTGCAAAAGGCAAAAGCGGAGAACAAGCTCATTTTTGTAGATGTTTATACCTCGTGGTGCGGTCCCTGCAGGGCCATGAGTAACCAGGTATTTCCAAAGCCTGAAGTGGGAGATAAGTACAATAGGCTGTTCATCAATTATAAAATTGATGCTGAAATAGGCGAGGGTATTGCACTGGCGAAGCAATATGCAGTAAGAGGATATCCAACCTATCTGTTTATTGATCCTGTCACTACCTCGCTGGTAGGAAGTACTGCGGGTTCCATGCCGGAGGCAAATTTTCTGGCTTTAGCGGACGGTATGGAAGCAAAGCATGCCGGAACGGAAATACCTATGAGCGAGCTGGAAGCGACGTTTGTCTCAGGAAATTATGATGAGACTTTCCTGGTGAAATATATGAAGCGGAAGAATACGGAGAAACAATCGACTGATGAGGCATTTGATGTATTTATCCGAAAATTTTTTACGGGTAAAAAAAATTATACCCGCACAGATCTCAAAAATTTTGCTATGTGGTTTCATTATAAAAATGATACCGCATATAGTATCGCCATACAGGAATATGCAGCCATTATCAAGGCGCTGGAAGGAGATGATTTGGCTGAGTTGCGTTTTGTAACGGAGCTGGAAGACGCCACCAGGATAGGAATAAAAGGCATACTGGATGGGAAGCTACCTTCAGTGGAAAAAGCGGAACGCGTAAAGAAATTGGCAGATAACCTGAAATTTATTACGCCATCTCCACGGAAGGCCGATAAATTACAACTTGAACTCTTGGAGGACTTGTATAGAAACATAAAGGATACCGTGCAGTTAGTTAAAGTTAAAGCGCAATACATCAGGCGTCACTTGTTGCCAGAAAATCGGAATCCCTTTATTGGAGTCGAACTTGTACTGTTGAGCAAAGAGGATATTAATCGGGTACCTGCTGGTATTGATACAACAGCAGTAGCTGGCTGGTGTAGCAGTTATGCTATGTTGTTCTCAAAAATCATTTCTACAAAAGAAGATCAGGACCTGGCTGTTTTGCTGGCGGCAAAGTCCTGTAGGATTGACAATGCGCTCAGAAATCGTATTAGCCGGTCTATAGTGGACTATAATATAGGTAACCGGCAGAATGCTACCAAACAGATGGCCGAAATGCTTAAAGAAGAACATGAAACCAGGTCTGCCAGCGAATATAAAAAAGTATATGAAGCCATGACCAAAGGTCAAAAAGTTGTTTCCTTGTATTAATTAAATAATACGGCGTCAGCGTCTGTTTGTATGTTTGTTTATTTTAATATATTGAATCTGCCCGTTGCACGTAAAAGAAATTTTAAAAATTTCACCGAACGGTGGGGTAAATTTGTGCCCCTTGCCGTCTCCTCTTTAGAATCAATAGTAAGTAATGCTTTGGTCGCCGGGAGACCGGGGCTCCCGGCAGCCGCTATAATAAGGAATGCCAATTAGTACAAGAAGAGGAGGTCATCGTTATTTTTTTTATATAAAATTAATATAGAATGTCATGTAAAATATGCCGGTTTTGAGCACTTTTTTTAAAAAGGTTGTCAGAAATTGGATCATCCTGTTATCATCATCCATTGTTTTGTTAATTTATTGAACGTCAGATAGAATAGCATGGATTTATATTGAAATAGCAGTAGGTGGTTATATCAACCCAACCAAAATGTAGATAGAACAGGGATGTCGGAATGCAAGTATTTATTTAACAACCAACAATTGCCAATTAGAAAAGCCTGACCGTCGTATTTAGGTACAGGAACAAAATTCAATATCAGATGTCAGTCAACCAATAGGCAACCTTGCCTGAATTGTAACTTATATGAACAGTGAACATATGAAATTATTTCCCACGGTCCTGGGCCAGACCATGAGTACAGTTGTTTCGTGCTGTAGATACGAGACAATGAATGCCGGACAGGATCGCCACCGCAAACAGTACCGTAATTTTGCTAAACATTTGTTGAATATCAGTTCCGGTATGATATTGCTGATGGCTTTTTTAATGAGTGTTCCGGTTGCCGGGCAGTCTCAGTCTATTACGGTTTCAGATAAAAATATACCCATTACGAAGGTTATTTCAATCATTGAAAAGCAAACCGGGTATTCAGTTTTCTTTAATAAAAAAGATCTGAAAGGAGCTCAAAATATTTCACTTATCGTGACCCAAATGCCTTTGGTAAATTTTCTTGAAGTAGCTTTTAAAAACCAACCTTTCAATTTTTTTATTGAAGACAAAACGGTGGTATTGACCCGCAAACCGCAGCATTCATCAGCAGATTCTTCTTCTTCCACGCTGGACTTGTCTGGACTCGCTGTTGCAGAAATATCAGGCCGGGTAACATCTTCCAAAGACAATAAACCATTGGAAGGAGTGACTATCTCCGTAAAAAATGCTAATGCCGCTACCTTCAGCAATGTGCAGGGAACATTTAAGTTGAAACTCCCGGAAGGAGCCACCACTATATTATTCCGTTGCCTGGGATTTAAGCAGAAAGAGGCGACTTTAAAAGAAAAGCAGATCGTTTATAATATGCAGCTGGAGCCGGAAGTACAAGGATTGAGTACGGTGGTGGTGAACGGTATTTACGAAAGACCGGTCTCTAATTATACGGGTGCTGCGAAAAGCTTTACGATTAAGCAGTTGCAGGAGGTAGGAAATAGAAATGTGCTGGAGGCATTAAAATCTATGGATCCTTCCTTTCGTATTCCGGAAAATATAAAGTTCGGTTCCGACCCTAATAAATTGCCGGATATTCAAATGCGCGGCAGCAACAGCTTACCGAACCTGAAAAATCAGTATACGGAAAGTCCGAACTTACCATTGTTCATATTGGATGGTTTCGAAGCAACACTGCAGAAAATTTATGATCTGGATATGAACAGGATTGCAAAAGTTACCCTGCTGAAGGATGCGTCGGCCACAGCTATCTATGGATCACGGGCTGCCAATGGTGTGGTAGTCATTGATACCCGGCAACCTAAAAAAGGGAAATTACAGCTTTCATACAGCAGCAACTATACGCTTACCATGCCGGACCTCACCAGCTATGACTTGCTGAATGCTGCGGAGAAACTGCAATTGGAAAAAGTATCGGGCATCTATAACGGTACCTCCATCAATGATCAGCAATCAAAGGCTGAATTATATAGTAAGCGGCTGGGAGAAGTAAAACGCGGCGTAAATACGTACTGGCTTTCACAGCCACTGCGTACTGCTTTTGGACATAAACAAAGTCTTTACCTGGAGGGTGGTGACGACTACGTCCGGTTTGGGGTTGACTTTTCTTATAACAATGATAACAACGGTGTGATGAAAGGTTCAGGCCGCACTAATTATGAAGGCGGTATGAACCTGATCTACAGACGCAGCAACCTGCTTTTTCGAAATTACCTTTCAGTGAGCTATAATAAATCGACGGAATCTCCTTTTGGAAGCTTCGGAACTTTTGCCAGGTTAAATCCTTACTGGCGTGTAACAGATAGCAGTGGTCATATTCCTAAAGTGCTGGATGATTCCGGAAACCAGGGAACGATATATAGTCCGATGTATAATGCCACCCTGAAGAATAAAAACTTCAGCGACTACCTGAATGTCGCCAATAATTTTGAAGTTAACTGGAATATCTTAGAAGCCTTGAAGGTGGTAGCCCGCCTGGGGTTTTATACACAAAAAGATAATAGTGAGCAATTTTATTCCGCTGGCAGTACGCAATTTGCAACCGGCTATACCGGTGATGATTTTTTTAACCGTGGTAGTTATACCGTCAATAAAGGCAATACGGTATCCTATCAGGGAGACCTTAATGTGAACTATGGCAATTCTTTTGGAAAGAATGTGCTATATGCCACAGCAGGATTACATATCGAGCAGTTTTCTTCGCAGGATATGGGTGTTGTGGCAGTTGGATTTCCGAATGAACACCTGGATAATATCGCCTACGCCTACCAGTATCAGCCTAACAGTAAGCCATCCAGTAATGAAAGTGTAATTCATAAAATCGGGATACTGGCCAATGCAAGTTATGCTTATGACAGCCGCTATCTGCTCGACCTTTCCTTACGTACAGATGGCTCTTCGCAATTCGGTACTAACCGTAGATTTGCTCCTTTCTGGTCAATAGGTGCGGGATGGAATGTAAATAAAGAAAAGTTCATGCAGCGGTTTACCTGGATGGATCAGTTTAAGTTAAGGGCGTCTTATGGCGTTACCGGTTCACAGAATTTTCCTGCCTATATGTCGTTGCAGTCGTACCAATACTTTACCAACGAACGGTATCGTGCCGGCATCGGCGCATACCTGCTGGGCCTGGGAAACCCCGATTTGCAATGGCAGCAATCCTTAAAAACAAATATAGGAACAGATATTACATTATTTAACAGCCGGTTGTCAGTGACGGCTAATTATTATGTGGAGAACAGCAATTCACTTATTACTTCTATTTCCACGCCACCTTCAATGGGATTTAATAGTTACAATGCTAATCTCGGACAAGTACAGAACAGAGGTTATGAAGCTTACATAAAGTTTAACCTGGTGAAGAATGAGAAGAAAAGTATTTTTTGGAGTATATACACCGATCTGTTTCACAACGACAACAAAATTGTAAAAATTTCTGATGCGCTTAAACAGCAAAACGAGGACCAGCTGACTAAACAAACAGGATCCACTCCTGTTACAACGCCGGTAATATTATTTCAGGAAGGGCAGTCAATTAATACCATTTATGCGGTTCCTTCTTCCGGAATTGATCCCAGCAACGGCTACGAGATTTTCAGGAAGAAAGACGGTTCGCCTACCTATACATGGGATCCTCATGATCAGGCACCGGCAGGTAATAGCGATGCTTTTATGTATGGAACATTTGGCACAAATTTTTTGTACCAGGGATTCAGTATAAATATGGCTTTCCGTACTAATCTGGGAGGGCAGCAATACAACCAGACACTCGCAGATCGCGTGGAAAACGCCAACCCTAATTACAATGTAGACAGGAGGGTGTTGGAGCAGCGCTGGCAAAAGCCGGGCGATTTTACTTATTTTAAAGGGGTAGCAGATGTGAACGGCTTTACGCGCACAGACATGACGAAGGCTTCTTCCCGGTTTGTGCAGGATAATAATATACTTTATTGCGACGGAATAACACTTGGTTACCGCTTTCCATCTGTTTTAACAAAAAAATGGAAAATGGAAAATCTGCAAACCTATTTCTATATTAATAATCCTTTTATAATATCCTCTATCAAACAGGAACGCGGACTGGACTATCCCTTCGCCCGAACCTATTCTCTCAGTATACAAGCAGGTTTCTAGCATCTATAATATTTGAGTATGAAAAAGATACAATTTCAATCCCTGTATTCAGGCGCCGTATTTTTAAAGAGAAGATCATATTTTATAATATTAGTCTTCAGTATTTTATTGGTACTGTGTGTTTCTTCCTGCAGCAAATGGCTGGACGTACGCCCTAAATCACAGGTCAAAGAAAACGACCTGTTTTCTACCGAACAGGGGTTTGTTGATGCGCTGACCGGCGTGTATACGCTGATGACAAATACTTCTCTTTATGGTGATAATATGACCATGGGGTTTATGGATGCACTGGCCCAGCGATACGACATAAGTGGTAGCTCCAGCGCTTTTTATCAAACCGGCTTATATAATTACCAGGATGCCAATGTGAAATCAACCGTTGCGGGTATCTGGAATAGTATGTATAATGCTATTGTAAATGATAATAATATCCTGCAACAAATTGATGCGCAGAAAAGGCTTTTTTCAGGACAAAACTACGCACTTGTTAAGGGAGAGGCCCTCGGACTACGCGCCTTTATGCATTTTGATTTACTACGTATGTTTGGTCCTGTATATGCTACCAATCCTGACAAAATTTGCATTCCTTATGTTACTACCGTTTCATTAAAGGTAACGCCACAATTAAAGGCATCGGTTGTAATGGACAGTGTAATAGCTGATTTGAAAACTGCCGAACAGTTATTAAGTGCAGATTCCCTTGTTGATAATTTTACGCCCAATGATAGCTGGTTGCTGGCTTACCGGCAAAATCATTTCAATTTATGGGCTGTGAAGGCTTTACTGGCGAGGGTGTATTTATATAAGGGCGATAAGGTAAATGCGTTGAAATATGCATTGCAGGTAATTAATTCCCACAGGTTCAGTTTTGTGCAAAAAGTGGCTCTCACAGGTGCTGTATCTACAAAAGATCGAACATTCAGAACAGAGCATATGTTTTCCCTGCATATCTATAATTTAAAAGCATCAGTTGATAAATACTTTAAATATTCAACAGGAAATTCCTATCAACTGACGCTTCCTGAAGTAAGGCTTAATAATATTTTTGAGATCGCAAATGGTGGTAGTACAGACTATAGGTATGCTTTTCTTTGGGAGCTGGATGGAACCATACGATTCCCTTCTAAATTATGGCAGGAAAGCAAGGTGGTGGCCGCATATAAGGAACTAATGCCATTGCTCCGTCTTCCCGAAGTATATTTTATAGCAGCGGAATGTACGGCTGATGTGCCTACTGCGGTCAGTTACCTGAATGCCGTCAGAGAGAATCGTGGTATTGCCCCGCTTCCCGATGTGCTACTCCCAGATAACCTGCAGAATGAAATATTTAAATCCTATGAAAAGGAATTTTACTGTGAGGGCCAGCTTTGGTTTTACTATAAAAGGCGGAATAGTAAAAGTATCTCAGGTACATCCATACCCGGATCAGATGTGATTTATGTATTTCCACTACCGGATGATGAAGTTCAATTTGGCAACAGAGGTTGATAACAGCATACAATAAAATAATTATGAAAAGAAATAGCTTGTATTGCAGAGTGGCACTACTGTTCATGATAAGCGGCGCATGGGCATGTAAAAAAGAAGATAAGCTGATATATAGGAATGATCCGAAAATTTATATTTATAAAAACTGGTTAAATTATCAATATGATAGTGTCAATTACTCCTTTGCGATTAAAAACAGTGACCGCGTAAGAGATACTGTTTGGGCCACTGTACGTATTATGGGAGATGCCAGTCCGCAGGACCGGGTGATTGATTTCAGGCCGGTGGATAGCTTAACAACAGCCGTGAAAGGGCGTGACTATGAACTAATGAATTACATCATGCCGGCAGATTCTTTTGCGACAAAGCTTGGTATAATCATAAAAAAAACACCGGAGATGGATGTTAAGGAAGTGAAAATAGTCATGAAATTAATGGCATCAAAAGATTTTAAAACCGGTATTTACGATCAGTTATTTTATAGAGTTGTCATTAGTAATATCCTCGTTAAGCCTAGTGATTGGGATTCGTGGCTGAAGAATTATTTCGGGGACTACAGTGAAAGAAAGTATCGCTTTATTATTGATGTATTAGGCATCTCCGAGTTTACCAATTCCATGTCATATAGTGAATACTCCTATTTTGAACAAAGAATGAAGAATGCGCTGGCAGATTATGAAACAAAGAATGGGCCGATGATAGATGAGAAAGGTAGCCGGGTGACTTTTTAATAGGGAGTGAGAAACAAAAATTTTGATGCCTTCAAAAACAAATAGATGAAATTTTTTCTAATAATAATGTCTGTGGTAATTACTTTGTCATTTACCGGTTGTTATAAAGACAAAGGTAATTACAGTTATCATGACATCAATGATATCTCCATTGCCGCTGCCACTGATACTTTTTCCGTTTCCCAGTTTGATACACTGAGCATACAGCCGCTAATTACACAACGATCGCCTGATGAAAAAGTATTGAAATACCAGTGGACGGTCTCTCACGATATTACCGGTCCTGTTTTGCCCGCAATGATTATTTCTACTGATAAAACCCTGCATGTGCAAATTGGGTTGTCACCCATCAGTGATGCATATACGCTTATCCTTAAGGTGACGGATAGTATTACCGGCGTAAGCTCTTATCATCATTTCGCATTGAATGTTTCTTCAAAACTGTCTGAAGGCTGGATGTTGCTGGAAGCCGGGAGGAATAACGGGGATATCAGTATAGTTACCCCAAATGACACCGTATATAGGCATATATTTTCCGCGGCGAATCCTGCCATTGCACTTCCCGCAGAGGCCTTCAGATTAGTGAGTGTGAATAGCTTTTTTTCCGGACAGCGGAATTATGTGTTGTTTGCCGATGGTGGATATGAGCTGGCTAAAAACACCTTTCAGGCACAGGGAGCTTACAGGGACTGGTTTTATAGCTTACCTGCTGTTCTGCGGCCAGAGTCGATTACATGGCCTGGCTATAGTAATACCATATGCCTGATTAATGATGGAAGCGTATACACGCAGACGCCTATGTTTGGAGGAAGGTCCTTTGGTGATAAACTCCGTTTACCTCAGGGAGATTATGTGGCTGCACCTTTTGTCGGTGGATTTGGATTCGGCATTCCCACCATTATATTTGATAAGAAGAATTATAGATTTTTATTCGTTCCGGAATTCGGAGAATCACTTGTTGCCTGGGGAGAGATGGACTCAACGCAGGCTTTTGATATGAATAATATCCGTAAAAATATGCTTGTGATGGATGCTGGTGCAAACTTTTACAACAATGCTATTTTCAAAAATATAAATAATGATAGTTGTTTTCTATACGTGATAGATCCAACAGGTGGCGGACCTGTGGCTAACCACTGGCAGCCTGTTTTAAATAGTCCGGAAATAGGGAAGGCTACTTTATTTACCATGTCGCAAACAGTTCCGCAATTGTATTATGCCAGCGGAAATAAGATATATCTCTATGATATTGCGGCTAACAAATCGAGATTAGCCTATCAGTTTGAAAGTAATGAGGTGGTTAGCACGATGAAGATGTATTATATTAATGATGGCTTCGATCATGCGTTGAATGACGCCCGGATTGTAGCCGCTACCTTTGATGGAACGAAGGGAAAGGTATACTACCTGGATCTATCCGGGACAGGGGATATTAAAGGTAACGCGCCAGCTAAAGTGTTTACAGGGTTTGATAAAATAGTTGATCTTGTATACCAACAGAAATAGGTAGTTTAGAGTTTACTGGTAAGACATTTTTTTAAGGATTCTCCATCCATCAGATTAATGGTGTTATTTTTTATGTGTTTCTTTGACTGAAAATAGAAAAGAGTATAAAATTATGGTAATCATGGTTTTATGAGAAATTTATCCCGCTAAAAAATGTTAAAAGAGAAATAAGGGGTTCGATTGGTATCCCTGACTCTCCGCAAAAATTTAGAAAAGCCTTTGGTTACAAACCGAAGGCTTCTTTGTTTTGGGCTCAACGCTGCTCATTGTGAATTGATTCCCCTCTCATCTTTTTCATTCTCTCTACTCGTTCGGCTGAAGAAATTATTTGGGTATGGATTCTATCATCCGCTGCAATTGTCTCTGAAATATGAGGCTTAAGATCGACTGCCATTCTTTGTTCATAATTTGCAATGGCAGTTTTTATATCCGGCAATTTATCAGAGGTTAAGTTTTCTGTAAGGGACAGGGCATCAAGTAATCCTAAATTTACACCCAGACCTCCAAAAGGAGGCATCACATGGGCTGCGTCTCCTGCAAGGGTGATATTTTTATGAGGTTTCCAATTTTCGAAATCCTGCATTACTCTTAATGGAAACCCTCGAAACTCGTTGCTGGCTTTAAACAATTCCTGAAAAATAGCATTCCAGTTACCAAACAATTTATTTAGGAACGCCTCAACGGTATCTCTTTTGGTAAAATCTATTCCGTTACTTTTAATCCAATCACCTTTTTCCCTAAAAGATGCATAGAAATTAAAATGTCCGTTTCCTTTAGTGTGAACAAATAGCGTTTTCTTATCTTCAACCACTGCAAAATTTCCCGTACCCACGAGTGGATATAGCGAAGGTGTTTCTATATCAGGGCGTAGTATTTCTCCCTCTATACAATATGTACCGGTTTGCAGAGGTACAGATTCTGTGATCAGTTTTCTAGCCTTTGACATGGATCCATCAGCTATAATAACAACATCGGCAATTGCCGTTTTTCCGGAAGCAAATTTTATAAGGAACTTTTCCTCATCTTCAACGACTTCAACAGCATGGGCATCCCAAAAAACGGTACCCTTTTGGAGGTTGTTTAAAAGCAAATTTCTTAGATCTGGGCGGTCAATTTCCGGCCGGTCAAAAAGATGTTCTTCGGCCGGCTGTATTTCCAATAAGACATTACCTTCCCTATCACCCATTCTTTCAGTTGTTGATCTGGCAAGTGCATAGAATTCTTCCAGAAGCCCCKCGGCCTTAATGGCTTTCTGACCGGTATCAAGGTGAATATCTAAGGATCCTCCCAACGCCCTTGCCTGGGCATTGAGATCCCGTTCGTAAACCACTACTGATGCGCCTTTTAATTGTAATAATCGTGCTGCCGTCAGGCCTACGGGGCCGCCCCCTATAATTGCGATATGTTTGTTTGAAATTAAGTTTTTCATTTTTTATAGTTTGGTATACCGCAAAGCTGTACTTTAGTAGTGGAATAAAATAGCCTGATTTACCCAATTAATATTCGAAAACAGGATTATGAAATCAGATTCCAGTCCAGGAGCCGCTAGAGATTTTTCAGAAATATTTGTATTCAAAAACGATCGAAAAACGCAAAATATTAAAATTCCCATACCGGAAAATTTGGGAAAAGGTTACCTATCACGTATAGGGCTGGGTGGTTCTATGGGTATGATGATCCATGATTATGAGCTCCTAACTGATATCAATGGTCAGAAATCCGGCGAGGCATCAAAAAAGGACACCATTGTTTTTAGCTTTCGAAATGTTCTTGCACAGGATAAACGCGCTCCAAACACCAATAATAAGCTTCCATCTGTCCTGGTAAGTTCCGGCGATATGGAAATTGATTTTTCTTTTGCTGCTCATACCCGGATTAATGCTATTGTAATCACTGTACATAAGAGTCTATTGCTAGAATTGATACATAATGACGATACTACACTATTGMAAACTATTTTTTCCGGAAACAAGCCCTATTTATATGAGGAATTTATATCTCCCGGCATACAGGATGTTGCTGCACAAATTTTCAATACAGATGTTAATGAAGATCTTTTAGCATTCTATTATAGAGTAAAAGTTGAAGAATTGATTTTGCTTTTTTTTATTGAATTATTAAAGCGTAAAACCCTGGGTAACTATCCTTTAAATTCGTCAGATGTAAAAACTGTTTATAAAGTGAGGGATAAAATAATCAGTGATTTGACTACACCCCCTAATCTGGCGTCTTTAGCTGCATTTGCTGGAATGAGCGAGAGTAAACTCAATCGTTTATTTAAACAAATTTTTGGCAATCCTATATATAATTATCATCAGAAATTCCGGATTTACGAAGCAGCAAAACTTTTAAAAACAAATCAAATTTCTGTCTCTGAAGTAGGATATCAACTAGGCTTTACCAACTTAAGCCATTTCTCAAAATTATTTCACCGGTATATTGGGGACAAGCCAAAGAAATTCTCAAAAAGGGAAGCAAATTTGAACCAATAGTTTATTGATATCGATGAATATTTGAAATGGAAGTGCGAAACTTTTTTATTTTATTTCCTTCTAGTTTTAAATCTAAGTTTTATTGTCTGTTATTTTTTTGATTATCAATATATTAAATAATGTTCAKGGTGCTAAAAAATATTAAAAGTGATAGCTGGCGTTCGACAGTGATCCCCGACAGTCCGCAAAGCTTAAGTAGGGGGTACTTCCCCATTTCTTATCTATTATCCCAGCTAATTGTTATTGAGGCCTGAACTACAAGTGATTAGAATTATCAGCAATATCATACACGTACATTTCACGACTCAGTATATCGACTGATATGAATTACGCAGTTGAGAATATTGTACCTTTTCCATATGACGTATTTGAAAAAGTATTAGATAGAATACGAAAGGCTTTTTGTTTTAGGAGTATAATGGCAAATGATTTCGAGGGCCACTTTGGATTTGCTCATTTAAATATTATCTGGCTGTTGAATACCTCGTTTTGTTGTATTTATCACATTACGGATATTTTTTTGATCAACTGTCGATTACATTTGTATGATAATCGCTTTCTGAGACAATGTGTTATTGTCATAAAAAATAAACAAAGAAAGAAAGGCTATGATCCACTAATTTTTTTTATTAGCTTTATCTCGATATAAACAACCAATTTCTGAAGCCGAACCTAAGAGATCAGCGAAAAAAAACTGCTTAATACCGAAGTACCACCGGAAAAGTAACCCTAAGCAGGTTAGATACATCAGCACAACGAGAGATATTAATTTGAGCACTATTGTAATTGCGCTGTACCAGCACTGAAGAGTGATACTTCTAAGAATCAAAAGACTTTGTGAATCCGATTTTACTGTGAACCAATGAACTAATACAAGTTGTTTTCATCAACTTTTAATCGCGTTATTCATGTAATTAACCAAATCGTATAAAAACAATGAGAAAATTTATTTTCCGGCTATAGCATGGCTATGCCCAACGGAATCGTATACGCGCTAAAATTCTAACACAAATCCAAATCAACTACCTGATGAAAACCCTGATTAATTGTTTACTGGCGACGGTACTGTCGCTCCATAGCTATGCCCAACAGGCAATACATGGAAAAGTATATGATATCTACACACAGGCCCCGATTAAAGGCGCTGGCCTGTATGCTAATGGTAAACTTATGTCTTCAACAGACATAAACGGCAGTTTTAGTATAGCATGTTCCAACTGTACTATAACGGTAATGGCTATAGGATATGATACGCAAACAATCCCTGTTAAGAACAGTAGTAGCCAACTGATGATCGGACTTACCGCCGCATCCTATAATCTAAACGAAGTAATGGTCAATGCCGGTAAATTCAACATCAACCTGCTGCAGCCAAAATCTGTTGCGGTACTCACTAACCAGGACCTGCACCGCAATGACGGCCTCTTTCTCGAAAATTCGTTGAACCTGGTTCCCGGTGTACATATGGAAAAAAGGACGATGTCCGGCGGTCAGCGCATTACCATCCGGGGATATGGTAATGGCACTAATTTTAATGGTGCCGGCTATAAGGCTTATCTGAACGACATCCCCGTCACTGATGCAGAAGGGACTACCATCCTGGATGATATTGATTTCTCCGTATTAGGAAAGGTGGAAGTGATCAAAGGACCAGCTTCCAGTTTGTATGGCAGCGGCATTGGTGGCGTATTGAAAATGTATACCCTGAAGCCAGCTACTTATGGCACCCGTATCTCACAAGAAGTGCTGGCCGGTAGCTATGGCCTATTCAGAACTAACACACGGGTAGAACATGCAGATGAAAAATCATCTGTTATGCTCAACTACGGCCATCAGAACTACGACAGCTACCGTATACAAAGTGGATCCAAAAAAGACTTTGTTTCCCTCATCAGTGACTTTCACAGCAATGATAAGCAAACACTGTCTGTGTATGTTGCCTATAACAATTCGAACGACCAACTGGCAGGACAGCTCGATAGTATTCAGTTTGCACAACGGAAAGATACCGGAGAAGTTCCCTATCTGAAAAACAAAGGTTATGTATCTTTCGAGTCTTATCGCGCGGGAATTTCCCATAACTTTCAATTTTCTACACATGTTAATAACCAGACAAGTGCCTGGTTTACCGGATATAAGCAATCACAGGCCTTTGCAGTAGGCTTGTCCGGGAACATCGTCCAAAATCTGGGCGCACGCACCGCATTCGGTTTTCATTTTACCGGCCGCACCATCACCCTGAATGGCAGCATAGGTGCTGAATACCAGAAAACAAATTCCTTCAAAAAAAGCTATGGACTAGCCAATAATATTACAGGTGCACTCACAGGAGATCTTGAATTATCTGCGATGCAGTACAATATTTTCACCCAGTGGGAATTAAAACTGCCGAATGAATTTATAGTCACCGCCGGTGTGAGCAATAATTACATTGAATATAGCATCACCGATCGCCTCACTAACAGCGCCAATCCTACACATAAAGACCAGTCGGGCCATAAAACATTTACACCGGTACTTACACCGCAGATTGGTGTACTGAAAACACTGAATGAAAATGTGTCGGTGTATGCCAACATCAGTAAAGGTTATTCACCTCCCGTATCCGGACAGGTGGTTATTCCGCAGATCAGCCAGGTGAATACCGCCTTACGACCGGAGAAATCCATACAATATGAAGCCGGCGCCAAAGGTGCCGGGTTGCATAAAAACCTGGTGTTTCAGGTAGCCGTATTTGATATGGAGATAACAGATAAACTTACTTCACAGGCGGTAACAGATAATGCCGGCACTGTTCTGTATACTATGACCACCAATGCAGGAGCGCAGCAAAACCGTGGCATAGAAGCAGAGGTATCTTACGCGATAAAGCCCGCGCATCCGAAAGTATTTTCGCTAATACAGCCATTTGTAAGCTATACGTATTCCAGCTTTACATATAAGCAGTTCCGTAGTGACAATAACAACAATGCCAAAACTATTGATTACAGCGGTAACAAGGCCTCCGGTGTGCCACCTCAACTCCTGAATGCAGGCGTGGATTTCATTGCCCAATGCGGCATTTACCTGAATACTACCTGGCAATTTGTAGATAAGATGCCGATCACCTACGACAACCGGCATTACGCAGACGCGTATACGCTGTTGTCGGCCAAATTGGGTTACCGTCATGCTATTGGCCAACATTTGCAGCTGGATGTATTTGCCGGTGGCAACAATCTCACCAGTAGCCGGTACTACACCATGGTATTTTTAAATGCCAACTTCAACGGTGCGGCCCCCAATATTTACTTACCTGGCCCCTATAAAGCCAACTGGTATGGTGGATTTAATCTCAGCTATAAATTTTAGTCATGAATAAACATAAACTCCTTGCAGCGGCAATGCTGCTGCTTACTTCCTGTGGAAGATTTGGACATCAGACGCTTCTCCATAGCGATAGTACCCGCATTGTTTGTTTATCCAAACAATATAATGAAGTGATTTACGCATTGGGAGCGGAAAAGAACCTGGTAGCGGTAGATCTCTCCAGTACCTACCCGCCAGCCATCAAAGCATTACCAACAGTGGGTTATCACCGTGCACTGAGCGCGGAAGGTGTACTGGCACAAAATCCAACGCTGGTGATACACGACAACAATATTGGGCCGGAACATGTGATGCGGCAACTGGAAAAAATGAAAGTGCCTATGAAAACCTTTATGGACAGTGTATTCACCATAGAACAAGACAAATCAATGATACAGCAGCTGGGGGCCTATTTCCATAAAGAGCAGCAGGCTGATAGCCTCTGCAAAAAACTGGATACAGAAATGAACCAGGCGCTTACTAACGCACACCAATATACGGATACACCTAAAGTGGTTATTATTCATTTTGGACGGGCCATGAATATTTATCTGGCGCTTACCCAAAGAAGCACGGGCGCTAAAATGATTGATTGGGCAGGAGGCCGCATTCCCATTGGTGGCGACAAAGGTATGCAGCAGGTATCAGCAGAGCTTATTGCGCAGGCAGATCCTGATGTAATACTCCTGACTGATTTTGGTTATGACAGGCTGGGCACTTTCGAAAAAATAAAGGAGCTGCCTGGGGTTTCCGGTACTAAAGCAGCGCTGCATCATCGCATCTACAGGATAGAGGAACACGATATTGTATACCTGGGACCACGTACAGGCGCTAATGTACTTGCATTTCAAAAACTGATACATGCAGCTAAACAGACGTTATAATGGCGTGTATCCGATCCTGATAGTATTGCTGATAGTAACGGTGTTGTTATCTGCCTGCTTTGGCGCTGTTAATATTAGCACCGGCGAAATATATAGCGCCATCAGTAAAACAATGACAGGACACAGCGACTTATCCCTGCATGAACGGATTTTTATGGAGATCCGTTTACCAAGAGTGCTTTTCTGTTTACTGGCGGGATCAGCGCTGGCGGTAGGCGGTGTATTACTACAGGCGCTCTTCCGGAATCCCATTGTAGAGCCTGGACTGGTAGGCACTTCCAGTGGGGCTGCTTTCGGGGCTGCACTGTATTTCGTATTGGGAGCATCGTTGCATTTTAATGCCGGAGAATGGACACTTCCGATGGCAGCAGCTGCTGGTGCGGCAGTGGCCACGTTTCTGGTACTGGGCTTATCTGAAACAAAGCAAACGGGAAAAGTAGCTGTTGGTACTCTGTTGCTGATGGGAATTGCAGTCAACGCATTATTTCTTAGTGGCACCGGTTTCCTTTCCTATTTAGCCCGCGATCCGCAGGCCCGCTCTATTACTTTCTGGAATTTAGGTACTCTTTCCGGTGCCAGCTGGCATGCAGTAATCATCACGGCTGTGGTACTGGCGATCTGTTTCTGGCGATCGCTTTCGTATGCCAAACAATTGAATCTGCTGATCCTGGGTGAAGAGGAGGCAATGCTGGCTGGTGTTTCCGTTCAACGGCTCAAAAGAGAAGTACTCATCATCAACGTCATCATGGTGGCAGTGGTCACTTCATTCACCGGCGTGATCAGCTTTGTTGGATTGGTAATTCCTCATTTGATGCGGATGTGGAAAGGAGCCGATAATCGCTATCTGATAATGGGCAGCGCATTGACAGGGGCCATATTGTTAAGTCTGGCTGATATCGCCGCGAGGGTACTGCTGCGTCCGGCCGAACTGCCTATTGGTATTGTGACGGCTGTCACTGGGGTACCTGTTTTCATATATCTGTTAAGGCGAAAAAAATATTATTACTGATGTTGGTAGTATCTGATCTGACCTACGCAACGGGTCAGCACGTATTGTTGCAATCCATCCACCTGAAACTGGATGCCGGCAAACTGCATCTTGTCATTGGTMCCAACGGGGCTGGAAAGTCGACCTTGTTAAAAGCGATAGGTGGACAAATCGCGCCCACCTCTGGTACCATCAGCTATGCGGATAAAAATATTTCCACATTTAGAAAGACGGAACTGGCGCGGATACGTGCATCACTTTCTCAGCACCAGGAATTGTCATTTCCGTTAAAAGTATGGGAGGTGGTGATAATGGGCCGGTACCCTCACCGGCTGGAATCGCCTGCCCGGAAAGATATGCAGTATTGCATGGAGGCGATGCAGTTGTTTCACCTGGAAGCATTGGCTGGCAGGGATTATATGAGTTTGTCCGGTGGCGAAAAACAGCGGGTACACTTTGCCCGTATCCTATCGCAGATATGGGAGCCTGTTCCGGATAGCTGCCGGTACTTGCTGCTGGATGAACCACTCACTTTCCTGGATGTACATTATCAGTTTCATTTCATGGAATTGCTAAAAAAGTTATTGCAACAACCCGGTTTGCTGATCGTTGGCGTAGTACATGACCTTAACATCGCTGCCCGGTTTGCCGACAATATCCTGCTGCTGCATCAGGGGAAGTTAATAGCCCAGGGCAGTCGGGAAGAAGTACTTAGGCCGGAGCATATACGAAATGTGTACCAGCTGGAGCCGGTGATCTATGAAAAGGACGATCGGTATTTTCTGGCATTTTGAAAATGTATTTATCCACTCACAACAACCAATACAAATGAAAACTAAATCCGTAAAAAAGCCCCTGTGGCGCTATGTTTTGCTGATGGCGATTTTGCTCTACGGCATAGCATCCCCAGCGCAGCAGCATGCCCGCCAGAGTACCAAAGCCCCCGAATGGATCGCCATGATGGATGATCCGAACGTCAACTTCTTTGTAATTGAAAAATCCTTTAATGACTATTGGAAAGGGAAGGAGTTGCCAGTAGAAGAGGATGAAATACTGGATACAAAAAATAATTCAGAAAGAAAGCGCGGGTTCCTTGGCTTATTTAAACGAAGGGAATCTGCAGCAAGAGAGGAGGGACAGAAATATGCATTTGCGTATAAAAAGTACCAGTGGTGGCGAAGGCAGGTACTCCCTTATGTACAACCTGATGGTACTATTCTCAACAAGGATCAGCAGATACGTATCTGGCAGCAGCAAAAAGAACTAAAGAGCAATATTAACGCCAAGCAGGCCAGAGATAGGATGGAGAAAGAGAAGAAAGATACCAGTAACTCCGGACAGCGCTACTAAGCATATCCCATGAGAAAAATTATTTTTCCATCAACCAGAAATAACTAAAATGCATATACGTAAATATCTATTGTTGATTTTACCCGCCTGTCTACTGCTATCATCAGCATTTGCCCAAAACTACGGCAGCTGGCGGAATATAGGGCCTGTGCTCTTCCCCATCAACTCTTCGGGTCAGATCAATGGTATTGGCCGCGTTACACAAATGAAATTTCACCCCACTACTTCCGGTACACTCTACGCAACCAGCGTATGGGGACTATGGAAAAGTACCGATACGGCTAATACCTGGATGTTACAGGGCACAGATGATCTGCCGAAAGCCTCTTGTGCATCCGTGTGTATCGACAACACCAATGATCAGATCATTTATCTGGGCACCGGAGATCCCAACTATTATGGTACTTCCCTGGGCGTTTACAAAACAACAGATGGTGGACAATCCTGGTTGCCGGCCAACAGTAGCATCGGTACACGCATGGCCGTGGAACTGCTGATGTCGCCCGCAAATCATAATGTATTGGTAGCCGCTACGAATGACGGCATCTGGAAAACTACTGATGGCGGTGTTTCCTGGTCGCAACAACTGGCTGGTGCTCAGTTTACCGACATGGTTTTTAAAGCCGTTACTAATACGGCCACGCTGTTTGCTGTTACCATGGATGGTCGTTTTTATACTTCCAATAATATGGGAGATACGTGGACCGCTACCACGATTACCCTGCCGGCAAACGGCGCCAATGGCACCAGGTTGGGTGTTACCCGCGCCGATTCCAACCGCGTATACGTGGGAATGGTGGGTTCCAACAATGGCTCCGCAGGAGGAGTTATTTACCAATCCACAAATGGAGGGACCTCATTCACCCAGGTGAAAGGTGATGTATCGCCTAATCTGAATGGTTATTCCAGCACCACTACCGGTCAGGGTAACTACAACTGGGCCATGTGCGGCGATCCCACTAATGCCAATACCGTATACGTCGTTGGTCACCTGATATGGAAAAGTACCAACGGTGGCAGCACCTGGACCCAAATGGAACCTAATTGGGCTTCTGTGATCCATACCGATATGCACGGCATAAAAGTAGATCCCTACAACAACAGCCGGCTGTTTAATTATAACGATGGTGGTGTATGGCTCTGTACTGATGGCGGCACTACCTGGACTCCCAAAAGCAACGGACTCTCTTCCACCGAAGTGTACCATGCTTCCAATAGTCCTATCAGAAGAGATATGATCAGCATTGGTACGCAGGACAATGGGGAATTATATTATAAATATGCTGCCAATCCCTGGTTTACAAACAGAGGGGGCGACTGGGGGGCACGGTCCAACTTTGACTACAGTAATAATAGCCAGGTGTATTATTACAATGGGAAAAGAAGATCCGTGACTGGCAGTGACGCTTCTTATAACCTGCCCTTCACAGGGACTAACAATATGCAACTGGAATTTACACCGCAAAATGTAAACATCGCTTTTGCGGCAGATACCGGTTTATGGCGTAGCGCCAATATTACAGCAGCCTCACCATCGTGGACCAATGTAGCCAGCGCAGCGGAGAAAATTAATGCGCTACAGATCAGCAATGTTAACGCCAATGTGGTATTCTATGTCACTACTAATCAGAAAGTATACAGCTCCCGCAATGCGACGGCTGCTACTCCCACTTTTACCAGCGTTACCGCACCGGCTGCTACCAGTGTAGCCGCCAGCGTTACCACCATCTCCAGCGATACTAATGTGGTATATCTTGCCTGCGGAAGCCGCGTATACCGCTCCGGTGATAAGGGCAGTACCTATACTGATATCAGCGGAACCCTCCCACAGGTAAATGTGATCCGCCTGCTGGAAGATAGGTACGCCACCAATGAAACCGTATATCTGGCTACCGCACGTGGGGTGTATTACCGTAATAAAACCATGAACGACTGGGGACTGTATTCCATAGGGCTCCCTACAGTAGCAGATATAACGGATC
The DNA here is from genome assembly GCF_056396465.1 of Chitinophaga sp. 05T412. Classification (NCBI taxonomy): domain Bacteria; kingdom Pseudomonadati; phylum Bacteroidota; class Chitinophagia; order Chitinophagales; family Chitinophagaceae; genus Chitinophaga; species Chitinophaga sp. 05T412. Next base: position 65,736 of record NZ_JBFTLN010000023.1, read on the forward strand.
TTTTCGCTTATAATACCGGCAATGTTGATAGCAGTGAATTACGGGTAAGCTTTTATGGAAGAGGTGTTTTTGGTACCAAATTAGGTAATGCCATCACGCCGCTGATCTCCTTTGCCACTACGTCCATTGGCGCCACTGCAGCGGGTACCAGCATATCGGGATGTAAGCCATATACAGATTACCCCGTGAACCTGACCATCAGTCCCGCGCCAACAGGAAATGCAAATGTGCAACTGGTGGTAGGCTCCACTTCCTCTGCTAAACAGGGCGTTGATTTTGATGTAACGACCAATGGGAACTTCACTACTCCCAGCGACACCGTAATTTTTGCTTCCGGGCAAACCGCCCCACGAACCGTCACCATCAGGGTTTATGGAAGTAAAACAGATCCTTCCGGTAAATTCTCCCTGCTTACCTTCAGTGTAAATGGCAGCACCAATGCGATGGCCAATCCATCCGCGCAAACAGCACGCGTGGATATCACCTATCCGGATGCCTCACCAGTAGGAGATACCGCTCTTGTCAACCTGACATATGGTAACGGTACCACAGGAGGAAGCGCTTCCAGTCCATTCAACGGCACACAATCGGATAAGAAGGCACAAACCATTTACCCGGCCAGTGAACTCAGGGCAGCAGGTATACAAAAAGGATTTATCAACGCCATCTCCTACCATGTTACCTCCAGAACAGTGACCACCACCAGTACGTTCCAGAACTTTAATGTGGGAGTTGGACTCACACCACAAGCCACCTTCACCAATACGGTGTTCGACAGCAGCCCGCTGACCAGCATGTATGCAGGCACCATCAGCGTTTCGGATACCGGCTGGATTCAGATACCTTTCTCACAACCTTTCTATTGGGATGGTTATTCCAACCTACTCATCCAGTCCTGTTACAATAATCCGGATGGCAATGACCAGGGAGATAATCTGGTAGCGTCCATCTCTGTAAGCGGGGCTAATCCTACGGCCTTCCAACGCCAGACCAGCGGCGCCGGCTGTACGTTTAATGCACCCGGTTATGGATCTACGAGACCGAACCTGATCATCAATACCAGGCCATCTGTTACTCCGGTGTCCAGCATATTAAACCGCAGTACCACACAGTATCTCGGGCCTAATGCCACCGTTTACTTCTCGGACACCAGTGGCGCCATTATCGCCAAAATACAGAATCTGACCAGTTTCGACTATGGATGCACTACCGTAAAGGTAGATAGGGCCGGCAGCAGCGCCGCTCCATTCTGGGATAGTACTGCCGCACATTATCTGGCTTCTAAAACCGTTAAAATAACACCTGCCAATAACAACGCTTCCGGCAGGGTTAGCGTAACGCTCTACTTCAACCCGACAGAGAAACAAGGGTGGACTACCTCTACTACACAATCATGGGATACCATAAAGATGGTGAAGGTGCTCAGTAATATTAGCAATGTGACACCCGCTAATCCTTATCCGGATGGCGTTGGCGGCTTTGAAGTGAGTCGCGATTCCAGCGGTAAAAAAGGCGCTACCATTTATTTTGCGTCCGCTACGTTTAATACCGGCCTGGGTGGCTTTGGTGTAGGTATTCCAGGTACTCCACCAGCAACGTCCAGCTGTAATACACCGATCCCACGTTCGCAACTAAGGATCTCCCAGTTCGACAGCCAGGAAACCGTTGGAGAAAATGCACCTGTTACCAATGTAATTGACGGCGATATCAATACCTTCTGGCATACACAATGGTACAACAGTACTGCACCATTGCCACACTATGTATCTATCTATCTGGGGGGCTCCTATAATGTGAGCAAGCTTACCTACGTACCAAGGCAGGCAGCTGTGAACGGCCGTATTAATGCCTACAAGGTAGAAGTAAGCGCAGATAGCCTTACCTGGACACAAGTAGCTACCGGAAACTTTACCAATAGCACGGCAGCACAGGATGTGGTGTTCAATCCTACTGTTAAAGCGAAATATGTGAAGCTTACCGCTACCTCAGAAGTGAATGGCAATGCCTGGACCTCTGTAGGAGAACTCTCCTTTACCGGTTGCCCGGATACCAGTCCTATGCTGAGTAAGACAAGTATGTTGTCTGCCAGCAACATCAAAGTATATCCAACTTTGGTGAAGAGAGGAGAAACCGTTCATATCCGGAACAGTGCTTCAGGTAGCAGCCTGATACAGTTGTACGATGTGAATGGAAGAGTGATGAAGCGGGAATTGTTTAACAACAGCGCAAATATTCAAACCGGTGATCTGCCGGCAGGAATATATATCTATAGTATTTTCAATAATAAACCGAATATGCGCAAACAGATCATGAGTGGAAAAATTATTATAACGGAATAATATTTCCCCACTAATAAACAAAAAAGCCTTTGGTCATTGACCAAAGGCTTTTTTGTTTAAGGCATTACGCCGTCTTATCACAAAGGATGTGCGGCCCGCCTGATATGTTATCTATAGTCGTTAAATCGTCCGGAAGTCCAGCCTGCGCCTTTTTCCTTTAACAATCCCAGCAAGGGAGCCGGAATAGAGTCAATCTCCCTGTTTTCTTTTAAATGAAAATATAGTGAATAGCTATCTTCCTCTTCAAATATGTCTTTGGAGAAAAATGCCATGATATTTTCATCTTCAAAAATTTCCAGGTCCTCAGACAGATGGTGATTTGTCAGATTTGACTTTAGTATACCTCTCAGTTGAGCTATATCTTCAACCGGCATAGCGAAGCTACTGCAATTAGTCAGATACGAAAGCAGGTGCCCGAGGGCAAATGAGGAAACCGAAGCCGATACTGAATTGAAAAAATCGAACTTTTCGTTCGTGTCATCTTCATAATCGAGCAGGTAACAATACACGGTTGGATCATCTTCTGAAAGGTCTTTCATTTTTATAGCCCAAATGGTGTCTTGTTCCGCCTGTATCATCAGGCTAATGGCATCATGATCTTTTAAGTGCGAAATATGTAAGCCGTCTCTGAAAATATTTTCGAATTGATTTGATTGTTGTCCGTTGGGATACGTATAAGGCGTCTCTGCCAATTGCTTTGATAAAAGAAAATAGGCTTTAACGGCGATGGGTAATTTTACATGTAGGGCTTGCTCAAGTGCCACAAATGCAGCCGAATGATCTGTATCAGAAATTTCAATATCATACCAGTTTTCGATCAGGGTTCTTATTAAAAGCCATTTGTCGGCTACCGTTGGATGATCTGTCTTAAATAGCGGTGTATAATCTTTCAATGTCTTTGTTTTAATCATTTTTAAGTTGTCAGATGTCTGCCCATCCGGTTATTCGAGCGTAATAGGTTTATTTTTCCTGTCAAAATCAAACCACATCACCTTATCATGTGCAGCTGATTTCAGGTATAAAATATTTTTATAAAAAGCAACCCCACTAGCGGCATAGATTCCTGCACCGAAATCCTTATCTTTCTTTAAGCGGTTATGAACCGCATTGAAGAAGGACTTAATTGCGGGTGTTGGATTTTTACTAATTAACCGCAGCGCCAGCAATTCCAAATCTGTATTTGTTTGGCGTCCACCTTTGCCTTCAATACAATAATCAAAGACGCCATCAGCATAAAAGCTGGTATGATCATTCAATAAAACTTCCTGAGCACTGATGAAAAACTGACTATGATTGGTATCCAACTGGTCAGTAAAAACATTCAATTTAGTATAGCTCGCCCGTAAGGCTGTATCTCTTTTTTCGAGGTAAAGATGAACCTGGTATTTCTCCATTAAATCTTTCACCCGATCTACAAATACATCAAAGGGAACAATCACGTTTATTAAAGAAGCCATCATTATTGTGTAAATGCCTTAGCTAAAGGTCATTGTTTTCTATTATTTTTTACCCTAAAAATAGCAGAATTTAACAAAAACCGTGTAACAGCTTTTGAGTATTCGATTCATTCCAGCAAAGAAAAAGGCCAGATTATATCATCTGACCTTTTTCTATTAAAGCTAACGGGCTGCTTGTAGACCTGGTTATGAATGCTTTTGAATATTGGAGATATGTTACGATTCCAGTCTGTGTTTCATATTGTTCAGGCTTTCCGCAATGTCGTTGCCGATGATTTTATCCATATCCATAAACAAAAGGATGAAATTAACCGGCCAGTTCATCCCGCTGTTGTATACCCAGGTCAGTTTGGTTGAGTCGGGGGAAAGAGATTTTACGGCCATATATCCGTTGGCTGTAAAGGCCAGAAAGCGAATTTCAAATTCTACCTTTTCGCCAGCGGTTATTTTTTTAGTTTCAAATTCGCCTTTACCTGTTTTACTGTTGCTGCTTTCAAAGGTTAATATCGCACCTGGGGTTCCATCAGGAGCTCCTTTATAGCTGATTTTTGTATTGGGGTCCAGCAACAACCATTTGTTGTATTCAGGCTGGTTCTTTAAGTATTTGACGTAATCAAAAACTTTATCTGCTGGTCGGTTGATAGTGATTTCACGCGTTAATGTATACTTGTTCTGGGAAAACATAGCTACAACCAGGCATAGAGAAATAATGGCAATTATGACAACTATTATTTTTATGATCATTTTCATTATTGTTTATATTTTTTTCAATTGTTTAAAACACTATCTGGGCGGCTGATTATCGCTGATCTTGGGTAGATAGTTTTTTTCCGCTGTTCCCGCTTTTATCGTGTGGCGTATTTTTGAATTCACCATCGAAAATTGATTTGTAAAGAATTAATGCCACATGGGCATTGCCCATAGAATGTAGGTAGGTACTCGAGTCAATCATAGTAAAGAAAGATTAATGATTTAATTGTTTGACAAAGGTAGATGCATTTCACCTGTGTCATGATTGGTAAATGCGACATAGTATAGAAGGTGATTGCGACGATGGATCGTTTTGAGGATCGTAAGTTTTGGGTTTGTCGTTTCAAATAGTGGGAAATTGGTATTCGGGAACATTTTTTTTGCCCTTTCCCCTCGGGCAGAAACAGAAATTCGTACATCCGTTTTCGTTTTATAGTATAGTAAATAAATGAAACTAAATGTTTTACTACCTTCGTCACTGATTTTAGCACCCTCACATGTCAATACCTATTCTGCACCAAACGCCAGATACCGGATTATGGCAGCTTGTACGAGAAGGCAACCTGCAGGCTTATGGAGAAATATATGAACGTTACTGGGAAACCCTGTACGAAAGCGCTTACTGGCGTTTGTACGATAAAGCCGCTGCCAAAGATATTGTGCAGGAGGTATTCATTTACTGTTGGCAGAAAAGAGTACAGATACAGATTACTGAATCAGTGGGCGCCTATCTTCGTGCAGCCGTCAGGTTTAAGATATTGAACTATCTCAAATCAGAGGTGGCCCGGGAGAAATACCGGCAACTGGCGGGCCGGGAATTGCCAGAAATTACCCATTCCACGGAAGAAGCGATAGCGGGTGCTGATTTACAGGCCAGCTATCGCCGGGAGCTGCAGCGGCTTCCTGATAAAATGCGGCAACTGTTTATAGATAGCCGCGACAATGGTCTCTCTATTCGTGAAATCGCCGAAAAGTATGCCTTATCGGAGCAAACAGTTAAAAACCAGTTGTCCACAGCACTCAAAAAACTACGGGAGGGGCTCGATAACTTTTTCATGGATTAATTTTTTTTTCTTCAGCATAGTACTTCCACAATTTGAGGATTGTCTATTAAACAACAGCATATGAGTCATCCTGATCAACATACCATCGATCTGTTGCTTGAAAAGCATACGCTTGGCATTTGTACGCCGGAGGAACGCGCGATGCTGGAAAGATGGTATGCATCATTCCCTGGCCAGGGTCAAGTATTTGATGATGAAGCCGAAAAGGAGGCGATTAAGGCGTCTTTGAAAACAAATATATTCAGTGTGATTCAGGAGGAGATCGCAACGCTGCCGGTTGCTGCTGATAGAGTACCTGCTAAAACGTCTGTACGGCCAATGTATTGGCGGGCAGCAGCCGCCATACTTGTGCTGATTACAGCCGGCAGCCTGTTCTATATGTTCAGTAACAAAACGAAAGCGGTGTCCTATACAGCAGTCAGTGCACCTGCAGGCCGGAAAGTACTGCATATGCAGTTACCAGATGGTTCTGATATGTGGCTGGCGCCGGGATCGAGCTTACGATATGCCAACAGCTTTGCAAAAGGAAGCCGGGATATTCAAATCATAGATGGTCTTGCTTACTTTACGGTGAAGTCAGCGGCGTCACATCCATTTACGGTGAGTACCGCATCCGGATTGGCCGTGAAAGTGCTGGGCACTGAGTTTAGTGTGAAGGCTTATAAAGGAGTATCGGATATACAGGTATCAGTGGGCAGTGGCAGGGTACAGGTATCTGATAGCAGTCATGTACTGGGTGTACTGGAAGCAGGTCAGCAGATAGTGTACCAGTTGACAACGAAAACGGCTATACGGGAAGAAGGGCAACTGGAGGACTGGCGTGCCGGAAGTTTGCAGCTAAATCACGTTTCATTTGCAGAAGTGGCGCGGATACTACAGGATCTTTACCAGGTACCGGTAAGCTATGATGCGGCGCTGATGTCATCTTATCGCTTTAATATCAGGATAGCCAAAGATGCCTCTCTGAATGATGTGCTGGAAACGCTGAAAGATTTGAGTGGCATGACTTATACGCTTCAGGATGGCCGGGTTAGCATTACCGGCGTACAACAATAATCATTCCATCACCACATTACCCCCTTTAAGCAGCCGCATAGCCGGCCGGGGAATATCATGCTTATAAAAAACGAGTAACGCCATGCGACGATTAATAACCGTTCTGTTCTTAGTAGGTAGTTTGTTCGCTGCTGGTCAGCAGCGTGTAGAAAAGTTGACCATAGATATTCCTGCCACCTCACTGGAGGCGGCGCTCAAACTATTGGAGCAACATAGTCATGTTCATATTTCCTATGAGTATACACGGGTGAAGGGCATTCGTGTGGAAGCACATTCCTATAAAGAGGCAACGCTGGAAACTATTTGCAAGGATTTGTTGAAAGGTACTTCTCTGATGTTTAAGCGTAGGGGTGACCAAATAATTATTGGTCCGGTAATGAAGCGTGATCGCACTTTAAGCGGATATGTAGAAGATGCCGTATCTGGTGAGCGGCTGATAGGTGTGTCACTGGCTGCCCCGGAATATGAGGCGGGGACTATCACCAATGCATATGGATTTTACAGTATTACACTACCAGACGACTCCTTCCGCATACAATTGTCTTATCTTGGTTATGAGCGCCTCGACACTATCGTTGAGGCGCAACAAGGCGGAAGTGTCAATTTTAAGCTGAAGGCATTTGACCGTCAGTTAGGGGAGGTCACCATACGTGGAGGGCGAACTGAAAGCAAAGTTCCCTCTTTTCAGATGAGTAGTATTAGTTTATCTGCGGCAACTATACAAACAACTCCCCGTCTGCTCGGAGAATCTGATTTACTCAAAACCATGCAACTGTTGCCCGGTGTAAAGCAGGGGACAGAAGCTACCAGCGCGTTGCTGGTACGTGGGGGAACGCCTGATCAGAATCTTATTTTACTGGATGGTGCGCCGCTTTATAATCCGCTGCATCTGTTGGGGCTTTTTTCGTCTTTTAATACCAGTGCTATTAAAGATGTAACCCTTTATAAAGGCGCTTTCCCAGCACGTTATGGTGGCCGTTTATCGTCCGTGGTAGATGTGGTGACCAAAGATGGTGACATGAATAAAATTCATGGTGATTTTTCGGTTGGCCTGCTCGCTGCGGAAGCATCGCTGGAAGGGCCTGTAAAAAAAGGAAAGACAACATTTATGCTCTCCGGCCGGAGAGCATATCCGAGCTTTGCAGCAAGGCTGTATATGCAGAATCAGGATGATCCTCCGGATAACATAGGATTGAATTTTTACGATATCAATGCGAAATTACATCATAAGTTCTCAGACAAGGATAAGTTATACCTCAGCTTTTATAATGGGCGCGACAAACTGAAGGCAACCTATAATTATGTGAAGAATAATGATGATTATCAGGATTATTATCGTTCTAATACAAACGCAAGGGCGGAAAACCTTATAGGGACTATTCGCTGGAACCATGTGTATTCTCCAAAATTGTTCTCCAATATTATGCTGATTGGTAGTGATTATCTGTTTAGGTCTGGTTTTTATCAGGCAGGGGAAGTAAACAGGGAAACCTTTACAGATAACCAGCAACTTAAATCAGGCATCAGGGATTATGGGATGAAGGCTGATTTTGAATATCATCCGATGCCCGCACATTCCATCAAAACGGGTGTTGCGTATATGTACCGCATTTTTACACCGGGAGTGTTATGGTCAAGACAAACACAAAAAGAACAGGTATCTGTGGATGCCGTCAATAATAATCATGAGATCTATGCCAATGAAATAAGTGCGTATGCAGAGGACGAATGGAATGTTTTGCCGGAGCTGAAAGTGAATATAGGTTTACATTCCAGCACCTTTCTGGTAGAGAAGCAGACCTATCATTCGCTACAGCCGCGCCTGAATATGGGATATCTGCTACCAGGCGACTGGATGTTGAAAGCGTCCTATTCGCGCATGACACAATACATTCATCTGCTGGCCAACAATTCTATTTCATTGCCTACAGATCTTTGGGTACCTGCCACCAAACAAGTAAAACCGCAGGATGCAGATCAATTTACATTGGGAGTAGCCAAAAGTATGTTCAAAAATCGGTTTGAATTTTCTATTGAGGGCTATTATAAATATATGCAGAATGTGATAGAGTACCGGGAAGGGGCCGACTATCTTACCAGTAGCAGGGGCGACAACTGGCAGAGCCAGGTAGCAGCAGGAGAGGAAGAAGCCTATGGCGCGGAATTATTGTTGCAAAAGAAAACGGGGAAACTTACCGGATGGATAGGATATACACTCGCCTGGGCCAACCGGCTTATTCCACAGGTAAACTATGGAAATATGTTTCCCTATAAGTACGATCGCCGTCATGACCTGCATATCGCAGCTGTTTATCAATTACGCAGAGGCATTGAATTATCTGGTACATGGACTTATCAGAGTGCCGCACCATTTACTGTTCCAGTGGCATCATATGAAGGAATATCAACTCCGATGCCTGGAATCATGCAGATGTACAACACTCAGTTGCCTGTTAAATATATCAGCAGGCGTAATAATGTACGTGTCATGGACTATCATCGGCTGGATCTCGGTGTCAATTTCATCCGATACAAAAAGAATGGGATGATACGCACCTGGAATATCAGTGTACTCAACGTTTATAATCGCTTTAATCCTTTCTTTTATTTCCTGGATAATTATGATAAAGGAGCTCCGAGAGCCAAGCTGACGGCCGCTAACCTAATTCCTGTTTTGCCCAGTTTTTCTTATCGTCTGAAATTTTAAACAATGAAATCAACATTACTATTATTGATGTTATTGGTAATATGCAGTTGCAGAAAGCAGATAACCATTGACCTCCCTGATAACGCCAATAAACCGGTACTTAATTTAATCATGGTCAAAGATAGTGCGCTGGTGGCGCATGTCACATTAGCTGGTTATATCTCGTCGTCGTTTGCAGCTACGCAAGTCAGAAATGCGGTGGTAAGACTGTATAAAAATGACCTGTTTCAGGAAATAATGAAGCCGCTAGATTATTATGGGTATCAATATTTTAGGAGTACTATAAAAGCGGAGGAAGGAGCTACCTACCGCGTTGCTGTTGATATTGACGGTTATCCCCAACTAGAAGGCAGTGACTTTATACCTGCGCCGGTAGCGTTGGGAGAAATCAAGGTGACACCTGTTGCAGTCCGCGACCAGATAAAAGCGAATGTATCGGTTGAGTTGCACGATAAAAATGGAGAAAAGAATTATTATCAAATCAAGATTTATAGTTTGCGTGATTTTCACGATGGACTGGGATATGACCTCAATCACCACTATGAATTTGCCACAGGTGATCCAAAAGATGGATTATTTGGCGAAAAAAAACGCCGTGAATTTTTTACGGATGACGCATTATTCGACGGCCGCAGCGCAAGGTTCAATTTTCTTGTTGCCAATTATGAGCCTCGTGATTCAACAGTGGTAGAGGTGACAACACTTACTTACAGTAGTTATAGCTACTTGCTCACTGCCGCTATGGCCCGGGAAAAGAATGATGACGTGCTGTCTGAGAAGGTAATTGTGTTCAACAACATCCTGAATGGGCTGGGCATTGTTGGAGGGGTGACCATACAGCGGTATGGGGTTCCCAGGTGAAATAAATGAATCATGTAATGACTGACTATATAAAGCTCTTTCCGGAATATGAAGATGTCTTTTATGATGAAATAGCTTTACATAAAGAACATTTTCTACCGCTTGCCTCCATTAACCTGCGGTACCTGCACCCGGAAAGAGATGAATGGCTTCATTTTATTTCAGTAAAAGAAGTCAATGATGGCAGGATAGGAGCACATGCCAATGCTTACCACACAAAATATACTCAACCAGATGCACTTGGCTTCGACATCATAGATGGAAAGTACAAATTTGATGCAGACTGGCGGTATTTCCGGAAACATCGTTTTATTCCGGCTCATGAATACCACAAAGCATATACGAATGAAGAGATTGCGTATAACATGAATGAAGAGATGTACCAGTTGAAAAAATCATATTACCAGAAATATGGTCAACTATATGAAGGCGACTTCAGGCGTCCTGCGCTGAATGTGCCCGATATCAGACGTTTGATGCGATTGAGGGCGGTGAAGCCGGAGGATCTTCGGGCAGATGAAATTTCCAGCTACCTGGTGGAGAGTCACCAGCAAAAAATTGCCGGAGTATTTGTAGGGCTTGCTCCATTTGTTTTCCCCGATTTTGATGCCGCATTAATACCCCGAAATGCGGGGAGCGCGTTTGAATTGATTGGCATTATGGAGGGAAGCGATTTTCAGCATACTTCTCCGGAAGACGTCAGCCTGTTTTATAGCGCCGATCTGAAAAAGGCGGTGATAGGATTAGGATACCTTTATCTTCGTCAGCTTTCGCGGCAGCCATAGTAGTTATGCCAGAATGGCTTTGAAGGCAGGGTTTACGCACTTGATTGTCGATAGGTAAATAAAAAGCCCTTGATTTACACACCAAAGGCTTTTTATTTTTTTTCGGTAGATAACAACCTTAATGCTCGTACACTTTCAGCGCATAAATCCCGGTGGTAACCTTTTCTGCTGCGGGAAGCACTGTAATACGTACCCATCGCGCAGTTGCCTGGTGCAGATCCACAAAACAAGGCTGGGGAATGTGGCTGTTATTGGCTCTGTCTGCAAATACCTGCCAATGCACGTTGTCTGTAGAGTACTCCAGTTTATAATGCGCCGGCTTGTCTGTGAGGTCAATGAATGTTTCGCAACGGGTAATGTTGTAAGCGCTTCCAGAGCGATTTGAATGGGGCTTGAATGCCCCTGTTTTTGTCCCGGATGGCCCTCGTTATGATGGGTATATTATGCTATTTTTGAGAAGTGTCTGTATTGAATAGTACTTATAAAAAACAAGCAAATGCGACATATAATCTACGGTATCAATCTGACTTTAGATGGTTGCTGCGACCATACCCAAATGAGTGGTAGCGACGAAATGGTCGACTACTTTACAGACCTGATGCACGACGTTGACCTGATTATCTACGGACGTATCACCTACGAATTAATGGTGCCGTACTGGCCGGATGTAGCAAAAAAGCAATCGGGGACAAAAGCGGAGAATAGGTTTGCACAGACATTTGATGCTATCGACAAAGTTGTTTGTTCCAGCACATTGGACAAAGTGCCTGCTAACACGAGGATTATCCGCAATAATCTGGCAGCAGAAATAGCGGCACTGAAACAGCTGCCGGGAAAAAACATTTCCCTTGGCGGGGTGAGCCTACCTTCAGAGTTGATCCGGCTTGGCCTGGTGGACGAGTATTACTTTCTTGTTCATCCTGTTCTTTCGGGGGAAGGGCGACGGCTATTGGATAGTATTGCTATCCCTAATCAACTACATTTAAAATTAGCAGATTCAAAAACGCTTCCATCAGGAGCCATAGCACTTCATTATGTGAAACAGTAAAGGGGATCTGTTTAAGATAATGCCCGCATACTTTGCTTGATTTTTTCCCTGTGTTGTTCGCCCCAGGCACTCAGCTCTCTTATCAGGGGTTTTAAAGTCTTACTATATTCGGTAGCTTCATAAACAATGGTTACCGGAGAAGTAGGATATACGTGACGTTTGATAAAGTCGTTCAACTCCAGATCCTTTAAATCTTTCGCCAATATCCTCGAAGATATACCCGGGATTTCATGTTGAATTTCATTAAAGCGTTTTGATGATTGCATCAGAGAAAGGAGTAAAGCCAGCTTCCATCTCCCATTGATAACAGACAAAGCATCAACGGCATTTTTAAGTGAGGATACGCACTCTTCATAACCAGGAAGAGGCTCCTGTATAATCGTTTCCATAGGTACAAATGTAATGACATTACCTAAATGTAAGCGCTTCCCTTTATGTAAGTACGACCTTTTGACTACCTGGCAGCTATAATTTTGTTGTTGATAATTCAGGCGCCGATTCTTCTTTTGCAAAGAACAAGCATCAGCGTACCTCGAATGTAAAATTGATAACATGATTAAACAGGTAAATTTTTATGAAACGTATCCTTCATTTAATGTCCAGTATACAGGAGAAAGGATCACACAGCATTCAGCTGGGTCGTGCCATCACTGAAAAAATTCAGGAAAAGTATCCGGGCAGTGCCCTGGAAGAATTAAATCTTGTTGATATTGAAATTCCCCATCTTAATCCGGCTATTCTCCGCACCTTCTTTATTTCCACTGATCAGCTGACGGAAGAAGAGAAAGCATCTATCCGTTTTTCAGACCAGTTGGTGAAACAGTTATTGGCGGCAGATATCATTGTGATTGGGGCGCCGCTTTACAACTTTACCATTCATTCCTCGTTGAAGGCGTGGATTGATCACATTACCAGGGCGGGCATCACCTTTGGATACGGTGAAAATGGTCCTGTTGGGAAGGTGACCGGGAAAAAAGTGTATGTAGCCATGTCTTCAGGGGGTGTTTATTCAGAGGGCCCTGGTAAAGCGAACGACTTCGTTGCGCCTTATCTGAACGCTTTCCTGGGATTTTTAGGCATGACGGATTTGACGGTGGTTCGTGCGGAAGGGCTGAAAGTACCGGGCGTGAAGGAGTATGCCATGGAGAAAGCAATTGACAGTATAGCGATTGATTAAAAGCATTTTTGATTAGCCTTATTTTTAACATACGTGATTGGAGAAAGAAGTAACCAAGAGAAGGCAGAATGCTTTAAATTTGGATGGAGAAGAATAGCGAGCAGGAAATTCCTGCAGGCAAATGAAAAATAGATAATATAAGATTTATGAAGAAAATAGGGTTTTTATCATTCGGGCACTGGTCTAATCATCCGGCTTATAATGCCCGTACGGCCAGCGACACGCTACTTCAATCTATTGATTTATCGGTGGCTGCTGAAGAAATTGGTTTAGACGGCGCCTATTTTCGTGTACATCATTTTGCAGCTCAATTAGGTTCTCCGTTTCCTTTGCTGGCCGCTATCGGCGCTAAAACAAGCAAAATAGAGATTGGAACGGGTGTCATTGATATGCGGTATGAAAATCCACTGTACATGATAGAGGATGCCGGCGCAGCGGACTTAATTTCGGAAGGGCGATTACAATTGGGCATCAGCAGAGGTTCGCCGGAGCAGGTCATCGATGGATGGCGCCACTTCGGATATGAACCAGTAGAAGGAGAAACGGATGCAGATATGGGACGACGTAAAGCCATGGAATTCCTGGGTAAACTGGACGGTGTTGGATTTGCCGAGCCTAATCCATATCCGATGTTCCCCAATCCACCGGGCTTATTGCGTTTGGAACCCTATTCAGAAGGATTACGGGAGCGTATCTGGTGGGGAGCGGCTTCTAATGCTACCGCTGTTTGGGCCGCAGAAAATGGGATGCATCTTCAAAGTTCTACACTGAAGATGGATGAAAGCGGTAAACCTTTCCATGTGCAACAAGCGGAGCAAATCAGGTTGTACAAAGAAACCTGGAAGAAAGCCGGCCATCGGCGCGAACCAAGGGTTTCCGTGAGCCGGTCTATTTTCGCATTGATCAACGATCAGGATCGTCAGTTCTTTGGACGGGATACCAAGCAGGTAGATCAGATCGGCAATATAGAACCTAATAAGCGCGCCATTTTCGGAAGAAACTATGCGGCGGAACCGGATCAACTTATCAAAGAGTTGGCGAAGGACGAAGCCATTCAGGAGGCAGATACCATCCTTTTAACAATACCCAATACATTGGGCGTTGACTATAATGTACATGTATTGTCTTCTATTTTGAAGTATGTGGCGCCGGGATTGGGCTGGAGGTAATTTTAGGTATCCGATTGTTCTAAAATAGCATTTTAAACAAAAAGTACATCAAAGACTAAAAACAGATAAAACAGTTGTAAATAAAGACTTTACGACTGTTTTATCTGTTTTAGCAATAGGGATATTCTAAATTTCTTCAAAATTCAATTTGTAAATTTGTAGAACGAAAGTACCGAAGGAATGAAAGTGCTGATAATAGAAGATGAAAAAGAGCTTGCCAAAAGCATGGTGGAATATCTTTCCGAAGAAAACTATCTGTGTGAAGTGGCTACCACCTTTACGGAAGCAATGAGCAAAATAGAGGTGTTCAATTATGACTGCATCTTATTAGATATCACATTGCCGGACGGAAACGGACTGAAAATTTTAGAGGAACTGAAGAAGGAGAATAAGCAGGATGGCGTTATCATCATTTCGGCTAAGAACTCTTTAGAGGACAAGATAAAAGGGTTACAGCTGGGGGCTGATGATTATCTTACCAAGCCTTTTCATTTATCGGAACTAACAGCCCGCATCTATTCCCTTATCAGAAGAAAACAATTTAACAACTCCAATATTATAAAGCAGGACGAACTGGAAATAGACCTTTTGGCAAAAACGGTTGCTGTAAATAGCGAATCCATCGCGCTTACCAAAAAAGAATTTGACCTGCTTATTTATTTCATTGGTAATAAAAACCGCGTACTTTCTAAAAGTACATTGGCAGAGCACCTGTCGGGGGATTTCGCTGATATGCTCGATAATCACGATTTTGTCTACGCACACGTTAAGAATCTGAAGAAAAAACTAAGTGATGCCGGTTGCGGACAGTATATAAAAACCGTTTACGGTACAGGCTACAAATGGGAAGGATGAAAAATTTATTACAGAAGTCGCTTAAGCAGCTTACCATCTTTGCTTTTATTGTATTCGCATTGAGCATTCCATCCTACTTTCTGTTGGTGGATTGGATTTGGGTGAAAGAACTGGACGAGAATAATTATCTTATTGCAGAGCGAATAGAGAATGAATTTAATGTACATAATATCAGCGACGAAAAATTAGGGGAGCGCATTGCATTCTGGAATGATATACAGCCAGTAAGCAAAATAGAATATACCGGAAAACCTTTATTGCAAGACAGCCTGTACACCATCAAACGGAAAAATCCATATGCTAACGGAGAAGATGCGATTGGCCGCTTTCGCGGTTTAAGGACGAATATTAAGATCAATAATCGACACTATGTATTGGTGGTGGAAACCAATGTGGAAGAAACCGAAGAAACCGTTGCGTATATTGCTGTGGCTACCTTGTTTTTTTTCCTGATTTTAGTAGTCGGTTTTTGGCTATTGAACAGGAAGCTGTCTAAAAAATTATGGCAACCGTTTCAGGATACTTTGCAGAAATTAAAGTCGTTCCAATTAAACAGCCAAAAGCAGATTCATTTTCAGGAAACCGATACCATTGAGTTTGCTGAATTGAACGCCACCCTTGATAAGTTACTCCAGCATACTATTACCACCTATAGAAATCAAAAGGAATTTACCGAAAATGCTTCCCACGAATTGCAGACACCGTTGGCGGTGCTGAAAAACAAGCTGGATATCCTATTGCAAAGCAATGACCTGACCGAAAGGCAATACCACATTGCAGAAGAAATGAATAAAGCCCTGATACGGAGTTCACGGATAAACAAAAATCTGCTATTGCTGGCCAAGATTGAAAACAGCCAGTTCGATAATTCGGAAATCATCGGTCTCGATACTTTGGTTGGTCAAACGATGGACGGGTTACAAGCGCATTTTAAAGAGAAAAATATAAGTGTCGGTGCTGATATTCAGCCGGAAGTTGAAGTGAAAGGCAATATTGGCTTGACAGAAGTCTTAATCAATAACCTTATCATTAATGCCATCCGCCATACTTCTTCGGGAGGCACCATAAACGTAGGATTATCAACATCTGCGTTTGAGGTGAGAAATTCGGGGGTACAGGCACTTCACCCTGATTTATTGTTCAAGAGATTTTCGAGGATGTCTGCGGACAATAGTGGTAGCGGACTAGGTTTATCCATCGTTCAGGAAATATGCAAGCTTTACGGCTGGCAGGTAACATATCGTTTTGAAAACGGAGAACATATTTTTTTAGTTAGATTTTAGTTCCACCACCCCTTTCTGATAGCGATTTCAAGCTAAATTTCTACTAAGACCATTGCTCGTTTAATTTTAAATGGGTGGTTAAATGTAGTACCCCAAAGGGGGTTTATGGCCGTCCTATATAAATCCCAGGTACAAATTACCGCATTCTAAATTTCTTCTAAATCGCTTTTGAACTTTGTTACTCACCATCAAAAAGTCCAAAAATGAAAAAGTTAATCTTCCTATTGGCAGCAATGGCAAGCGTGTCATTTGCCAATGCACAAAAAGTTTCGGACAAAGAAGTGCCAGCTGTAGTAAAATCAGCATTGCATACAGCGTATCCCAATGCTAAGGAACTGAAATGGGAAAAGGAGAAAGGGAATTACGAAGTAGGATTTAAAATGGAAAAAACCGATTATTCTGTATTGATGGACGCTTCAGGAGGCATTCTCGAAACAGAAACAGGAATCAGCATGGATAAGCTTCCTGCCAATGCAAAAGCTTATGTTGCTAAGAACTATGCCGGGCAAAAAATAAAAGAAGTAGCGAAGATTGCCGATAATAAAGGAGTTGTTACCTACGAAGTAGAGGTAAAAGGCAAAGACCTGATTTTTGATAATGCAGGTGAATTTTTAAAGATAGTCAAAGATTAGGATAATGAATAAGATAGGATTGTTTTTTGTACTCATTTCCATGATAATAGCTTCGGTGGCCAATGCACAGGTGTCGTCTGTTACCATTTCCGGTATGATTAAAAATAAGACAAATAAATCGGCTCTTCCTTATGTAAATGTGGCGGTAAGAAATGAAAAAGACAGCGTATTTGTAGCAGGAACAATCACCAATGAGGAAGGTAGGTTTTCTATTGCCAATATGAAGCCGGGAAACTATCGCCTCAACGTTTCATTTATGGGGTTTGAGAACAGGGAACAGCCGTTATTTGTCGGTACCCTTTCTGCGTTTTTAGATATTCCGGTCATTGAATTAGCCGAACAGTCAACGGTGTTGGAAGGCGTTACTGTTACCGCAAAAGCAAGTGATGTGAGTAGCAAGCTGGATAAGAAAACTTATTCCGTTGCTGATAATATTAGCCAAAGTGGAGGTTCGGTTTTACAGAGCATGCAAAACCTGCCCGGAGTTACGGTGCAGGACGGTAAAGTACAATTAAGAGGCAATGATAAGGTGACGGTCCTGATTGACGGTAAGCAGACTGCATTGACCGGCTTCGGCAGCCAAACAGGGTTAGATAATATTCCTTCCTCTGCCATTGATAAAATAGAGATTATCAACAACCCGTCTTCAAAATATGATGCCAACGGCAACGCTGGAATCATCAACATCATCATGAAGAAGAACAAGCAGAACGGGTTTAATGGTAAGGTAGGCTTAACTTCAGGTTTGGGTTCACTCTGGAAAAGGAAGGAAAACCTACCGACTATCAGGCCGCAATATACCTTCACGCCGAAGATGAATCCATCGCTATCCCTTAATTACAGAAAGGATAAGGTAAACATCTTTTTGCAGGCAGATAATTTGTACACTAAAACGCTGAATAAAAATGAGTTTGTAACAAGATACTATGATGATGGAACGGTTATCAATTCGCAACTGAAACGGAATAGGAATACCAATTTCCTTACTACAAAAGCAGGCGTGGATTGGAACATGGACGAGCAAAACACCCTGACCGTTTCGGGAATGTACGGCAGTGAGAAGATTATCGACCGTGGCGACCAGCCATTTTTTAACGGGGATGTTTCAAAGCGTTTACGTCTTTGGCAGTTTCTGGAAGATGAGCTGAAAACAACGGCAATGGCTACGGCAGCTTACCAGCATAAATTTAAAGACGCCGGACATTTGCTGAACATCGGTTTCAACTATACCTTTCACAGAGAAGATGAGCAATATTTTTACGACAATTTCCTGCCAGCATCAACCGGAACAGATGCGTTTAAATTATTGTCTGACGAGCAGGTATATGATTTCAATATAGATTATATCAAGCCGTTGAAATATGGGCGTATTGAAACAGGTGTCAAATTGCGTAACCGGAGCATTCCTACCAATATGGAGTTCAAACCGGGAGCTAATTCTGTTTTGGATATGAATGCCGGTGGTTGGGCAAACTACAAAGAACTTATACCTGCAGTGTACGGGAACTATGTTTTTGAAAATGAAAAATGGGAAGCCGAGTTGGGGTTGCGTGTGGAATACGTGAAAATACAATACGATGTAAACCCCAACCACAGCACCTACAAAAGCGATGGCTACCATTATACACAGCCGTTCCCGAATATGAGGCTGGCTTATAAGCTGAACGACAACAATAAACTTTCGGTATTCTATAACCGTAGAGTGGATAGACCGAATGAAGTGGACATTCGTATTTTTCCGAAATATGATGATGCGGAAATTATCAAGGTTGGAAACCCTGCATTACGTCCTCAATTTACCAATTCTATAGAGTTGGGTTATAAGAACACCTGGAGCAACGGTTACTTCTATTCCGCCTTGTACCATCGTTTTGCTGATGGAACCATCACGAGAATTTCAAGCACCATTCCGGAAAGTACGCTGATATATGCTATATTCCAAAATGCGGGAAAGAGCTATAATACAGGTGTGGAAGCTATTTTGAATCAAAAGGTGTCAGATGTTTATTCCTTTAACATCAATGGTAATATTTACAGGAGCCAAATAAACGCTTTTACAGTAAGGAATCTTTATCCTGAGCCGAACATCTTTTCGGCTGATCAGCAATCGGCGATATCGGGCAATTTGAAGCTGAACAACACTTTCCGCTTTGCAAAGGGATGGGATGCACAAATGACGGCCGTTTATTTAGCACCAGATATTATCCCGCAGGGGAAAATCCTTTCCAGGTTTTCGCTGGATGCGGGGTTGAAAAAATCAGTTCAGAAAGGTAAAGGAGAGTTGTTTTTTAATGTCACCGATTTGCTGAATACCATGGTTATTAAAAGAAAGATAGACGGAATGGGTTTCCATTACACCAGCGATGATTATTATGAAACACAGGTTGCTAGATTTGGATATAGCTATAAATTTTAAATTACAAATAATGATCAATAGAGATATTGTTATTTTTATCTGAGAACTTTAATACACACAAAAAAGCCATTGGTAATCCAACGGCTTTTTTGTGTGTATTAAAGTAAATCTTGGTCTGGATCAGGACACTCCGGCAACGGCCTCTTTTATAAATTCCGTTACCTCTTTAGGGCGGGCTGCTAAAGACGCGTGGCTTGCATCTAAATGGATAATTTTCCTGGCTTTCATTCTTTCTGCCATTTCTTTTTCTGTTGCCGGGGGGATCATATGATCATTGTCAGAGACCTGGTACCAACTGGGTTTTGTTTTCCATGCCGGTTCTCCGGCTTCCGTGCCAAAAATACTTCCATGAATTGGTTTTTGAGACAACGACATGGCAATGGAATCTTCCTGATCCAGATCCTGGGCAAAACTTTCATGGAATTTGTCGTATTTGATCCATAAAAATCCTTTGGCATCCGGATATATATTAGCACCGCCGGATGGTTGTTCCCGCCGTGCAAAGATGCCACCCAAACTTTCTCCTTTATCTGGCGCAAAAGCTGCAATGTAAACGAGACCCACTACCTTTTCATGATGACCTGCTCCGGAAATTACGGCTCCTCCATAGGAATGCCCTACCAGCAGCACTTTTCCTTCCTTCATATCAATTAAATCGGTTGTTTTTTGAATGTCTTCCGCTAAAGAGGTCAACGGATTCTGGACACTTCTGACAACGTATCCTTCATCATGAAGATTTTCAATCACCTGCTTCCAGTGAGAGCCATCTCCCCAGGCGCCGTGTACCAAAATGATTGTTATGTTTTTGTTTCCCATATTTTTTAATTTTAAAGATGATTTTTATGGAGATAATTTAGAAAATCTGTTTAGTGCTGCACATCTATTAACAGCAAACATCTTTACTAGTTGCATTTATTGAAAATATTTTTACGGATTTATCCGGACTGGTGGATTGTTGGGGTTGCCTAAATGATGATAAATCATATTGTATAATTAATCAATATTTTATGAGGTCAGATATTCCAATTGATGTAGTCCACCTGCTACCTGTTCTTGACAGAAAACTGATGGAGTTACTATCATCACTTTCGCCTGAGGAGTGGCAACAGCAGACGATTGCAAAGCAGTGGGTAGTAAAGGATGTGGTGGCGCATCTGCTAGATAGTAACCTGCGTATATTATCGATTCTCCGTGATAATTACTATGGTGAATCAGCCAGCATTCATTCCTACCAGGACCTGGTTGACTTTCTGAACCGACTCAATGCCGATTGGGTTAAGGCCATGAAACGGGTAAGCCCTCAAATGTTAATTCTTCTTCATCAAATCACGGGGCCGCTTTTTTGCGATTATTTTACATCACTTAATCCTTTTGATAATGCTGCATTTGCTGTGGCCTGGGCAGGTGAAACCACCAGCAAAAACTGGATGGAGATTGCGCGTGAATACACGGAGAAATGGTTGCACCAGCAGCAAATAAGAGATGCCGTAAATAAACCTGCTTTAATGACCCGGGAGCTTTATTATCCCTTCATTGACATCTTCATGCAGGCGTTGCCACATACTTATCGCGACATCGCAGCAGATGATGGCACCGTTGTAAAAGTCACCATCACAACGGACATTGGAGGATCATGGTTTCTTTTGCGGACGAATAGCCAATGGAGGCTGACCAAAGATTTTTTTGAGCAACCGACAACAGAAATTATCATCCCGCCTGCTATGTCGTGGAAATTATTTTCAAAAAGTTTACGGCCTGAACAAATAAAAAAGGACATCACAATTATAGGGGATCAAGCGCTTGGAACRCTAGTTTTGACAATGGTTTCCGTGATGGCTTGAATGAAATAAAAAGCGTAATTATTATTGTAATTCCTGATTTTTTAAGCGATATTTAGAAAAATATTTGTATTCCATATAGTACGACGCAGCGATAAAAGTTCTATTAGAACTGGTATCGCTGTTTTATTTTCAACAGATTCATTTTCGGCGCTACTATAAGCCTGTACTGCATATCAGATGAAACCTACAGCGTCATTTTGAAATAATCATAGGCAGAATTTAATTTAAAAAAGAATTTGTTAACCATTATTATCTCAATTGTTAAAACCATTATCATGTCAATCAACCCGTCCTTTATTACGGACATCAAGTCAATCATTTTAGACGCGAGGGAAAAAGCTATTCGCGCAATGGACCATCATGCCAGAGAAGAAGACCTCCCATCTGATGCGGATGAGATCATCAAAGATCCTATGTTATTAGAGTTTTTAGGGCTGAAGCGAGAGGCTTCCTATTATGAGAGAGATTTAAAAAGCGCCATCATCAGCCGTTTGAAGGATTTCTTGTTAGAATTAGGCAACGGCTTTACTTTTATGGCAAGACAGCAACGCATCCATATCGAAGGAGATGAATTCTATGTGGATTTGGTTTGTTATAATCGACTGCTGCAATGTTTTGTTATCATTGAAATAAAAACGCAAAAGCTCACACACGGGGATCTGGGGCAATTGCAGATGTATGTTAATTATTACGATCGGGTGGTAAAAGTACCTCACGAAAATGCGACCATAGGCATCTTGCTTTGTGCGAGTAAAAATGATGGCGTGGTACGATTCACATTACCCGAAGGGCAAAAGCAAATTGTTGCCAGTCGGTATGAGTTGTATTTGCCCACTGAAAAGCAATTATTGGATGAGGTAAATAAGGAGTTGGAAAGTTTTAATGAGAAGCAGAAATAGGGCCCTATCTTTTAAAACAGATATAAGAGGCAATTTATCATTACATTCAATTGCCTCTTATATTTGGGATATTACCAGACTGCGATTACAGGTTGATCAGCTGTTAAACTCCAATAGACAAAAGAGATATGGAATTGCCATTATTTTTTTTATATCTTTATCAAGTTATAAAAAATATGACAGGTAATCTGTACTGTTGTGCCCATATCTGTGATGAACCTTTTTCTTTGTCTTAGTCTATCTTTCTTACACCTTAGCCAGCAGCCCATTACCACAATGGACTCCAGCCCCCATTATTTTGTGAGGCATTTTACGGATGAAGATGGTTTGCCGCAAAACAGCGTAAAGGGTATTGTGCCGGATCAGAATGGATTCCTATGGCTGGCCACGGAAAATGGGTTAGGCCGTTTTGATGGCAATTACTTTTTCAATTTTGGCAGTGACAATGTACCTGGGCTGAAAAGTAGCCGAATGGCCAGGATTTATCCTAATGATACTGCTATCACGGTGGAAACTGATATTGAAGAAATATTAACCGTAACAGGGAGTAAGGTAACTCATATTGGAAAAGAGTTAGAGGGATATAAGTATCAGCGGTACCGTGCTAGCATAGACAAGCACTATCCTATCAGGGGCTGGCCGGACGACTACGCCAGCCATTTTGCAGCGATGCGTCCTGTAGTCATCCCGGATGGTATAGAAAGTTATTTTGCAGTTTATCATGATACCATCTCTTTTGTAAAGAAAGGGAGAGAGGTATACCGTATTGTAGAACCTCAGCTTGACCTACTGCGTTTGTTCGTTTCCGGTAACCAGCTCTTTTATCTTAAGCGGGATGGGCACATCCTGGGATGGAACAAAGACAAGCCCGTAAAAGTATCGCTTACCGGGGACCTGTTGACTGACTCCGCATTCAGCAAGCACCGGATGGAGCTGTTCTGGAACCTGGCAACGCACCAGGTTTTTGTTTATACAGATGGCAATTGCTATCAATTGCAGCGAAAAGATGAAGGACAAAACATACATAGTTCGGTAGTATTGCGGGATTTTGACCTGCATGCTGCTTACATTAATTCGATCTATTATGATGAGGTTAATAGCCGGGTTTTCCTGGGAAGTTCTACCAAAGGCCTCTATGTTTGCACCAGACAGCAGTTTACGGCGTATAAATCTAACGCGTCGGAAGCAGAGGTATTTTATGCACAGGCTCCTTTCCCGGGAGATGCAGTGGTAACAACTTCTGGTCTTGTCTTTGATCAACAGGGCAGATACAGCTGGTTGCCATTGTCGGCTGGTGGAAAAAATCCGTTGGAGAAATATACATTGGCTCGTGACAAGCAGGGAAGATATTGGGGGAGGGATGGATTTTCCCTGATCTGCATGTCGACGGACTTCAGCAGGGTATTATACAAAATTCATTTGCCATATCTCATTACCCAGGTTTTTATCGATGCTGGCGGAAATTTGTGGATAGGTGGAAAGTATCCCGGGCTATATTATATAAGGATGGCAGATCCGGCTCAGGGCCTGCAGTTTCTTCCGGCCGCTGTCAATGATGTGACTTATATCAAAGAAGGACAGCTCCCGGATATTTTATGGGTAGGCACAGGCAAGGGGCTATATTGCGTTCACCTGCCATCAGGACGTACAGACACCATCAAAGGTTTGGAAGCGGCGAATATAAGAAGCATTTATATTCCTAAACGGGCGGAAATCTGGATCACTACTTATAACCAGGGTGTTTTCCTTTATCGGAATGAACGATTGGTGTCATTACCCCTGGACAGGCAGCGGTATATGTTAAGTACCCATTGCATTATGGAAGATGACCAAGGGTATTTCTGGCTCACTACCAATAAAGGCTTATTTCGTGTGCGCCGGCAGGATGCACTGAATTTTGGAGACGGAAAACAGGGAGATTTATTTTACTATTATTTTGGAAAAGATCAGGGATTTAATACCAATGAATTCAACGGTGGTTGCGAACCTTGTGCCCTGAAGTATAATAATGGCAACATTTCTTTGCCATCACTGGACGGGCTTGTTCAGTTTACACCTGGCATGATACAAATGGAAATGCCGGATAAAGGAATCTTTGTAGACTGGGTAGAACGTGATCTGAAACTGACAGCCGCCGCAGATCAGATTGAGTTGCCCCATAAATTTAAAACCTTCCGACTTCATGTCAGTTCTCCTTATTTTGGTGATCCCCGGAACCTGTATTTTTATTATTGTCTGGAAGATAGTAAACGGGAGGAGAAAGTATGGTTACCCATGAGCAGCGACCGGACTATTATCCTGTCATCTTTATCATC
The DNA here is from genome assembly GCF_056396465.1 of Chitinophaga sp. 05T412. Classification (NCBI taxonomy): domain Bacteria; kingdom Pseudomonadati; phylum Bacteroidota; class Chitinophagia; order Chitinophagales; family Chitinophagaceae; genus Chitinophaga; species Chitinophaga sp. 05T412. The sequence goes on from NZ_JBFTLN010000023.1 coordinate 90,390, forward strand.
GGGAGATTATCGTATCCGTATCCGGAAGCTGAAGGGCTTCGGAAAAGATCAATACATCGAAAAGGTAATTGTTATCCACGTGGCAAAGGCTTTTTATGAACGGACGTGGTTTCGGGTGGTTGTGTTGATAGTCCTTATCGGCCTGATAATATTGATTTATAAGCTACGTGTCCGACATATTCAGGATCTGAATAAGTTATTGGAGTTAAAGGTATTTAATCGCACCCGTAAGCTGGAGGAAACGATGGCTACCCTGCAGGAGTCTGATGAGCAGGTACGAAAGCAAAGCTTAATGCATAAGCATCTGCTTACCGCCATTACCCATGATATTAAAACACCACTACGGTTCCTGTTACTGGTCAATAAAGAGGAGTCCTTATCCGGTGGGTGGCGGGAGGAAGAAGTAAAAGCGGTGACTTATGAAAGTCTGTACCGCATGCATCATCTGGTGGATAACCTGATACATTATATGCGGACTACTTTTCAGGCAGGAGCATTCTCTAAAGAAACCGTTGATCTGTTCCTGTTAGTAGAGGAGAAGATGGCCATTTTCAAACCTGTTGCCGATACCAAAGGAGTCCGGCTCACCTCTCATGTTCCGCCAGAGACAGTGGTGATGGTGAATAAATTATTACTGGCAGTGGTGTTGCATAACCTGCTGGATAATGCCGTAAAATACACTTCCGGTGGAAGTGTGGAAGTTACAATGGAAGAAGTAGAGCTGGGTATAATCATTAACATCATTGACTCCGGCATGGGAATGCCAATGGCAGTAAGGGATTGGATTAATCAATCTGAAAATGACGGCATAGGGCATTCCCATAGCACCGGTATAGGATTGATACTTGTAAAAGAATTGTTGCCGGTCATCAACGCCAACTTATTGGCGGAAGCACGTTCGGGCGGTGGTACTATGCTTTCACTACAGCTTCGTGGCGGTGAATAGTTGCCCGATGCATTTGCGCTTTCTCCACTAATGCGACCACATTTTTTACGCCTGTTTTTTCGAAAATGCGCCCCTTATAGGTACTGATGGTGGTGAGTTGCAGATGAAGCATTTCCGCAATTTTTATCAACGGAAGACCTTTTATGAGCAGGTTCATCACTTCTATTTCACGACCGGAAAGCTCCGAGAATGGGTTGAGTGAATGCTCTTCCCGTCGGGTATATTTTCTGATCAGCTGTTCCCGGACTGCTTTACTGATATATTTCTCTCCTCCAAGCACAGCAGTAATGGCTGTTTTGAATTCTTCGTCGATGGAATTTTTTTCAATGTAGCCATCTGCGCCAGTCTGGATGTAGTCCAGTGCATACAGCAATTCTTCATATGCTGAACAAATCAGTATCCTGATACCGGGGATTCGCAGTTTTACGGCGTCTATCATTTGCCGGTTGTTGCCACCCGGCATATTAATATCCAGTATCAGCAGATCAAAAAGTTGGCTTTCAATAAGAAAAATAGTTTCATCAAATGTTTTTGCTTCTGTAACCAGCATATTGTCTGGCAGGGAGCAGATAATTTGCTTAATGCCAAGCCTTACTATCGAGTGGTCATCTGCTATTAGTACATGTGTCATTTCTATTCCAGGTTAGGGAATAAGGGATTCGCGGATTTTCTGTCGCCACAAAATTAGTTATTTTCTTTTCATATATACAATGATTCTAATTTTTTTATGGCGGACAATGGCGGGACATGAAATGAGTGGTCCTTACTGTCGTGTAGTATAACTACTACAAACATATCGAACTACAACGACAATCCAGCGTAGATAGTTTGACTACTTTCGCAACAAGAGTAGTTTCGTGGAGTCAAGTGAACTATTCTGCAAAAAGTAGAATAAACCGATAATGCCCGTATCCTTTTTCAGTAATCTTAACACTTTCCTATGGTAAACTTTACGCGATTGCCATTGTACGCGGATCAGGCTTTGTTCCGTTGTTTCAGGTTCCATTATTCATGAAGCGAATATTGTCTGTGTGGGCAGTACTGATGGCTGAAATCATCTGTAGCTCTTAATCAACAACCATATCGCATCCGGGGCATATGAAGATTTGAAAAAAAATCTTTCAGGTTCGCCATGCCTGACATAGCGACCCCGACCCCCGTATTACCCAATGTTTATTGCATGATGTCCCTCTTAAATAATGTTATGAATCCCGATGTAAGGTTTTTCAGCAAGTGTTGCAAGCGATTTTTACTGGCCATGTTGGGCGTGCTGCTCAGTGTTGCAGCCACTGCTACCACTTTCCCGGTCACTAATACGAATGATGCGGGGCCTGGTTCATTCAGACAGGCTATCCTCAATGCCAATGCCGCAGGTGCTGGTCCGCATGATATCGTGTTCAATGTGCACGGACAAATTACGCTGGCTACCTCTCTGCCAACCATTACCGTCAAAAAGCTGACGATTGATGGGCTGAACAGGATCATACTGTATGCTACTGGTGCCAATCCCGTCATCAATCCTTTTGTGATTAATGCGGACAGCGTGACTATCCGGAATTTTGCTGTGCAGAACAATGGGGACATTGATGTGGACATCTTTCCCAATACATCGGGGATAACGGTGGAGAATATACGTTCTTTCAGCACCGTGGGAAATAACCTGAATTCATTTATGAGGGTGCAAGGGGCCTCTACAGGACTGACGATAAGAAACATTTCTTCTACTGATGTTGAGCCAGCCGGTGCTTCAAACCTCCCCCCACACATTGGGCGGGCTTTTTATTTTACCGGTGGTACACAAACTAACCTGGTAATGGATAATATCCAGCTTAGCACAGCCAGCAATACACGTGGAGGAGAGGGCATCGTTTTCCGGGATGCGGGCGTGAATGGGTTAACACTGACCAATAGTAATATCAGCGGATTCCAGAACGCAGTGATGTTTGATAATACAACCGGTCCAGTAGAAACAGCTAATAATGTGTTGTTCAGGAATGTAACCATTGATAGCTTATGGAGCGGGGTTTCGTTGGGAGTCTATTGTGACTACCCGGCTACTAATTTTAATATTAAGCGTACTACGATAGATATGAACGTGATCGGACAGGATGACGATGGGGACTATGCCATCCGTTTCGATAATACTGCCGGCAACATTACACTCGATACCATTAATATTAATGAGAATGATATTCACGCCATCTGGTTTAATGGTGCTGCGAGCAATGTTACCATCAATAAAACAGTAGTAGAAAACCGGATACCCGGACTCTATGGAGGAAATGCCTGCATCAGGTTTGAAAGTACCATTAACGGTTTTAACTGTACGAATACTGTGTTGAATGGAGATAAGCCCGCCAATACAGATGATGCAGATGTGGGGATTGCCTTTTATGCCGCTGCTACGGGTGTGACGATCGATAATGTTTCCTTTAATGAATTTGATGTGGATGGTATCTATGCGGCTGGAGCCACCACCAATTTCCAGCTAAGTAACGCTACCTTCACGAGGAACGAGGATGGTATTGAATTTTATAGCAACGCTGCCAGAACTAATGTAGACATTGTTAATTCGGCGTTTTATAACCAGACCCGTTCGGGCATTGTGGTGAGTGGTGCTGCCGGTGCTACAGATGTGGATATTAAGGGCGACACACTGGTGAACAATGCCAACCACGCTATTTGGTTTTACGGCGCGGCCAATGTTACAGATGCGAAGGTTAGCGGTTGCGTGATACATGACAACGGTGGTGCGGGCGTTTTTAACGTAGCACCCACCAATGTACTCATCTCCCAAAACGCTATTTATAATAATACCGCTGCTGGCATTTCCCTGCAAGGGGGTAACTGCAGCTATACCAATGCCGGCGGCAAAACACCGGTACTGGTGTCTTCATCCGCGCTGGGCGGAGGTCAGTACCAGTTGCAGTTGACGATACCTGCTATAACAGCAGGTGCACAATACACGGTAGACATTTATGCTAATGATCCCGCAACAAACAAAACGAGCGGGCAATATTATGTTACTACTTTAACAGGATTATCTGCAGGAACTTCTACACAAACAATTACCTATAATGCTGGTCCCGGTGCTACCGGACTCGGTTTCTGGACAGCCACGCTGCGTATTCCCGCTAATACCTGTGGTACCTCGGAATTTAGCAACGGCATCCCGATGGCAGCGAAAGGGCCTGCCTGCGTGAGCAATGGCGTAGTAGCCTGGTACCGGGCAGATCAGGCTGTGAATGGTGTGAATTGGGGAGATATTTCCGGCAATGCCAATCACATGACGGTGGTCGGCGATCCGGACAATACCACCGGTATGGTCAACTTCAACCCGGCTATTTATTATGATGGTAATGATGCGCACCTGGTACCCGCTTCGGCAGCTGTATCTGGTGCTTATTCCATTATGGGAATGGGCGTATTGGAAGGTTCCCAAACAGGTCGTGTGTTTACCAGCTCTAGCAGTAATAAATTAATGGGGTGGCATGCCGGTTTCGAAAATCGGTTATTTGTGGAAGGGTGGTTGAATACCGGTAATGCAATCACCGCCAAAGGTAAACTCTATTCTTTTGAAAGAGGAGCCAGCGGCGCTTATGATTTTAAGAGTAATGGCACATTGGTGAAAAATGGTCCTACTTCCGATGGTACTGTATGGACATTAGATGTAGGGGGCGCCGCTTATTCTGAATATTCAAAAGTATTTATCCCGGAAGTATTCATCTACAACCGTGATCTTACACCTGCCGAAATACAGCGCATAGAATCTTATATGGCGCTGAAATACGGCATCACGCTGAATTCCGGCGCAACAGATTATATTAACAGCGATGGTACGGTACAAATATGGACAGCTGCTGCCAACTCAGGTTATGGTGCACGTATCACCGGTATAGGTCGTGAGGATTGCAGTATGCTGAGCCAGAAACAATCCCTGAGCCAGGATAGCGGTATGGTGACCATCGCGTTGGGAAATGCAATCGCCGCTTCCAATGCTGCTAATAGCAATTCCTTCACGCAAGACAAAGCCTTCTTTACCTTTGGTGATAATGCAGGAAACACCGGTTATTTTACGGCAGTTACCAGCACCAACGCTAATCAGCGTATGGGCCGCGTGTGGCGCATACAGAAAACAGCTTCCTGGGATAATAGTCAGCAGATAACGTTGCAGCTCGCAGGCGGGGCAGGGAACAATTACCTGCTCATCAGCACGGACGCCACTTTTGGTACCGTTACCAAAGAGTTGAAACTGAACAGCACGGGAACGGTTACACTCTCCGGTGCAGACCTGGCCAACGGAGTTTACTTTACATTCGGACAGCAGCAACGATATCCGGGTGGGGTAGCTACTAATTTGCAGACCTGGGTAAAAGCGGATGCCGGTACATCGGTGGCTGATGGCAACATCCTCAAGTGGCAGGATCAGGCCGTACAACGCGAATGGCCGGTTTTTGCGTCCAACCCGCCCATAGGCTGGGAAAAGAATACCATTAACTATAACCCGGCAATCAGCTTCACGGGAAATAACTATTTCACGGTGCCGAAATTCACGGAAGGTTATACTGCCGGTGAAATATTTTCTGTACAGTTATCTAACCTGCCGGGTACTTCTACCGCGGTGAGTTTCCCGTTTGAATTTGGTGGTGACCCGACAGTAGCAGGTGGTACACCGTTCTATGTGTATAACGGAAGCCACTATACGCACTTTGGTACCACCACACGACCTGGTTACGGATTGCCTGGTATTAATATACAGCAACCACATTTATTAAATAACTGGAGCGCTCCTGGTAGCTGGTCATTGAATTTTGATGGCAAAACAATGGGGAGCAGCACCAGTTTTCCTGTTAACTTCACGAGAGGAGGATCGCTAAACAACGCCATCGGCGCAGGTCAAAACTCCATCTTCAATGGTCGTATTTCAGAAGTGATCTTCTACAACAGGCAGTTAAACGCTACAGAACGTGCGCAGGTGAATAGTTACCTCGCGTTGAAATATGCGCTTACATTGAAAACTGCCGCTGGTGCTCCTGTTGATTATATCTCCAGCAATGGCACTACCCGGATGTGGACGGTCACTAAAAACACTGGTTATGGTGAACGCATCACAGGTATCGGTAGAGATGATAATGGTACCTTGTTGCAAAAGCAAAGCCGTTCGCAACTCGATGGCGCCAATGTGACCATTGGCATAGGAAGCAGCCTGGCGACCTCCAATGCAGAAAATACTATCGATATCGCCAACAACCTTTCTTACTTTACTTTCAGTGACAATGGCCAACCGGCTACGTATAGCCTGGCCGTTACTGGCCTGGGTAATCTCAACGTACGCATGGCGCGTATCTATAAAACAGACCGCACTAACTGGGTTAAAAGCCCTGTTACCTTATCACTTACCGGGGGAGACAATACCACCTACCTGTTAGTGAGCAATGACGATACCTTTGGTGCAGGAGATAAATCATATGTACTCGATGCAAATGGAGCGGTAACACTGGACAGTGATCAGTTACCTGACGGCGCTTATTTCACTTTTGCTAATACGCAGGCCGCTCCGGCTGGTGTGGCAGCAGGGCTGGAAGTATGGGCCAGGGCAGATAGTGGGGTAGTGGGCGGCAACAATGTCTCGCAATGGAAAGAGTTGAGCGTTGCCCGCCGTACATGGACGCTTGCGCTTGCAGGAACGCTCCCCTGGAAGGAAACATCCATCAACTTTAACCCTGGTATCGGATTCGTCGGTACGAACCCTGGTGGCAATTATTTCGTACAACAACCAGAGATGGCGAATACATTTACTGCTGGTGAAGTATTCTCCGTACAAACATACAACGGTACTAACACTACGGCTGTCACCTGCTATCCTTTCGAATTTGGCGGCACTTATGCCAGCGCTCAATCTGTATATACATGGAGTGATAACAATCAATATACCTACTTTGGCTCCGGTACCGCACGCCGTAACTTCGCATATCCGGCCAGTGTAAATGTCCGTAATGCTCACCTGCTCAATATCTGGAGTGTCACCAACGACTGGGCTACAGGTATTGATGGTAAAGTTTTACTGACTGCCAATACCAATGCAGTAAACTTCGTGTCGCCAGCTGGTAATAAAGATTATATCGGCGCAGGGCATAACGCCCCCTTTAATGGAGATATCCCGGAAGTTATTTTATACTCCCGCAAGCTGACCAATCTCGAACGTCAGCAGGTACAGTCTTATATGGCGTTGCGCTATGGCCTCACATTAGGGATAGACGCCTCAATGGATTATCTCGCCAGCGATGGTACCACCACTATGTGGAAGGCGGCTACCGGTGGCGCTTATGCCAAACATATTACCGGTATTGGCCGTGACGATAAAGGTATGCTGTTGCAGAAACAATCTGTAGCTGCAGATACCGGCATTGTGACTATCGCAGCTGGAGCTGCAGTGGCGGTTTCCAACAAAGCCAATGCCACCACTATTACTAATGATCTTTCTTTCTTCACTTTCGGAGATGATGCAGGTGCAACGACTTACCAGACACCGGTTACCGGTATCAGTAAAGTCAATAGCCGTATGGCCCGTGTTTTCAAAACACAGAAAAATAACTGGGCAGATCAGAATATTACTATCAAACTTACTGGTGGTAACGCACGGACTTATTTGTTGGTTAGTACTGACAATACCTTCGGTTCCGGCGACGCCGCTTATGTGCTAAACGCCGATGGCACTATTACACTTAACAGTAGCCAGTTGGCCGATGGTGCTTATTTTACTTTTGCAAAAAGCGTTACCGGTCCGAATGGGGTCACCAATGGTGTATCCTTCTGGTTGCGTGCAGATGACGGTATTTCCGGTGGTAGCAACTGGACAGACTATAGTAATAAAGGCAATGACGCGGTACAGGATACCGTGGCCTATCAGGCTATCACTGATGCAAAGGCGCTTAATTTCAATTATGGACTGGTATTCGATGGCACAAACGACTATCTTGATATTACTACCACACGCATAGATCCGGCTACCACGACCGTTTTTGCGGTAGGTAGCAGTACCGTGTACGATTATGCGGGTGATCTTATTGGTAGTGGAACCGTAGGATCTTCTCATGGGATGGAATTCAGGATTGTCTCAGGAAAACTACAGTACCTGGAGAATGCTGCATCAGTAGTAGCTGTAACGGGTAATAACGCTTTCCAATCTGATAAACCTTACATTTTTAGCGCTAGCCAATCGAATAATACGCCGAATGGAGTACGCGTATTTCAAAACTACAAGCTCGACAACCAGGGGGCTATTAATTTAACGCCGCTCACTGCCAATTTTATTTCCATAGGCTCCCGCACTATTGCTGCCAGGGGACTTTACTGGAATGGAAAAATGGGAGAAGTGATCGCCTATAACCGCGTGTTGTCAGATGCGGAACGTCAGTCTGTGGAATCTTATCTTGGTATTAAATATGGTATGACACTCAACGGTGGTACTACCGATTATCTGGCTACTGACGGGTCTAAATACTGGACCGCTGATGCCATTTATAAATCCCGTATTACCGGTATCGGCAGAGATGATGCTACTGCGCTGAATACAAAACAATCACTCAGCGTGGATACCGGTTTTGTGACGCTCTCTCTGGGTGGCAATATTCCGCTGACAAACGAGCAGAATGCCAATACTATAACGAACGATAAATCTTTCTTTGTATTTGGAGATAATGGACAGTCTGCAACTACTTATAATACAGTCGTAAGCGGAACCAACGCAACCCGCCGCCTGCCCCGCATTTGGAAGGTTGGTAAAACCAATTGGACGGATCAGAATATTACTTTGAAAGCCAATGCAACCGGCACCAAGGTATATATGCTGATTAGCACAGATCCTACTTTTGCGACGATTAACAAGGAGCTGCCGTTGAATGCAGATAAGACCATCACTCTTAGCAGCAGCCAGCTGCCCGATGGTGTATACTTCACTTTCGGTGCGCCGGTGAAATATCCGGGTGGTGTAGCCAGCACTAACCTGCTATGGTTACGTGCGGATATCGCTACTTCTGCTACAGCCGATAGTTCGTTGATCAGCAGCTGGAACGATTACAGTCCTAATGGGAATAATGTGAGTCAGGCTACACCGGCTAACCAGCCTGTGTACAGGGATAATGCAGCAGTCAATCTGAACTTTAACCCTGTAGTAAGGTTTAGCGGTCCGCCTCACGCCATGACAGGTGGCTCTTTCCTGAAAAATGGTACCTACAATGCGGCTGCCGCATTCTATGCAGGCAGCCAGGCAACTAATATTAACACTGTTGTCTTTACCGAACCTGCCGGAACCGGTACACAGTTTACATTACACGCCACCTGGGGAGATAATGCGGTGTACTGGGATGCTCCTTATGTCAGCAACCGTCTGAGTTACAGCGCAGGCAACATCAATGATTCCGTTGTGCTCTGGACAACGACTGACAATATTACTCTGCCTGCTAACAAGCAATCCATTTACAAGAATGGATTGAATGTAGCCAATGGCAATAATGCCAGTATTTTCACTGGTAACAACAGCGCATTCCAACTGGGCTGGTCAAACGCCAGCTCTTACAATGGCCGCATAGGCGACCTGATTATATATACCAGTCCGCTTACGCTGGTTGAACAGCAGAAGGTGAACAGCTACATGGCCATCAAGTACGGTATTTCGCTTAATAACGGCGCTACCAACTACCTGGCTACCGATGGCAACACCGTATGGGATGCTACCGTCAACAACGGCTATAGAAATAACATCACTGGTATTGGCCGTGATGACGCAGAAGACCTGAACCAGAAACAATCCCGCAATACAACCGGCGGCATGCAACTGGCAATTGGTCTGAATAATCTTACTGAAACAAATCTTAGCAATACAAATACATTTACTGCAGATAAATCATACATGGTATGGGGCGATAATGGCAACAGCAGTCTCTTTAAAACGCCGCTGACTGGTCACCCCGTAGCCAACTACCGCATGGCAAGGGTATGGCGTGCACAAAAAACCGGTACGGTAGGCACTGTACAGGTAGCCGTACCTTTCAATGTATTGCCCAATGCTGCACAGACCTACCTCATCGTCAGCAATGATGCTACTTTTGACGGAAGCGATCAGTTCATCCCCGTAACATCCATGACGCTCAACGGTGTGAAACACTACGTCGCCAACGTCAATCTGACCAGTGGCCAATATTTTACCTATGGCGCATCTATCAAAACGCCGGGTGGAGTAGTGGGTACTTCCCTCTGGCTGCGCGCAGATGCAGGTACTTCCAGCAGTGCTGATGGTACGGCCATCAATGGCTGGACTGATTACGCTTCAGACCTGAATAACGCTACGCAAGCTACAGCAGTGAATCAACCGCTGTATATGAGCAATGCAACAAATAATGCCAACTTTAACCCGGTGGTGAAATTTGATGGTACAGATTTTATGGGCCTGGACATCGCTAAGCTGCCTGCAGGAACTGCTGCGAGAACTTTCTTCGGCACTGGTAGTGCAGCTACCACCGGTGCAGGCAATAAGTTTATTCTCGCTTATGGTGCAGGCGTTACTAACCAGGGTACTGGTCTGGCGCTTGTAGGTGGCAATGGGACCGCCGATTTCGTAGGATGGGCTAATGACGTGACAAGCCCTGCTGGCAACTGGCAACCGGGAGTGTTTAATGAAATGGTAGGTGTATGGGCTGGTAATGGCGGCACAGCCACGCTGTACAGCAAAATGAAATCGCTGGGATCTGCCGCTAAGGCATGGAACACCGGTAACGTGGATGCGGGAATAGGTGCATGGCCCTGGGATCGTGCGCAGGCATGGATTGGTACCATGGGAGATATTATCGTATATCCGACCGCGTTAACCCCTACAGAGCAGCAACGTGTATCCACMTATCTGGCTATCAAGTACGGTTATTCAATAGATCAAACCACCCCAATAGATTATCTCGCTACTGATGGCACCACCAAAGTATGGGATGCCACCGCTAATGCTACTTATAAAAATAACATCACTGGTATCGGGCGCGATGATGTAGAAGGCCTTGCGCAGAAGCAAAGCCAGAACATTAGTACCGGCTTGCAGCCCATAGTGGGCCTCGGCGGTATTGCGGCTGATAACCTTGGCAATACCAATACTTTCTCTGCAGATAAATCATACCTGGTGTGGGGCGACGACGGCGCCAGCTCCACTTTTACCACTGCGCTCACTGGCAATCCGGCGGTAACTACCCGCATGGCGAGGGTGTGGAAAGTACAGGAATCCGGTGCCGTAGGCACGGTGAACATTGCTGTGCGCAAAGATCAGCTGCCGAAAATTGCTACCACACCTTATCTGGTAGTGAGTAATGATGCTACTTTTGATGGTACCGACCAGTTTATACAGCTGTCTGCCACAGATGTGAATGGCGTGGCCAGCTATACGGCTAACCTGGACCTGACTAATGGACAATACTTCACTTTCGCCAGCTACGTAACAGCACCAGGTGGTGTGGCTAATGAAATGTTGTGGGTAAAAGCAGATGCGGATGTGCAGGTGGATGGAAGCAACCAGGTACAGCAATGGCTGAACCAGGCTGGCGCTATGGCTACAGAACTGCGTGCAGCACCGGTTGCCCATACAGATCCTGTTACTGCTTCAGCAGACATTGTTCAGGTACCAAATGGTATCAACTTCAACCCGGCCGTTGATTTCACGGGCGCCACAGGCAAATCTCTGAAGGGAGATGCCGGCGTTAATTGGAATACATCTACCAACTTATCTATCTTCTCTGTAACTAAGCCGGAAGGCCTTCCTGCAGGTAACATTGCAGGTGTCTTCGCCTCTAACGGTAACTGGACAACAACCGGTGCCTCCGGCAGAGGGTTGATTTATACAAACGGAGGTAACTTTGGCCTGGATGGCAACGGAGGTACGGCGGCTCAAATCACACCGCTCTATGCCGGACCTATCATCGCCAGGGGTATCTATATCAGTGCGAATAATACGCAGGGTGGAAGCACCTGGCTGAATGGTAAGCAAGGCCCGATAGGCGGTATCCTTGGAACGCAGACAGACGGTAGTTTCTTTGAAATAGCCGGACGTACTACCGATCAAAGCACTGTTGATAACCGCATCTTCAACGGTAAAATCCCTGAAGTAATCGTATACAAATCTGCCCTGAGCACAACTGAGGCACAACAGGTAGAATCATACCTCGGTGTAAAATATGGTGTTACGCTCGACCAGAGCACGGCACAGAACTATCTCGCAACAGATGGTTCCGTGATCTGGAATGCTACCGCCAACAATACTTATAAAAATAACATTTTCGGTATTGGTCGCGATGACCGTGAAGGCCTGGTACAGAAACAGTCCCGCAGTATCCACACAGGTGCTATCCTGACTGTCGGCATGCGCACGATCGCCGCCACCAATGCAGACAACGCCAATACTTTCCCTACAGATAAAAGCTATATCCTGTTGGGCAGCAACTCTAACGCCCTCACCGTTGGCGGAACAGACCTGCCGCTGGGCAGCTGTATTCCAGAGCGTCTTACACAGGAATGGAAAACACAGTTCACTAACTACGATATCAGCACACAGCCACTCAGTATGCAGTTCGACCTGAATGGTATTACCACTACAGGTACTGCTACAGGAGATTTTAGCATAATGGTAGATGAAGATGGCGACGGTAACTTTGCTACCGGTACCATTACTGAAATACCTGCTACCAGCTTTGCCGGCAACATCGTGAGCTTTGAAAATGTGAGTGGGCTGAAAGATGGCGTAGTGTTTACACTCGTTACCAGTCACCTGCAACGTACCGCTAACCTGGTACCGGATGCTACCGTGAGAACAGTTACCGCTACTTGTATCAGTAACGATACCCTGTATTTCTATGATCCTACGGATGCGAAGAAATATATTGCTTCTATTGCACTCAACGGCAATACCATGGATCTTTCCAAGCTGTCTGCACTGGTAGATGTGAACAGGGATATGACTACCGCATTGGGCAAAAATAATGGCCCTGACTATGGAACACAATTGATGCGCAGGCTGGTACAGATCAACTATACCGGTGGCGCCCTGACACAAAATGGAGGCGTGAAGGTGCGGTTGTTCTGGAACCCTGCTGAAAAGACCAATGCAGAAAATGCCCTTTCGGCACGTGGCGTAGCTGGCACCCAACGTTGGACATGGTTCAAACATACGGGTGATATTGCCACTACCCTCAATGATCTGGCGCCGGAAGGTCTGGCTAATATCAATGAACTGACAGCTTCCGCAACAGGACAACAGGACGGCGTGGACTACGTTGAATTTAACGGCATACAGAATTTTTCCACTTTTGGTGGTGTAACAACAGTGAACCAAACGCTCGCTATTACTAAAGGACAGGACGGTAAGGAAGGAACGCAGGATGGTGCATTTAAAATCAGTTTGCCCGGAACCGTTAATGCTGCGGAAGAAATTACGGTGAGTTATACTGTAACCGGTACCGCAACTAACGGAACCGACTATACGACGCTTAATGGTACCGTGACTTTCCCTGCAGGAAGTAATAGCATTCCTTTGCCTGTAATAGTAACTGACGATAATATCCTGGAAACAACGGAAAATGTAACTGTTACGTTGAATAGCGCCTTCGGCACACTCAGCGGCAGTGCTTATAATATCAGCAGCACACAATCAACGGCTACGTTGAATATTGAAGATAACGACAGCAACGATCCTGTTAAAACTACGGTTGGTGTTACCTGGAGCAAGGATGCTAAAGAACCCAATATCAACGGCGCCTTCAATATCAGCTTGCCGGCAGGTGTTACTTCATCTGAAGACATCACCGTTAACTACGCCATTGGAGGCACCGCCACCCCAGGTGCAGATTATGTGGCGCTGAGCGGGTCGATCGTGATTCCTGCAGGCCAGCCAGGCGTAACAATGCCGGTACTGGTATTGGATGATCAGTTGCTGGAAAAACCTGAAACAGTTATAGTAACCGTAACCGGTGGCAGCTCTACGAACTTTACGCTGACACCAGCTGCCGGTGCTGTGAGTGCTACCGTAAATATTATTGACGATGAAAATACACCGGCCAATCTTGTGCTGAGTGTAACTAAAAAGACCGACGCTGCTGAACCATCTACCAATGGTGAGTTCACCATCCATTTACCAGCAGGTGTAATACCTACCGAAGACATCACCGTCAACTATACCGTAAGTGGTACAGCCAAAAGTGGGTTTGATTACGCTGCGCTTACAGGCACAGTAACTATACCGGCCGGTAAAGACAGTGTAGTGGTACCTGTGAATGTGATGGATGACCAGGTGATTGAAAATACAGAAACGGTAGTGATAACGCTTACCGGTGGCAGCAGCGCTAACTTTAACTATACTGCCAGCACCACCAATGGTAACGCCACTGTTAACATTGCAGATGATGACAATATAGCGGCTAACCGCGTGATTAGTATCAAGAAGAAAACGGATGCGGCAGAGCCATCCACAAACGGGGAATTCACTATTGGTCTCCCTGCCAATATCACTTCTTCCGAAGATATTACCATAGCCTATACATCCTCCGGTACCGCTACCAGTGGCGCAGACTATACCGCCCTGGGAACATCTGTCGTGCTGCCTGCTGGACAGAACAGCATTCCTTTACCCATCACCGTTGTCGATGACAAGATCATTGAAAATACGGAAACTGTCATTGCAACGGTGACTGGCGGTACCAGCACCAGCTTTGCTTTCACTATCAGCGGCACCGATGGCAGTGCTACTGTCAACATCGCAGATGATGATAATACAGCTGCCAACCGCGTGCTCAGCGTGACGAACGACGGAGGAGACGCATCTGAACCAGGTACTAACAGCAGATTCAAAATCAGTTTGCCGAAAGGAGCTACTACAGCCGACGACATCGTGGCTGCCGAGCCTATTACCGTGACTTACACCATTGGTGGTACGGCGATTAATGGCACCGACTATACCACCATCATCAATACAGCAATCATACCAGCAGGCCAGAACAGTGTAACCGTACCAGTGACCGTGATTGATGACCAGCTGATGGAAAATACCGAAACGGTAATCATGACACTCTCCGGCGGCACGAGCACCAGCTTTGCCTTTACGGCCAGCACTACCAACGGTAATGCCACCGTGAATATCCTGGATGATGATAACACTCCCGCCAATCGGGTGCTGAGTATTACCAAAACAGCTGATGGAGCTGAACCAGCTACCAACGCTACCTTTAATATCAGTCTGCCTGGAACCGTTGCACCTTCTGAGGACATCACCGTGAATTATACTATTGGCGGAACGGCAACTAACGGTGTTGACTATACTACATTAACGGGTACTGCGACTATTCCTGCAGGGCAAAACTCCATTACCCTGCCCGTTGCTGTGATCAATGACCAGGTAATAGAAAGTACAGAAACCGTAACGTTGACGCTTACCGGCGGCACCTCTGCCACCTTCAGTTATACCGTGAGCACCACTAATGGTACCGCTACGGCTAATATTGCAGATGACGATAATACTGCTGCTAATCGTGTGCTGAGCGTTGTTAATAACGGCAATGGCGCAGAACCGGCTGCACCAGGAGAATTTAAAATCAGTCTGCCGGTTGGTATCACTTCTTCCGCGCCTATTACTGTGAATTATACAATAGGCGGAACGGCTACCAGCACCGCCGATTATGTTGCATTAAACGGTACTGCTACTATAGCTGCAGGTCAACCTTTTGTAACCATACCAGTGACCGTGAACGATGATAAAATCATCGAAGTAACAGAAACAGTTGTGATGACCCTCACTGGTGGTACTGATGGTATTGCTGCCTATACCGCATCTGCAGCAGCCAAAACTGCTACGGTAAACATCGCAGACGATGATGACACGCCAGCCAACCGTGTGGTAAGGGTACAGCTGGTCCGCGATGGCGCAGAAGGCGGCGCCTCATTGAGATTCAATTTCCTTCCTGCTCCGGGTATTACCTATTCAGAACCAGTAACCATACATTATACCATAGGGGGTACTGCTACTTTAGGTGTTGATTACAATGGTATTAACCCGGCGCATTTCAGCGGAACGGCTGTTATTCCAGCTGGTGGCACCGGAACAGCAATAGTGGCGAATGTGGTAGATGATCAGATTATAGAAGGTACAGAAACCGTAATAATCACCATCACCGATGGAGCTTCCGCTAATTTCATTTTCACGCCTGATGCGGTGGAAGGCAGCGCAACCGGCAACATTATCGATAACGATGATAACGCTGCCAACCGCGTGCTGAGCATCACCAAAACAGGCGATGCAGCAGAACCGGGAACAAACAATACATTCAAAATTAACCTGCCGGCAGGTATCACGGTTCCTCAACCTATTACGGTAAATTATACCGTGAGCGGTACCGCTACCAGTGGCTCAGATTATGCTGCCCTAAGCGGCACCGTTACTATTCCGGGAGGTTCAAATGGCACCACACTGCCTGTGAATGTGATCAATGATGATTTCATTGAGAATACAGAAACAGTGACCGTAACGCTTACTGGTGGTACTGACGGCGTGCTCACTTTCACGCCTAGCCCCACCAATGGTCAGGAAACAATGAACATTGCCGATGACGACAATACTGCCGCCAACCGCGTGCTCAGCATCGTGAAACAATCAGACCTTGCAGAACCTGCCAGCAACGGTAGCTTTAAGGTAAGTCTGCCTGGAATTGTGTCTTCATCAGAACCGGTAACGGTGAACTACACTATCAGTGGTACTGGTACTAACGGAGATGATTATACGACACTGACAGGCAGCATTGTATTACCAGCAAAACAAAACAGCGTAGTTATACCGGTAGATGTAAAAGACGATAAGATCATAGAAGGTACAGAAACTGTGGTGCTCACGCTTACCGGCGGCACCAGCACAAGCTTTAGTTTCACTGCCGACGCTACCAACGGCAGTGCCACTGCTAATATCACCGACAATGATAACGTTGCCGCCAATCAGGTATTGAGCGTGATCAACAGCGGTGATGCCGCAGAACCATCTACCAATGGCGCCTTTACCATTGGCCTGCCTGCCGGTTATACCGCTGCAGCGCCAATCACCGTCAACTATACAATAGCTGGTACAGCCACCAGTGGCGCCGATTATATCGCGCTCACCGGCACAGTGACTTTACCGGCCAACCAACCGACTGTATCGGTACCGGTATTAGTGAAGGACGACCAGTTAATAGAGAATACCGAAACAGTGGTGATGACGATTACCGGCGGTACCGGTGCAGGTCTGACTTATACTGCCAGTCCAACCAATGCTACCGCTACCGTTAATATTGCAGATGATGAAAACTCCGCAGCCAGTCGTGTGCTGAGTGTTACCAACAATGGCAACGCCGCAGAACCAGGCACCAACGGTAAGTTTAAAATCAGTCTGCCAGCCAACGTCTTCCCATCAGAAGATATCACCGTTACTTATACCATCGCCGGCACCGCTACCGGTGGTAAAGATTACACGGCGCTGACAGGTACGGCCACCATCCCGGCCAGTCAGAATAGTGTAGACGTTCCCGTGGATGTGATCGACGATCAGATCATCGAAGGACAGGAAACCGTGGACCTCGCGCTCGGCGGTGGTACCAGCGGCAGCTTCACTTATACCGTGAGCAGCACCAATGGCAACGCCCAGGTGACCCTGGATGATGACGACAATATTGCCGCCAACCAGGTACTGACAGTAACCAAAAACGCCGATGGTGCAGAACCATCCACTGCTGGTAGCTTCAAAGTGAGCCTGCCTGCGAATATTACTTCTGCAAGGGATATTACTGTGACTTACAACATCGGTGGTACAGCTACCTCCAATATTGACTACCAGGCGCTTGGTACTGTTACCATCCCTGCTGGTCAAAACAGTGTAATCGTTCCTGTGAATGTGATCAACGATAAGATCATTGAGCCAACTGAAACCGTGGACATGACGATCACCGGTGGCAGCGATACGAAATTCACCTATACGATAGCTGCTGGTGGTGGTTCCGCTACCGTGGATATCGCAGATGATGATTACAACACTAACARTAATGTAGTATTACTCACTAAAGTGTCGGACGCTATAGAAGGCAGTACCAACGGTCGTTACAGGGTTTCCCTGCCACCAGGTATTACCGCTCAGCACGACGTGGTGATCACTTACAATCTCACAGGAACCGCTCACAGTCCGGCTATCACGCCAATTGACTATACTTTACCAACCGTACCTTCCAGTACTTCTTTCACCATTCCGGCGGGCTCCAATGACGTGTTCATCGATGTTGCCGCTATTGACGACGGTATCGTTGAAGGACCGGAAACAGTAGTAATGAATCTTTTGACCGCTAATTCTGCTGGTTTACCATTCACCATAGATCCATCCGGCAACGGTGCGGTGGTGAACATCATAGATGTTAACGCGGCTGCCAGCACGCCGATACAGGTAGTTGCAGGTACCAATGCCTCAGAACCAGGTACCAATGGCACCTTTACTGTGAAGTTGGCAGGTTCGGCAACTTCCGCATGGCCTGTTACAATTGGATATCGTATTTCCGGTACGGCTACTTCGGGTGAAGACTATGAGGCGCTGGGAACTATCACTATTCCGGGTAGTACCAATGCTATATCAGTACCCGTGAAAGTGCTGGATGATAAGATCATTGAGCCAACCGAAACGATGACCATCACGCTCCTGTCGGGTAGTGCCAGTGACGGAACCAACTCTTATATCTTCCCGCCAGACCCGGCCAACAGCAACGTCACCGTTAACATTGCAGACGACGATGCTACTGCGGTGAACCAGGTACTGAAAGTGGTGAAAAAAGACGATGCTGCTGAACCAGGCACCAATGGCGCTTATACTATCAGTCTGCCTGCAGGTTATACTTCTGCAGCCGATATCACGTTCAATTACAACATGACTGGTGACGCTACCCGCAACACCGACTATACCATCAACACCGTTACGCTGCCGGCTAATACCAACAGCTTTACCATACCGTTGATCGTTAGTGATGACAAGATTATAGAACCTACAGAAAAGGCTATACTGAACCTGACTGGTGGTACAGACGCAAATGCGTTCACTTATACCGCAGATCCGGCAGGTAACAATGCTACCCTGAATATCATTGACGATGACAGTACTGCCGCTAACCGCGTATTGATGGTGACGAAAACAGCCGATGGCGCTGAACCAGGCACTCCTGGTGAGTTTACCATCAGTCTGCCTGCTGGTTATACCGCGTCGCAAGACATCGATGTAACTTATACCGTCGGTGGTACGGCTACTCCTGGTGCAGGGTTTGACTATACTGCGCTCACTGGTACCGCGAAGATCATTGCGGGTCAACCTAATGTTAAAGTAGCTGTAGCTGTCAACAACGACGATATCATAGAAGGTACAGAAACAGTCGTGATGACACTGACTGGTGGTACCAACGCCAGCTTTAACTTCACGCCGGCCACTGGTAACAGCATTGCAACAGTGAACATTACCGATGATGATAATACACCGGCTAACCAGGTAATCAGCATTACGAAAAAAACAGATGCCGCTGAACCTGGCACGGATGGCGCGTTCACTGTCAGCCTGCCTGCTAACATAACATCAGCTAAGCCGGTAACCGTAAACTATACCATTGCCGGTACTGCGATCAACGGAACAGACTACGGCACCCTTTCCGGTACCGTGGTAATACCCGCGAATCAGAACGGGGTAGACGTGCCTGTTACTGTGAAGGACGACAAAATCATAGAAGGTACTGAAGGGGTGATCCTCACCGTTACAGGTGGCGCTTCTCCGGATTATACCTTCACTGCCAGCACCACCAATGCTACCGCTACGGTGAACATCGGGGATGATGATGACATTGCCGCCAACCGCGTGCTGAGCGTTATTAATAATGGCGACGCCGCAGAACCAGGCACCAATGGTCAGTTCCTGGTAAGCCTGCCAGCCGGTTATACCGCAGCTGTGCCGATCACTGTGAACTATACCGTAGGTGGTACCGCCACTGCCGGCGCAGATTACACCGCGTTGACCAATACCGTGGTGATACCAGCCGGAGATCCAAATGTGCTGGTAGCTGTTAATGTGATAGATGATAAAATCATTGAGTCAACAGAAGACGTGACCCTGACCATCACCGGTGGCACCGGCGGTGCGGCATATACCGCCAGCATCACCAATGGTAACGCTGCCGTGAACATTGCGGATGACGATAATATACCGGCCAATACGGCACTGACGGTGACCACGACTGCCGACGCCGCAGAACCAGGTACTAACGGAAGCTTCAGCATTCATCTGCCTAACGGCGTAACCGTAGCGGAAGCCATCACCGTTCAATACACCATTACCGGTACGGCGGTTAACGGTACTGACTATACGACTCTCAGTGGTACTGCAGTGATCCCAGCTAACAGCGACAAAGTAATTGTGCCAGTGACAGTGATCGATGATAAGATCATAGAGACTACTGAAACCGTGATCATGCAGCTGAACAGCGGCGCCAGCACCCACTTCAACTTTACGGCCAGCACCATCCATGGCAGCGATACTGTGAACATCGTGGACAACGACAATACAGCCACGGCGCTTGTGCTGAGCGTTAAGAAGAAGAACGATGGTGCAGAACCATCTACCAATGGCGCCTTTACTATTAAGTTGCCTGCGGGCTACACAGCTTCCCAGGATATTACCGTGAACTATACCGTAACTGGTACAGCCACCAGCGGTGATGATTACAATACCCTCAGCGGCAGCATCGTACTGCCCGCAGGTAAGGACAGCGTGGACCTGCCAGTAATTGTGAAGGATGATAAAATTATAGAGCCAACAGAAACTGTGGTGGTGGCCCTGACCGGTGGCAGCAGTACCGACTTCACGTTGGTCCCAAGCGGCACGGAAGGTACAGCCACTGTTAATATCACTGATGACGAATCGCTTACACCGGCTAACCTTGTATTGAGTATAGTACGGAAGAGTGATGCTGCAGAACCATCTACCAATGGTGCATTTACTATCAGTTTGCCTACCGGTATCACCACGGCTGAAGCCATTACCGTGAATTATACTGTGGCGGGTACTGCCACCCCAGGTGCCGACTACACCGCCTTGACAGGAACAGTAGTCATCCCTGCAGGAGCAGGTACAATAGACGTTCCCGTTACAGTGGCAGATGATAAGATCATAGAGCCTACCGAAACCGTGATCGCTACCCTGGCAGGAGGAACTTCCAGCAGCTTTACCTTTACCGGCAGCGGCAATGCCACTGTAAACATCACCGACAACGACAATGTGGCGGCCAATCTCGTGCTGAGCGTTGCCAACGCGGGCGATGCGGCAGAACCGTCTGTTCCTGGTTCCTTCCATATTACATTGCCAACAGGATATACTGCATCAGAAGATATCACGGTGAACTATAACATTACCGGCACTGCCACCAGCGGCACGGACTATACCGCACTCGCCGGTACAGCAGTGATCCTGGCTGGTAAAGACGGGGTAGTGGTACCAGTTGCTGTAATAGATGATAAGCTGATAGAGAACACAGAAACCGTGATCATGACACTCAACGGGGGAAGCTCCACTACCTTCACTTTAACAGGTAATGGCAGCGCTACCGTGAATATTGCAGATGATGACAACAACGCTGCTAACCGTGTACTGTCTGTCACCAAAATGACCGACGCCGCAGAACCGGCTACTGATGGCAAGTTTGCGATCAGCCTGCCTGCTGGCCTTACCGCCTCCGAAAACATCACCGTGAACTATACCATTGGCGGCAACGCTACCAGTGGAAAAGATTACACTGCATTGAGCGGTACAGTAGTCATTCCGGCTGGTAAGGATACGGTATTCGTAACGGTGCCGGTGATCGACGACAAGGTGATCGAAACCACCGAAACCGTGGTAATGACCCTCACTGGCGGCGCAAGCACCAGCTTTAACTTCACTGCCAGCACTACCAGCGGTAACGCTACCGTGAATATTGCGGATGATGATAACGTGGCAGCTAACCTGGTGATCAACGTGACTAACCCTGTAGATGGTGCAGAACCAGCTACCAATGGAACGTTTACAGTTGGATTACCGGCAGGGTATACCGCATCAGAAGACATCACTGTTAGCTATACTGTAGGCGGCACGGCGACCAGCGGTACAGATTACACAACGCTCAGCGGCACTGTAGTGATCCCGGCTGGTCAACCCAGTGTGCCCGTAACCGTTAGCGTTATCGATGATAAGATTATAGAAAATACAGAAACCGTCGTATTGACGGCCACAGGAGGTACATCCACCAGCTTTACGCTCGTGGCAAGCAGTACAACCGGAAATGCTACCGTGAATATCACAGATGATGATAACACCACAGCTAACCGGGTACTGAGTGTAAAAAATGCAGGCGACGCAGCAGAACCGGCTACAAACGGTAAGTTTACGATCAGTTTGCTTGGTGGAGTAACTTCATCTGAAGACATTACCGTAAATTATACCATCGCGGGTACAGCTACCAGCGGCACGGACTACAATGCCCTCAGTGGTACGGTAGTCATCCCGGCCGGAAAAAATAGTGTAGACGTCCCCGTTAGTGTAATCAATGACCAGATCATAGAAAGCACTGAAACGGTGATCATGACGCTGGTCAATGGTACTTCTGCCAGTTTTGCCTTTACTGCCAGTACCACCAATGGTAAGGCTACTGTGAATATCAACGACGATGATGATAACGCCGCCAACCGCGTGCTGCTTGTCACCCGGACGCTTGATGCCGCAGAACCAGGCACCAATGGTAACTTCAATATCAGTTTGCCTGCTGGCATCACCGCTGCAGAAGATATCACCGTTAACTACACCATTGCAGGAACTGCCGTGAATGGCACTGACTACGCCACTCTCACTGGTGCTACAGTCATCCTGGCTGGTAAGAACAGTGTAAGCGTACCCGTAACGGTAACCGATGACAAGATCATTGAAAACACCGAAACCGTGATCCTGACGCTGACCAACGGTACATCTGCCAGCTTTGCTTTCACTGCCAGTACGACCAGCGGTATTGCTACCGTAAATATTGCAGACGATGACAACACCGCGGCAAACCGTGTACTTTCTGTCACTAAAAAAACAGACGCCGCAGAACCAGGTACGAATGGCCGGTTTGCGATCAGCTTACCTGCAGGCATCACCGCTTCCGAAGACATCACCGTGAATTACACCATTGGCGGCACCGCTACCAGTGGACAAGATTACACTGCACTGAGTGGCACCGTGACCTTCCCGGCTGGTAAAGACACTGTATTTGTCACCGTGCCGGTGATCGATGACAAGGTGATTGAAACCACAGAAACAGTGGTGATGACCCTTACCGACGGCGTGAGCACCAGCTTCAACTTCACCGCCAGCGCTACCAATGGTACTGCTACCGTAAATATTGCCGATGATGATAACACCGCAGCTAACCGGGTACTCACCGTGGTAAAAGGAGCCGACGCATCCGAACCATCTACCAACGGTACATTTATAATTAGTCTGCCTGCTGGTATTACCGCGGCTGAGAATGTGACCGTAAATTATGCCATCAGTGGCACCGCCACCGCAGGTATCGACTACACCACGCTCAGCGCTTCCGCGCTGATCACGGCAGGTCAGAACAGTGTTACCGTTCAGGTACCGGTCATCGACGATCAATTGATTGAAAATACAGAAACGGTAGTGATGACGCTGAACGGAGGTTCTTCTACGAACTTTACCTTCACTGGTAACAACAACGCTACCGTAAACATACTTGACAACGATGACGTTGCGGCCAACCGTGTACTCAACGTTACGGCTACCAAACAAGCAGCAGAACCGGGCACCAATGGAGAGTTCACCATTAGCCTGCCAGGTACTGTCGCTTCATCAGAGCCTATTACAGTAATCTATACCGTTAATGGCACCGCTACCAGCGGAGTAGATTATACCGCGCTCACAGGCACCGTGGTGATTCCTGCTGGTCAGCACAGCGTAACTGTTCCTGTACAGGTGATTAATGACCTGATCCTGGAAAATACAGAAACAGTGGGTATGACCATCACAACAGGTACTTCCACCAGCTTTACCTTCACCGGTGGCAGTGCAGCTACGGTGAACATCACAGATGATGAGAATACAACGGCTAACCGCACGCTCAGCATCGTGAAAACAGCCGATGCCGCAGAACCTGCTACTAACGGCGCGTTTAAAATCAGCCTGCCATCAGGCATCACTTCTTCCGAAACTATTACCGTAAACTATACAGTTACCGGTACAGCTACCAGTGGTATTGATTATACCGCCATCACAGGAGCCATCACCATCCCTGCGGGTCAGAACAGCGTAAGCGTTCCGGTAGCTGTGATAGACGATCAGCTGATCGAGAACACAGAAACGGTAATTATGACCCTGAGCGGTGGTACTTCTACCAGCTTTACGTTCACCAGTGCAGGTAATGCTACCGTGAATATTACAGATAATGAAAACACGGCGGCTAACCGCGTACTGACAGTAAGTAAGGTAACTGATGGCGCAGAACCAGCTACCAACGGCGGATTTAAAATTGGTCTGCCAACAGGTATCGCTTCTTCTGAAGCCATCACGGTTAACTACACCATCGGCGGTACAGCGACCAGTGGTGCAGATTACACGGCCATCACCGGAACTATCACCATTCCAGCCGGCCAGAATAGTGTAACCGTACCAGTGAATGTAATAGACGATCAGCTGATCGAGAACACCGAAACGGTGATCCTGACGCTGAATGGCGGTACTTCTACCAGCTTTACTTTCACCGGCACAGGTAATGCTACCGTGAATATTGCAGATGATGAGAATACAGCGGCTAACCGTGTGCTYACCGTCTCCAAAATAGCAGATGGCGCAGAACCATCTACCAATGGCGGATTTAAAATTAGTCTGCCAACAGGTATCGCTTCTTCTGAAGATGTAACTGTAAATTATACCATCACAGGCACCGCTACTGCGGGTGCTGACTATGCTGCCATCACCGGCAGCATCACCATCCCTGCGGGTCAGAATAGCGTGAACGTACCGGTAACGGTAATAGATGATAAGCTTATTGAACCTACCGAAACTGTGATGATGACGCTGAACGGCGGCACCTCTACCAGCTTCATCTTCACAGGTACTGGTAATGCCATCGTGAACATCACTGACGATGACGGCGGCAACAAGGTGCTGACAGTAGTTAAAACGACGGATGCCGCAGAACCAGGTACCAATGGCGGATTTAAAATTAGTCTGCCAACAGGTATCGCTTCTTCTGAAGCCATCACGGTTAACTATACCATCAGCGGTACAGCGACCAGTGGTGCAGATTACACGGCCATCACAGGAGCTATCACCATTCCAGCCGGCCAGAATAGTGTAACCGTACCAGTGAATGTAATAGACGATCAGCTGATCGAGAACACCGAAACGGTGATCCTGACGCTGAATGGCGGTACTTCTACCAGCTTTACTTTCACCGGCACAGGTAATGCTACTGTGGATATTGCAGATGATGAGAATACAGTGGCTAACCGTGTGCTCACCGTCACCAAAACAGCCGATGGCGCAGAACCGTCTACCAATGGCGGATTTAAAGTAAGCCTGCCTGCTGGTATCGCTTCTTCTGAAGATGTAACCGTAAATTATACCATCACAGGTACCGCTACTGCGGGCGCCGATTATGCTGCCATCACCGGCACCATCACCATCCCTGCGGGTCAGAACAGCGTAAGCGTTCCGGTAGCTGTAATAGACGATCAGCTGATCGAGAACACCGAAACGGTGATCATGACCCTGAGCGGTGGTACTTCTACCAGCTTTACGTTCACCGGTGCAGGTAATGCTACCGTGAATATTACAGATAATGAAAACACGGCGGCTAACCGCGTACTGACAGTAAGTAAGGTAACCGATGCCGCAGAACCAGCTACCAACGGCGGATTTAAAATTAGTCTGCCAACAGGTATCGCTTCTTCTGAAGCCATCACGGTTAATTACACCATCAGCGGTACAGCCACCAGTGGTGCAGATTACACGGCCATCACCCGAACTATCACCGTTCCTGCCGGCCAGAATAGTGTAACCGTACCAGTGAATGTAATAGACGATCAGCTGATCGAGAACACCGAAACGGTGATCCTGACGCTGAATGGCGGTACTTCTACCAGCTTTACTTTCACCGGCACAGGTAATGCT
>NZ_JBFTLN010000024.1:0-90358 GCF_056396465.1 Chitinophaga sp. 05T412
CATACCATACCGCTACACTGGTATGGACAATCACTAACGGCACTTGTGCCGCTACTACCAGCCAGGTGAAACTCACCAACTACGAAGTGCCTTCTACTTCAGTAGCTGGTCCTGAGCAAAAACACTGTAATGATTCCATCTTCACCCTCGCGGCTAACAAGCCGGCGCAGTTCGGAGCATACGGTGCATGGACCATTGTTGGTGGTAAACAATCATGGATCACTATTGCAGATACTTCTGCATACAATACCAAAGTGACACTGCTGGCTGGTCATACCGCTACACTGATATGGACCATCACTAACGGCACTTGTGCCGCTACTACCAGCCAGGTGAAACTCACCAACTACGAAGTGCCTTCTACTTCAGTAGCTGGTCCTGAACAAAAACACTGTAATGACTCCATCTTCACGCTCGCAGCTAACAAGCCTGCACAAATGGGTGCATACGGTGCATGGACCATTGTTGGTGGTAAACAGTCCTGGATCACTATTGCAGATACTTCTGCATACAATACCAAGGTGACCCTGCTGGCTGGTCATACCGCTACACTGGTATGGACCATTACCAACGGCATTTGTGCAGCTACTACAAGCCAGGTGAAACTCACCAACTACGAAGTACCTTCTACAGCAGTGGCCGGTCCTGAGCAGAAACACTGTAATGACTCCATCTTCACCCTCGCGGCTAACAAGCCTGCTCAGTTCGGAGCATACGGTGCATGGACCATTATTGGTGGTAAACAATCATGGATCACCATTGCAGATACTTCTGCATACAATACCAAAGTGACACTGCTGGCTGGTCATACCGCTACACTGGTATGGACCATTACCAACGGTACCTGTGCCGCTACCACTTCTCAGGTGAAACTGACCAACTATGAAGTGCCTTCTACTGCAGTTGCCGGTCCTGAACAGAAACACTGTAATGACTCCATCTTTACCATGGCTGCTAACAAGCCTGCACAAATAGGTGCATACGGCGCGTGGAGCATTGTTGGTGGTAAACAGTCCTGGATCACTATTGCTGATACTGCTGCATACAATACCAAGGTGACACTGCTGGCCGGTCATACCGCTACACTGGTATGGACCATTACCAACAGTACCTGTGCGGCCACTACAAGCCAGGTGAAACTGACCAACTACGAAGTGCCATCTGCAGCAGTGGCTGGTCCTGACCAGTTACATTGTAACGATTCTATCTTTACGATGGCGGCTAAACCGGTAACACAATATGGTGCATACGGATTCTGGACGGCAGTAGGTAAACCTGCATGGGTAACTATTACGAAAGACTCTGTAAACAACACCACAGTGAAAGTTCTGGCTGGTCATACTGCCACCATGATATGGACTACGGGTAATGGCACTTGTGCAGACAATGCAGATACAGTACTGCTCACCAACTATGCTGTACCAAATGCAGCTGTAGCGGGTCCGGATCAGTTACACTGTAACGACTCCATCTTCACAATGGCAGCCAAGCCAGTTACTCAATTTGGTGCATACGGATTCTGGACTGCAATAGGTAACCCTGCATGGGTAACCATTACGAAGGATTCTGTGAACAACACCAGCGTGAAAGTACTGGCTGGTCACACCGCTACCCTGGTATGGACAACTGGTAACGGTACTTGCGCAAACAATACCGACACAGTGCTTCTGACCAACTATACACTGGCGAACAAAGCGCTGGCAGGACCTGACCAGGAACATTGTAATGATTCCATCTTTACAATGGCCGCTAACGCTCCTACTCAGTATGGTGCATACAGCTACTGGACCGTTGTTGGTAAGCCAACATGGGTAACGGTAACGAAAGACTCCATCAATAACACCACCGTGAAAGTTCTGGCTGGCAATACTGCTACCCTGATATGGACCATCACCAACGGTACTTGTGCCGCTACTTCTGACACGGTATTATTAACCAACTACGCGGTAGCCGCAAAAGCAAATGCCGGCCCTGATCAGTCTATCTGTAACAAAACAGACGACTTCATTATGCAGGCAAATGCACCTGGTGTTCCAACTGCCAAAGGCACCTGGACACTCCTCAGCGGAACTGCTACTATTAAATCACCAAACAGTCCAATATCTGCGGTGACGGTGCCGATAGGCGATACCGCTGTTCTTCAGTGGTCTATTGCAAATGGTGTGTGTGACTCTACTTTCAGCAGAGTGACTATCATCAACTACAAAGCAGCCATCACAGCTAACGCTGGCCCTGACCAGGAAAAATGTAACACTACTGCCGACTTCATCATGAAGGCCAGCCAAACTGGATCAAGCAGTGCAGTAGGTGTTTGGACAGACATCAGCCGTATCCCTGGTGCCGCTACTATCAAGTCACCAAATGATCCATTCACCAGTGTAACTGTTCCAATAGGCGACACCGTTATCCTGAAATGGACCGTTACCAACGGTACTTGTACCAGCAGCAACAGCATTGTAACGCTGATTAACTATAAGAAAGCAGATGATGCAGACGCCGGTAAGGATATTGAAATGTGTAACAACACAGGCGATTTCACTATGGCAGCCGCTACCCCATCTGTTCCAAGTGCCAGAGGCTTCTGGTCTATTATTAAAGGCAATGCTGTGATCAAATCCATCAATAGCCCTACTTCTGCGGTAAATGTTAACGTAGGTGACACCGTTACCTTACGCTGGACAGTCACCAACGGCGTATGTAGCGCTACCTGGGATGATGTGACACTCATTAACTACCGCTTACCGGTAGCTGCTAACGCAGGACCTAACCAGGAACACTGTGATGACGCTACCTTTAAAATGAATGCCAGCGATCCTGGTGTKGCAGGTGCAAAAGGTACCTGGATTGTTACCAGTAGCAACGCGGCACTGATCACTATCAGCGACATTAACGCGAAAGATGCTACTATCACGGTTCCTGCCGGCGAAACCGCACAACTGACCTGGGTAGTAAGCAACGGTGTTTGCGACKCAACCACCTCCAGTGTGATGCTGATCAACCGCAAACCAATTCTGGGTAATACCATCGCTAACGATCAAACCGTTTGCTTAACAGAAGTACCAATGGCGTTACGTGGTAACACATTAACCGGTGGTAACGGTAGCTACACTTACCAGTGGCAGCAAAGCACCACTGGCGCTACCGGACCGTTTACCAACATCAGCGGTGCTACCAGCGATGTGTACCAACCAAATGCACTTGCTGTCAACACCTGGTTTAGAAGAGTGGTTGCTTCCGGTGCTTGTGTTAACAACATCAGCAATGCCGTGAAAATCACTGTAGTAACCATCAGACCGATTGTTACCTTCACGCCGCCTGCTATCACAACAGAATGCGAAAAAGGTAAAGACTACACTACCCTCTTCGGTGAACCGGTATTTAGTCATGCGCCTTATGATAATGAAGTGCTCGATGTACAACACCATGATGTAACCGTGGTTACTTCACCTTGTCTCAGCAATATTACCCGTACCTGGACAGCTACTGACAGATGCGGATTATCCGTAAGCGCTTCACAGACCATTACGATAAAGGATACAAAAGCACCGGTGTTCACCACCCCTGCTCCTGCCGATATCACGGTTGACTGTGATAAAGTGCCTGCTAAGGTGGACCTGAAAGCGAACGACGACTGTGCAGGTGAAATCATCATCCCGGTAGTGGAAGTTCGTCAGGATATTCCAGGCAGCTGCGCTAATAGCTACCTCCTGATCCGTACCTGGACCGCGAAAGACGAGTGCAACACCGGCATCACCCTGAAACAGGTAATTACGGTGAAAGATATGACTGCTCCGGTATTCAATATGGCTACACCTGCCGACACTACGGTAGATTGCGACAAAGTACCGAACGGCTTCAATCTCACCGCGAGCGACAACTGTACACCTGGTGTAATCACAGTGGTTCCGAAAGACTCTGTCGTACGTAATCTGAATGATTGCAACAGCAAATACATCATCTTCAGAAAATGGACTGCCTTTGATGAATGTGGTAATGCCAGCGCAGTACAACAAATCATCCAGGTACAGGATACCACTAAACCGGTATTCAGTATGCCTGCTCCGAAAGACACCACAGTAGATTGCGATAAGGTTCCAGGATGGCCGGTTATTACCGCTGCCGATAACTGTACCGCTAAAGTGCAGGTATTCACCAGCAGCAAAACGGTAACACTTCCGAACAGCTGTGGTAACAACTACCAGGAAATCCGTACCTGGACCGTTACAGACGATTGCGGTAACAAACAGACCATGCAGCAAACCATCACTGTTCAGGATACCACTAAACCGGTATTCACTGTGAAACCGCCCACAGACACCACCGTGAGCTGTGACAATATCCCTCCTCCTGCTACAGATGTACAGGTAACAGACAATTGCAGCAGCATCGGAAATGGCCTGACCGTAATACGTCGTATCACTACCGAAAGAACACCTGGTGACTGTGCCGGTAACTACCGCATCATCAGAACCTGGATTGCGAAAGATGCCTGTGGTAATACCACCACCATGACGCAGGTAGTAACGGTGAAAGATACCACCAGACCTGTTATCATGCCTGCACCGGCAGATATCGAACTCTATTGCCAGGATAAAATACCTGCTCCACCGGTACTCACAGCCACAGACAACTGTGATAATACCTTCCCGAAAAGAGCTATCTATACAGAAGATCCATTTGTAGTAGATATCTGTAACGGCTATACGATTGTGAGAAGATGGAGCATTATGGACGCCTGCGGTAACAAAGCCAACGACGTAACCCAGCGTGTAGTCATCAAGCCTTGTGCTAAACCACAGCTGGAAGCTACGCTGCCGTCCAACTGTTCCAACAACGGTAGAATAGCATTACGCAGAGTGGGCGATGTATACATGCCAACCTACACCCTGGTAGCGGTAACACCTTCCAATGTAGTAACCGGCTTGCCGCTCACACAAAACAATAATGTGTTCAACCTGAATGGCGCTACTTCTGCTTCCTTCATCATCACAGATGGCAGAACCGGTTGCTCTTCCGATACCGTTACTTATAAACTCAACTACATCCAGCAACCAATGGTGAACCTGGGCAACGACACCACTATCTGCGGTGGCAACAGCCTGGTACTGGATGCGGGTCCTGCTAACTTCGCCTACAAGATTACCTGGTCTACCGGTGCTACTACGCAACGGATCAATATCAACCAGGCCGGTACTTACTGGGTGAATGTGAGCAACGGAGAATGTGCGACTACAGATACCATCCAAGTTGGTCTGATACCAACACCACTGGTAGATATCCCTGATACTACTATCTGCCGCGGTCAAACCGTAAAACTGGATGCCTATGTAAATGGTGCGCAATACCTCTGGAGCAATGGTTCTACTGCATCCTCCATACTGGTAGGTACACAGGAACAATTCTGGGTGAAAGTGATAAAAGCAGGATGTATCACCATCGATACCGTGAAAGTAAGCGTGAATCCTCCACCAGATATCAGCCTGAGTCGTGATACATCTATCTGCCCTGATCAGTCTATCATGCTCACCGTGAATTCAAACGGCGGCCGTATCAAATGGCAGACAGGCGAAACCGGTAACTCTATCGTGGTAAATAAACCAGGCGGTTACTGGGTAGCAGTGAGCAGAGACAATTGTGTGGTAAGAGATACTGTGAACGTACGTCTGAAACCAACACTCAACCTGGAGCTGGGACCAGATAGAAATATTTGTCCTGGTGGCAGCATCACACTGGATGGTACAAATCCGGATGCGATCTCCTACCTCTGGAATGATGGTGATCCTAACCCGGTTAAACAAATCACACAGGCCGGTAAATACAAACTGGCAGTAATGGACAAATATTGCCAACGCGTATTCATGGATAGCGTGAAAGTAAATATCACTGGTTTACCTGTTATCAACCTCGGTAGAGACACCGTAATGTGTAAAGGTGAAACACTGACCCTCCATGCTGAAGGCGGCGGTATCACCGGAGTACGTTGGGATAACGGATCTTCCGCTTCTACTTACCAGGTGACCAACGGAGGTACTTACACGGTAACTGTGTTCAACGATTGCGGATCTGCTACAGATGATATCACAGTAGACTTCGTACAATGTGAACCAAAACCAACAGTACCAAATGCCTTCTCTCCAAATGGCGATGGACGTAATGATGTGTTCAGACCAGTAGTAAGAGGACAAATGTTCAGCTACGAACTGCGGATCTTTAACCGCTGGGGTGAATTAATCTTTATGACTTCAGATGACCATAAAGGATGGGATGGTAAATACAAAGGCGTTCCGGTAGATGTAGGCACCTATGTATGGTGGCTCAGCTACAAGAAAGTTGCCGGAGGAGTTTCCAATGTGCTCAAAGGTGAAGTAACAGTAGTTCGCTAATCCGAAAGCATATAACATACCGCGAAACGCAAAAGGTTTTCACCTTTTGCGTTTCGCTTTTTAAGAAACAGCCACCCAAAAAGAAACGTTCATTTGTTTTACATTTTTGCTGTATACTTTTTTGCTTAACTTAGTTACCCAGCGAATGTTCTCAACAGCAATAATTTTACTATATGAAAACTTATGATACCGTAACGGCCGCGATGGAAGATCTCCGCAAACGCGGATACACGGCAGATTTCAATCTCGTTTTTGATGCTATACACGAGAAAGACACCAAAGTGCACCCACAGGATTTTGAAATTACAGAGACCTATCGCTTCGAAGGAAACACCGATCCGGGCGATGAAGCAGTGGTATACGCCATCCAGACGAAATCCGGTACCAAAGGAGTTTTAATGTACGGATATGGAGTCTATTCAGAAGATATGTCAGAAGATATGATCCGTAAATTAGGACATAAATAATCGCCTTCCCACAAAGGCTCAACCGGGCAAAACGCAAAGTAATCTCCTTTGTGTTTTGCCCGGTTGCATTTTTACAGCAACCGCTTTTTGCTTTTTGCCGCAAATGGTCCTACTTTAGCGGGTTATCAGCAATGTGTACATGAAAAAACAGCTTATTTTATTACTACTAACGGCCGGTTTAGGTATATCCGCCAACGGTCAGTCGGTCGGGAATCTTGATTTGATTCCACGTCCAACGACTATCAAAGCGCAACCCGGTTCTTTTTCCCTTACACCGCAAACCCCGGTATACACTGTCCCCGCTTTTTCAGCAACGTATCCGCAATGAAAAGCTGAAAGATGAAAATGAGTTGCAGAGTTACGCCATTAAACGGATGGAAAAATTCCTGTCGGCACATCATCGTAAACTGTTGGGATGGGACGAAATACTGGAGGGTGGCCTCGCACCAGCAACTACGGTCATGTCATGGCGGGGCGAAAGTGGTGGCATCGCAGCGGCCAAAGCAAATCACGACGTCATCATGACGCCAGGCGGCTATTGCTACTTCGATAGCTATCAGGCCGATCCGGCCACACAACCGGAGGCCATTGGCGGCTATCTGCCGCTGGAAAAAGTATACAGCTATGAACCCATTCCTAAAGAACTGGATGCAGAAAACGCGAAACATGTGCTAGGTGCACAAGCCAATATCTGGACCGAATACATCCCCACCTCCTATCACCTGGAATACATGGTGTATCCACGTTTGCTGGCATTGTCTGAGGTAGTATGGTCGGATACAGCGCATAAGAATTTCGCCAATTTTCAACAACGGATGCAGTCACAGTATCACTTACTTCAACGGCTAAACGTAAATTATTATCGACCTTCCTATGCGGTGACTATTCATCCGGAAATAGATGCGGCGCATCATCGCACCGTGATATCATTTGGCTCAGAGCAATACCAGCCGGAGATCCGTTACACACTGGACAGTACCCTGCCGGGCAGCCAGTCCACACGATACACCGGTCCGTTAACCGTTACCGGCTCTGCTCCTGTCCGCGCCGCTATTTTCAAAGACAATCAACTTCAGGGAACGCCTGCTTTTCTGCAGTTAGATGATCATCTCGCCATTGGCAAAAAAGTAATCTATAATCTCCCTTATAGCGAGAAATATCCTGCACAAAAAAATKCCACATTTGTAAATGGATACCGCGGTTCTCTCACCTATGGAGATGGCCAGTGGCAAGGGTTTGAAGGCGACATGGATATTACCATTGATATGGATCAGGCAACGGCACTGCATCGTTTATCCGTTACATTTATGCAGCTGACAGGTCCGGGGGTATACATGCCTGCGCATGTGGAAGTGTTAACCAGTGATGATGGGAAAAATTTCAAACCGGTAAAGCAGGTAAACAATGATGTTCCTACCAGTAATGCTACCTTGACGTTTAAAGATTTCAGGTTTGATCTGAGTGGGCAAACAGCGCGATACATCCGGGTTCGCGCCAAAAATGACCAACATGGCTTTATGTTCGCCGATGAGGTGATCATCTATTAAGAAGATAAACCGTAGCTGTTGGCAGTCACTAACAGCTACGGTTATACGATTATTTTAATTTCAATATTTCTTTACTTAAGCGGTAATCCACCATGCCGTTGAAATTATTGAGTGGTTTACTGTTAGGAATAGCAATACGCAATTCACTTCCACCTGTACTAAACTGAGCCGCCCTGGGGGTGGGAAATGACCCGGTATTGATATAGGTCATAATTTTTATAAGATTGTCATCTTTGTCAGTTAAGCCCCATGGGACGTTTACATAATCTACAGCGGCCTTATCTACATTAATCCCGGTATAATAATCACCGACACCTCTGGCATTATGTGTKGCAAAATTAATGGCGTAAAGGTCTGCCAGGTATTTCGCTGTACCATTATGATTGTAAGCAGAAATATTAAAATCGATAAAGCCAACTGGTTTACCAAATGTCTTCTCTCCCACTAACAGCACTGTACTGTAAGGCTTGAGGTTATTTAATGTTAACTCGCTGGCGGAGGCGGTACTACCGCTGGTAATGAAAAATACATGATCCAGTGCGAGACCACCTGTTCCTGCGGGGAAGTTCACAGTTTCTGTGAGCTTAACATCAGACAACTGCGCCATGAGCTTATCATTGTACTTATAAGTATACATTATTTTACCTGCTGCAGAAGCCGGCGCAATGGCACTGTCCAGGTATTCCGCAGTAGTAGTGGCTCCTCCTCCGTTATACCGTAAATCCACGATCAGATTTCTGATACCATTGGATCTAAATCTGGCAAACACCTGATCCAGCACTATTTTGGTATTGGTAGGCTGTCCCTTTTCGTTGAAGACACTGGCGAAAGTATACAAACCAAAATAACCGACTTTAGTATTATTGGCGGCCGTATATATGGTATCAAATAATACCGGATTCACTTTATAGCCGGCAGTATTTGGCTTAAGGGTAACAATGAACGAACCTTGATTATTGGGCCGCTTAATCCCAAGTGTTACGTCGCCGGTAGACACCATGATTTGATTATACACGGCCCTTAATGAGGCGTCTGTGTTAACAAATGCCGTTGTTCCGTTAACAGAGGTAATTTCGCATCCTCTGTCGATTCCGGCCAGTCCTGCAGGGCCGTTTTTATCCGCATACAGCACAAACAGGCGTACCAGATTGGTATCGGCTGATGCGAGCACTGGTGCATAGTCGAATCCGAAATCGCTGTTGGTTGCGGCAAACGTACTGGCAGAAACACCATTCATGAGCTTATTTGTCAACGTTCCATTCCGGTCCAGGAAGCTATAATGATCATACGGCGCCGACGTAGCGGGGTTGATCGCATATCTTTTCATAACATTCAGCAGCGTATCTGCATTGGGATAGCTGCTGCTGAATGGGTCCAGCTTAGGTACGGAAGAATACCAGAAATAGGTAGGCAGTCCGCTATTCGCATTACGCCCACCATCCCCATAGCTAACCTGCATGATCTGATACATGAGGTACTTGAGAGAGTCTTCGGCTTCGGTGGCAGTTAGCTCCCCATTATTTGCCGGCCCATTATTATTGTCTTTATGACAAGCCATAAAAACACTGGCACAGAAAGCAATGGCCAGTACAGCTTTAGTTCCCGTAGTAAACAGTTTCTTATACATAAAAACGATTAAGACAATTTCAGGGTCAGCAGCCTAGTGAGTAGCCAATGTTTGTCTGGTCCAGAAGTCTGCGGAATAATACAATGCGAAATGATCAGCGTATTCACCAGGCATGGGGGCTGGCTGGCCTTTGGCCCGCTTGGCTTCCATTTCCTTTTTATCTTCTCTCTTCATCGCGTTTACCTTAAAATGATAAGCAATGGGTTGCTCTGTCAGTGTGGTAATACCCAGCATTTTCAGTGGAATAGCCAGTTCACATACCAGGTTACCGGAGGCTTCGTAGGAAGCAGCTGTTTGAATACCAAACGTATTGCGAACTGAAATATTGCCATTAGGGATGCTGTCGAATCCATCCACTTTTATATCTTTCAGATTAGCCAGAATTTGCTTTTTCAACTCTCCGGCGATAAGGGCCCGGGAAGCTTCTGGTACATCAGGCGCGCCTGTGCTTACATTTTCCGTGATC
Organism: Chitinophaga sp. 05T412; assembly: GCF_056396465.1. Taxonomy (NCBI): domain Bacteria; kingdom Pseudomonadati; phylum Bacteroidota; class Chitinophagia; order Chitinophagales; family Chitinophagaceae; genus Chitinophaga; species Chitinophaga sp. 05T412. Next base: position 10,491 of record NZ_JBFTLN010000024.1, read on the forward strand.
GGAAAAGTAACGGCGGCTCCCCCCTTCTTTTTACCGGTTGGATTTAATGAAATGGTAATGCCGGAGCGCATAATTTTCATCTGGCTTTGCGGATCAGGCACACTTACGATTACGTATATATTTTCTTTATCGTTGGCTATGGTGTAAAATAACTTGGTAACGTTATTATAGAACTGTAGGGGTTTAGGCCATTCGGTGGCTTGTCCGTCCACTTTCATATTGGCTGGCGCCCATTTGTTAGGTTCGTCTTGTGCGGAGGCATTTACGTATAACAAAAGCCCGGCAATCAGCCCGACCCCGGTTATCAGTATCCTGTTCATTTTCATGTGCTATTTTTTTCAGTTGCACTACAAGGTTAACAAAGAATTTTCAAAATATGCTAAGAAAAAGCATATATCCGTAAAAAGAATCGGTGAATGAGGTGATATAGGGGTTGAAAAAATAATGGATTTACGGGAGATGAATACCTTCGGTAGTTCCTCTCTCCGCAAATCCATTACCCTTGACTGCTTAATACAGTAATCTTGTCTTAATAGTATGTGCTACTTCTTTTAACAGCGCTAATGCTTCCTGCGACAGTTTAGTATCCACGTCCAGTACCACGTAACCAATCTGGTCGTTGGTTTTCAGGTACTGACCCAGGATATTAATTTTATTGGCAGACAAAGCGGTATTGATAGCAGATAACACCCCAGGTACGTTCTGGTGAATATGTAAAATACGGTGTGTATTTTCAATAGGTGGTACGCTGATGGCTGGCACCGTGTGTGAACCAAAGCTGGCACCTTTCTCCAGGTAGTTCAGCATTTTGCTACTCACGTCCAGGCCTATATTATGTTGTGCTTCTTCTGTACTACCTCCGATATGTGGTGTCAGAATTACGTTCGACAATTGCTGCAGTGGTGTGCTGAAAGCCGCGCCATTCTTTTCTGGCTCTACCGGGAACACATCGATGGCGGCGCCGGATAACCTTCCGCTCACCAACGCCTCTTTCAGTGCTTCCAGATCTACCACTTCCCCGCGGGCATAATTAATGAAAATAGCACCGGGTTTGGCGTCTGCCAGTACTTCTGCGGTGATCATGTTAGCCGTTGTTTTGCTGGAAGGCACATGCAGGGAAATAATGTCTGATTTACCAAACAGTTCTTTCATAGAGCGGATCTGTTCTGCATTACCCAGCGGTAATTTGGTTTCTGCATCGTAATAGATCACGTTCATCCCCATTCCTTCTGCCAGTACGCTTACCTGACTACCGATATTACCGTATCCTACAATACCCAGTGTTTTACCCCTGAGCTCATAGCTGCCGGTGGCTTCTTTCATCCAGATGCCTTTATGAGCGGCCGCGTTCTTATCAACAATGCGGCGGATGAGAATAATCGACAAGCCTATTACCAACTCAGCCACGGAGCGGGTGTTGGAATAAGGCGCATTGAATACGGCAACACCATGTTCGGTAGCTGCTTTCAGATCTACCTGGTTGGTACCAATACAAAAACATCCTACTGCCTGCAGTTTCCTTGCCGACTCCAGCACTTTACGGGTTACCTTGGTTTTAGAGCGAATGCCCAGAAGGTGTACGTCCTTGATTTCATTAATGAGATCTTCTTCGCTTAATGCGCCCGACAATTTGCGCACCTGATACCCGGCTGTAGTAAATTCTGCTACCGCTGCATCGCTGATGTTCTCTAATAATAAAATGCTGATCTTCTCTTTCGGATAACTTGTCGACTTTTGCTGGTCCATAATATTATACTAAATTATATGTGTATCTATATGTTGCAATTGGCTTAATAATTGCTGATAGCGGGGAAACAGGGCACAAACCTACTCGATGTTGGGGAATAATCAAATAGTAGTGTAATCAAATTCGATTTTATCAAAAAAACGCAGTTCTCAGCGCCTTTTTTTTAACTTTTTTCAGCATTTCAGCTTAAAAATCAATTAAAAGGATTTGAAAACGCTGTATTTATTTGGCAGTCTTTTACTTTGGGTATAAATTTAGCGCTTTGTATTTTTTAAGGGTCATTTTGAATTAAGCAAGTAGTATACTCCTCTAATGAAGCGATTGAAAGCAGTAAGGATCATTTTAACTATATCGGGAATTGCAATAATAACAAGTTGTCAGAGTAATGCAGCAAAACGGGCAGCCGAAAAAACTAAAGCAGCAACAGACAGCGTTCTTTACACCCTGGGGTTAAGTGCAGCAGAGAAAGAGGCGATATTGAAATCGCCCCGCACCATTCAGATGCAACGCGAGCTGGATGCATTTTACAACGGCAAATTATTGCGCACCGGATTCAACGGCGCCATACTGGTAGCCAGAAAAGGTGTTGTTATTTTCGAACAATATCACGGTTATGAAAACTCAAGAACGAAGACACCTGTAATGGATAGTTCTTCGTTTCAACTGGCGTCTGTTTCTAAAACCTTTACTGGTGCGGCTGTATTGTGGTTAGCACAAAAGGAAAAACTCAGCCTTGACGATTCATTACAAAAATTCTTTCCCCAGTTCCCCTATAAAGGCATTAATGTACGCATGCTGCTGAGTCATCGTAGCGGCCTGCCGAACTACCTTTATTTTTGTGATAGTTTATGGAAAGATGAATCCCGCTTCATTACCAACAATGAAGTGATCAAATTAATGGAAGTGCACAAGCCTCCTATGCAACACTTGCCAGGAACGCATTTCCAATATTGCAATACCAATTATCTGCTGCTGGCTTCTATCATTGAAAAGGTGAGTGGTCAGAAATATGCGGAGTTCATGGAACAAACTATTTTCCGTCCGTTAGGGATGACCAATACATTTGTATATGATCCTGCCTCTGCTGCACGGTCGCATCAAACCCAAAGCCATAAGTACAACGGACAATTTGAACCAGACACCTACTTCGATGGCGTGATGGGCGACAAAGGTATTTATAGCAGCGCCCGCGATATGCTGAAATGGGACCAGGCACTTTATTCCGGTCAACTGTTAAATGAAGCTACGCTGAAGCAAGCCTACACACCATACAGCCACGAAAAACCAGGCATCCGTAACTACGGACTGGGATGGCGTTTAATGGTATACCCCGACAGTACTAAAAACATCATTTATCACAATGGCTGGTGGCATGGTAACAACACGGTGTTTTACCGCTTTGTACAGGATTCTACTACCTTAATCATCTTAGGTAATAAATATAACCGCGGTATTTATCAGGCGGTGAAACCGGTACGTGATATCCTTGGCCATGGTGATGGTGAGGAAGCGGGAGAAGAATAACGCATCAACATCTTTCAGATATAAAAAAGCAGCCCCGCTATAGTGGGGCTGCTTTTTTATTATTACGCGAACGTCTATACGTAAACCTTTCTACTGGGTAAAATGCCCGGGAACTATTGGTGGCGCCTGATACCCCACTACCTATCCATCTCCCTAAAAACGCCCCTACTACTCCACCGGTATTAATAAAAAGATAACAATGTGCAGGCGGATATCGCAGCAACAGCCATTACATTTGCGATAGTGTCACGGTATACTATGAAAATACAGTACTAACCCTTATTAACGTACGAAAATGACCGACAACGAATTACACGCGCACCATGTTATTGAAAGGATCTTTGGACTGTATGAACAATACGGTAATCACGAATACGGTGAAGAAGTGACTATGCTCATGCATATGATGCAAGCCGCGCTGATAGCAGAGAAAACGGGGTTTGAAGACGAGATGATCATCGCTGCTTTCCTGCATGATATTGGCCATTTTTTTGAACAGGCCGATCAGATGAGTGAATATGGCTCCAGAGCGCATGATGACCTGGGTAGTGCATACCTGCTGCAATGTGGTTTCCCTGAAAAATTAGCGAAGCTGGTGGGAAGTCATGTGGCAGCCAAACGTTATCTGACCTGGTCCGACAGTGCTTATTATGATACGCTTTCCGAAGCCAGCAAACAAACCCTCACCTTCCAGGGCGGACCTATGACGGAGGAAGAAGCCCTCGCCTTCCGTAAAGATCCTTTGTTTTCACAATACATTCAGCTCCGGATCTGGGACGATATGGGAAAAGAAACCGATCAACCAGTACATCCCGAAGATGTGGCCCGCATGAAGCAAAAAACACTCTCTTATTTAATGCAATACGGCAATTAAGCCACATGCATTATATTKCCGGGCATATGGATCTTCGCTCGGAAATATTAGCAGAACATTCCCGTACCCAATCGCTCCACATAGCGAAATGGGTGGGTAAGGATACGCAGCGCTTTCAACAGCTACTCGACCTCTTTCTTTACGATGAATACCGGGTAGTACAACGTTCGGCCTGGGTCATGCGTTTGGTGGCGGAAAAACATCMGGCAATACTGTCCCCTCACCTGCCTGTTATTGTAGGCAGGATGGAAGAACCGGGTGTTCCGGTAGCCGTGAAAAGAAATGTATTAGGGGTATTGCAGGACGTCCCTCTCCCCGAAAGCCTCCATGGCCCGGTGATGAACAGTTGCTTTGCCTTCCTGGAAGATCCACAGGAAACGGTGGCCGTGAAGTCTTTTTCTATGACGATACTGGCCCGTTTGGCAACAGATTACCCGGAAATCAAAAATGAAATCCGGCTGTTGATAGAAGATCAACTGGAAAATAATCCCACTCCCGGCATTCGGTCGAAAGCCAGGAAGGTATTAAAGGAGCTGAAAGCATAAATCCGAAAGCAAAAAGCTATTGGCGCGAATGAAAAGAGCGGATGAAGGATTTAATCTCCTCCGCTTTATTATTCGCGCCAATAGCTTTTTGCTTTCGGCTTTATGCTTTCAGCTCTTTAAAGATATATTGCCAGAAGTTAGGCGTTAGCATCATCTGCTGGAGCTGCATCAGCTGCAGGAGGTGTAACTGGCGCCTTTGGTTCTCTTGGTTCTCTTGGCTCCCTTGGTTCCTTAGGTTCCTTTTCTTTCTTCTTAGCCGCTTTAGGAGCGAAGATGGCGATCATACGCTTACCTTCCATGGTAGGCATACTTTCGAGACCACCTACTTCTGCCAGTCTTTCAGCAAACTTCAGAAGAATCAATTCACCACGCTCTTTAAACATGATAGCACGACCTTTAAACTGTACATAGGTTTTCACCTTGTTACCGTCTTTCAGGAAGCTTTCAGCATGCTTGGCTTTAAAGTCGAAGTCATGGTCGTCGGTATTAGGCGTAAAACGAATTTCTTTCACTTCGCTTTTGTGCGCCTTCGCCTTCATTTCCTTTTCCTTCTTCTTCTTTTCGTAAAGGAATTTGTTGTAGTCGATGATCCGGCAAACGGGGGGTACGGCATTCGGAGAAATTTCAACCAGGTCTAAACCTTGATCTTCCGCCATTTTCAACGCCTCCTCAGTTCTGTAGACACCTACCTCAATGTTTTCACCTACAAGTCTTACCTCTGGGACGCGTATCATCCTGTTGGTACGATGTTCTTGTTGTTGTTCTCTGCGGAAATTGGGGTTTCTGCCCCGGTTGTTGTTGTTGCCGCCAAAACTTGGTCTGGGTCTTTGTTGCATTAAGAAAATTAAAATTAATTGATAAATTGTCCAATTAGTCCATGGTCCACATATCGTCCATGGACCAAAAACAATATTTACAAAAATAAGAGGAAAATTACAGCAATAAACATACCTCAATTAAGTAATGTTCATTGTTTTATATACCTTTTTTCCACATTCATTTACTTCGTTATTCTATTGGCTTCCGGTTGGCCACTTCTTCGTTTATCAAAGCAGCAAATGCTTCGAGCGACATGGTTCCGAGATCTCCTTTAGATTGACGACGAACAGCTACTACATTGTCGGTTGCTTCTTTTTCACCAAGTACGAGCATGTATGGAATTTTTGCCAGCTCTGCTTCCCGGATCTTTTTACCGATTTTTTCGCTTCTGTCATCTATTTCAGCGCGAATTTCCGCTTTTTTTAGCAATTCTGCTACTTTTTCTGCATAGTCCTGGCTCTTATCGCTGATAGGCAGGATTTTCACCTGGGTAGGCGCTAACCACAGCGGGAATTTACCGGCGCAATGCTCAATCAGTACCGCGATAAATCTTTCCAGTGAACCAAATGGTGCACGGTGAATCATTACCGGACGGTGTTTTTGATTATCAGCGCCGATGTATTCGAGTTCGAAGCGCTCTGGCAGGTTGTAATCCACCTGGATGGTTCCCAGCTGCCATTTGCGGCCCAGCGCATCCTTCACCATGAAGTCGAGCTTCGGACCGTAGAAGGCGGCTTCATCATATTCGATCACTGTGTTCAATCCTTTCTCGGCGGCAGACTCGATAATAGCCTGTTCTGCCAGCTCCCAGTTTTCTTCAGAGCCAATGTATTTGGCACGGTCAGTCTGGTGGCGTAAGGAAATCTGTGCGGTAAAATCTGTAAAGCTTAAGCTGTTGAATACATACATCACCAGATCAATTACTTTCTGGAATTCTTCCTTCACCTGGTCAGGACGGCAGAATAAGTGCGCATCATCCTGAGTAAATCCTCTCACACGGGTTAATCCATGCAGCTCACCATGTTGCTCGTAACGATATACGGTACCGAATTCCGCGAAACGCACCGGTAAATCTTTGTAGGATTTAGGCGATACTTTATACAACTCGCAGTGATGCGGGCAGTTCATGGGCTTCAGCATAAACTCCTCACCTTCTTCCGGTGTGGAAATAGGCTGAAAACTATCCTTACCATACTTCTCGTAGTGACCGGAAGTGATGTAGAGATTTTTATTACCGATATGCGGTGTAACTACCGGCAGGTAGCCGCTTTCAAGCTGTGCTTCCTGGAGGAAACGTTGCAGACGTTCCCGCAGCATGGCGCCTTTAGGCAACCACATAGGCAGCCCCAATCCTACCTTCTCAGAGAAGGCGAACAGCTCCAGTTCCTTACCCAATTTGCGGTGATCGCGTTTCTTCGCTTCCTCAATCAGGGTCAGGTACTCGTCCAGTTCTTTCTGGTTAGGGAAAGTGATACCGTAGATGCGGGTCAGCATCTTATTTTTCTCACTACCGCGCCAGTAAGCACCGGCGATGCTCATGAGCTTAATAGATTTGATAAAGCCGGTGTTGGGAATATGCGGGCCACGACACAAATCTGTAAATCCTCCCTGCGTGTAGAAAGTGATATTACCGTCTGTCAGTTCACCGATGGTTTCCAGTTTGTACTGGTCGCCTTTTTCTGTAAAGTAAGCCAGCGCATCTGCTTTGCTGACTTCTTTGCGCACATACACACTATTTTGTTTAGACAGTTCCACCATTTTCGCTTCTACCTTTTTCAGGTCTTCTTCTGAAATGGTACGGTCGCCTAAATCAATATCGTAATAGAATCCATTTTCAATAGAGGGGCCATAACCCAGTTTCACACCGGGGTACAGGGCTTCCAGGGCTTCTGCCATGAGATGCGCAGAGGAATGCCACATCGTAGCCTTACCATCTTTATCCACCCACGTAAGCAGTTGCAGCGTGCTATCCGTTATAATCGGGCGCGTAGCGTCAACTACCTGCCCATTAACATTAGCGGCCAATACTTTGCGTGCCAATCCCTCGCTGATGGATTTGGCAATGTCCAATGCAGTTACTCCTGGTTCATACTGACGAACTGCGCCATCCGGAAAAGTGATATTTATCATACGTTTTGCTGTTAGCACCATACTTTTTCATATGGGCTATATTTCCTTTATAAAATGTTTGCGAAGTTAAGAAATAGTTCGTTAGCTTTTTGATAACGATGTTATTGAATTTAAGGATTTTAAAAATAATTATTTATACAGCGGTATGAGTTCAGTTGAAAAAGGTGTTATTTTTACGTTTGTAAACTAAAAAACTTACAAATATGATCAGGAATTATTTCAATCTGTACGACACTCTAACGAAAGAATTGTACATACCGGAAGCTAAAGCCAAACAACTGCTGATTATGATTTAAGAAAGTGCTGAAAAACATGCTGCCGGAGATAGTCAATGAATTGCAGATATGTTGGCTAAGGAACAACAACGTAAAGATTTAGCCAGACTGGCAAGAAGGGCCAAGCGTTGGACTATTGCACATTACACACTTCTTACAATTATGATCATGGGCTCGTTAATCAGCCTCTTGTTCTTCTAAGTATGATTCTTATTTTCTAAACTTGATACCTAAGATAAAAAAATAATATAGTTAAAAAAGATATCTGTCAATTTTTGAATTTAAAAAACAGGAATAGTTTAATTTCAATCTTGTAACAAAATTTGATTACACCATGAACACAATTGGAAGTTTAAAGATTTATGACATTTTCCGAAAGGACATGCACATGCCAGATGACAGGGCATTGGAAGCAGTAGTTGCATTGGATGATTTTTTCGACAAAAAAACGTCCGTCAAACTTGAGCAATTAGCGACAAGKGATGAGTTACTGGTAACCAAAAATGAACTTAAGCAGGAAATCCATACGGTTTCCGTGAGAGTTGAAAATCTGGCTTATAAAATGGATAATCATATGGCCTCCAAAGTTGACCTGGAAAAGGCTAAAACGTCCATGCAAACATTTAACGCCACCCTTACCATCGCGCAAGTTGTTACCATTATAGGGGCACTATTTGGCCTCCTTAAACTTTTCATACTGAAATAATTTGATAGTATAAAGTAGCTTCCATCGCGTATGTTCGATCCATTTAGTATGTCCGATCCATTATATATTTGCGCTCCACCTCTATTTTACTTAAAGCTTCCATCGTATTTAAAACCTGAAATTATACGTCACAGACGGTATAACCGGAAATAAAGACACCTGTTTTGCGTTCACCTTTAATGTCCCATCCAGCGCGCTTCCCGTTTGATCCAGATAAATGAAATAAGGATTTTTTCTACTGTACACATTGTAGATAGAAAATGACCAGCTGCTTTTGATACGCCGGTTCGGCTTCTTAGGCGTTGGCGTGTAGGTAGCCGATAAATCCAGCCGGTGATACGCTGCCATCCGGTAACCGTTAATTTTTCCGTAATCCTGCACCAGCGTGGTTTCTATTAAATAAAATTTCTCGGGCAACGTAGTGGTATTGCCAGTGCCGTAGATAAATATGCCCGAAAAAGTCCAGCGTTTACTCCATTCGTAAGTGCCTACCAGCGCCAGATCATGGCGACGGTCATACTTGGCCGGATAAGGCTTTCCATCATTTAAATCAGGGAATTGGCGCCAGGTCCAGGCCAGCGTATAGCCTAGCCAACCGGTAAAGCGCCCCTTCTTTTTATTCAGGAATAACTCCATGCCGTAGGCCCATCCTTTACCAAATACAAAGTCGCGCTCCGGATCATTCAAACTAGGAGTATAACCTTCCCTGTACTCAATCTGGTGGTGCATGTCTTTGTAATAGATTTCTGCGGAAGCCTCGTAGGCGTTGTCTTTAAAGTTGCGGAAGTATCCGGCGGTGTATTGCCACGACAGCTGCGGCTTTACCAAATAGGTACTGGGTACCCACACATCCGTAGGCAACGTGGTACCAGCATTGGATACCAGGTGAATAAACTGGTAGTTGCGGGTTACCGCCGCTTTGATGGAGCTCTTGTTATTCCAGGACCAGCGCAGGATCACCCTCGGTTCCAGGCCACCATAGCTCACTACAGACTCTCCGCGCCGATACACGGTGCTATCAGTTTTGTTGCCGGCCTCGTCGCGGGTATAGCGCGTATAAGGACCGATCTGCATAAAACCACTAAAACGTACGCCAGCATTGAGTTGCAGGTGCGGTGATATTTCCCAGTCGTCCATGAAATAGAGCGCTACTTCATGTGCATATTTCTTAAACGCATTTTCCGGCGAAAACTTCGTGCTGTCCTGGTTTCCCGAAATAGTAGACGGGGTAAAGGTGTGATGAATATAGTTACCTCCAAATTTGATATGGTGGTTGATATTGGGATAATAATCGATATCTGTTTTAGCGTTCAGATCACTGATACCGGAGGACAGCCGGAGGTCAAAGTTATTCTGCAGGGCGCTGAACTGAAATTTGTAATCGTTGTACAACAGGGATGTATTGGCAAACAGCTTTTTATTGAACACGTGATTCCAGCGTAAAGTGGCCGTGGCATTGCCCCAGGGAATTTTTACATTGAACGTACGATCCTTATTATTAAAGCTAAAAACATCTTTCCCAATATATCCGCTTAAATACACCCGGTCCTTATCGGAAAAGATGTAATTCATTTTTAGGTTGAGGTCATAGAAATAATAACCCGATCCCTTATACGAAGTATTATTGATAAAGGGTTTGGTGACAAGGTCTATATATGTGCGTCTGGCGCTGACGATAAATGAGGCCTTGTCTTTCTTCAGTGGCCCCTGGAAAGAGAGCCGGGAAGAGATGAGTCCTATTCCTCCTTCTCCCTGAAAATTTTTATTATTCCCTTCTTTCATGGCAATATCCACCACCGAGGATATCCGGCCGCCATAATTGGCGGGCATTCCACCTTTAATAAGGGTCGTGTTCCGGATGGCATCCGCATTGAATACTGAGAAAAAGCCGAAAAGATGGCCGGTGTTGTATACGGGAGCTTCATCCAGCAGGATGAGGTTTTGATCAGGACCACCACCGCGCACATAAAATCCGGCGTTACCTTCACCCGCGGCCTGTACGCCGGGCATTAGCTGCAGGGCTTTGAGTACGTCCACCTCTCCCATCAAAGCTGGTAATTTCTTTACCTGTAAAGCAGTCAGCTCTGCCCTGCCCATGTCTGTACTTTTTATATTGGCGTCCTTCCTTTTATCGGTGATCACCACTTCTTTTGCCTGATAAGAGCGCGGAGATAGCTCCAGGTGCTGGGTCATATCATCCTTCAGTGAGAAGGCAATGGCTTTGGATTCATATCCCAGAAAAGAATACAGCAGGATGTAGTTGCCGGCAGGCAGGGTAATGGAATAGAAGCCGTAATTGTTGGTGTGTACCCCATTGGAAGAATGCAGTACCTGTATAGTGGCTCCGGGCAGAGATTCGCCGTTGGTACTGTCTTTTATGAAACCACTGATGGTATATTGCTGTCCCTGTACGCCTGTAAAGGCACATAGGCAATAGAGAAACAGTAAAATGGGACCATAGCGTTTGATCATACCGTTAAATCATGGACAGCAAATACCGGAGTAATTTACGATTTACTGTTCATGATTTAACGACAACTTATTTATAGATTAAAGTATCCCTGGTTTCTCCGCAGGTGAGCATTTTATGACCGAAGTAGGGATTTTGTATGGCAGACTTGTTACTGAGCCAGTAGGCGCCCTTATCGTCGAAAGCCATGGGGCAGAACTGGTGATAAATAGTATCTCCTTTTAATCCGGTATTCTTCACAAGATCAAACAACATGTCGGACACCATTTGAAAAGAGGCCCGTTTGCCTTCCAGGCCGGTTTCCCCTTCAAAACCCGCCAGTTCCGCGCTGATACTGCCCGTAATACCTGCTATTTCTGCCAGGTGGCTGCTATCCATCTGTAAAAGCGATACCGGCAAACTATCGATATGCCCTTTCACCGCCGCTGCCAGCGTATTGGCGCGACTACTGTCGGCCTGCACCAGCGCATCTGTCAGCTGATAATAGGTATTCATGGTATTCGTCAGCGAATCGTAAAACACCTGGCTATAGGGCGCCTGCAAAGCCGCAGAAGTACTAACGGTTTCGGTAGCCTCCGGAGCTTGCTGGTGGCAGGCTAACAGGGAACTTACGAGCATTGCCAGTCCAACGGGAACGCATACTTTAAAATTCATAATTTTGTGCTTTGAAGCAAAGCTAAATAAATACCGTGGCATTTGTGGAGCATAACAACAGACAAAATCCACCAAATACGGACATTTATCCTTAACTTTGCACGTTTTTTATTCAATTTTTTTTTATTTTTTATGTTGATCGCATTACAGGACATTACGTTTGAGTTTGGATCCAGGGTGATACTGGAAGATTCTTCCTGGCATATAGAACCGGGCGACCGTGTAGGTCTTATCGGATTAAATGGTACCGGTAAATCCACCCTGTTACGCATTATCAATGGGGAATATTCAATTTCGAAAGGAAGTATTAATAAAAGTAAAAGTCTGACGATTGGCTTCTTTAACCAGGACCTGCTCAGCTTTGAAACCGATGAATCTATTCTCACGGTAGGCATGATGGCGTTTGGTAAAGCGCTGGAGCTGGAGAAAGATATTGAACGTATTACCAAAGAACTGGAAGATAGCCAGACTGATGAGCTGCTGCATGAATTCAGCGATAAACTGCATGAATTTGAGGCGCTGGATGGCTATAACATGAAGCATAAAACCGCACAGGTGCTGGAAGGCTTAGGTTTTACCACGGCCGACCTCGAGCGTCCTTACAGTCAGTTTTCGGGAGGATGGCGTATGCGTGTACTCCTGGCCCGCTTAATTCTCCAGCAACCGGATGTACTGATGCTGGATGAGCCCACGAACCACCTGGATCTCCCGTCTATCGAATGGCTGGAGAGATACCTGGTTGGTTACAATGGCGCCGTGATCATTGTATCGCATGACCGGTACTTCCTGGATCGTATGGTGAATAAGATCGTGGAAGTGTATCAGCAACAGCTGCATCACTATGCCGGTTCTTATGCCGACTATGAAGTGGAGAAAGAATTGCGTCGTGAAATGCAGCAACGTGCTTACGAAAACCAGCAGGATTATATCCGTCAGCAGGAACGCTTCATTGAACGTTTTAAGGCCAAAGCCTCTAAAGCCGCACAGGCACAGAGTATCGCCAAAAGGCTGGATAAACTGGAGCGTGTGGAACAAACGGATAATGGTCCGTCTAAAATCAAAATTAACTTTACTGTTGACAAAACACCTGGTAAGATTTTATGTACCCTGAATAATATCAGCAAAAGTTTCGGGAACATCGAAATCCTGAAAAATACCAGTGCAGAAATCAACCGTGGCGATAAAATAGCCCTGATCGGGGCCAATGGTAAGGGTAAGTCAACCCTCCTACGCATCATCTTCGGTATGGAGCCGATGGAAGGAGAAAGAGTACCTGGCCACAATGTAGTGACCAGTTTCTATGCGCAGCACCAGCTGGAATCGCTGGATATGGGCAGTGAAATACTGGATGAGCTGAAGAACTTCGGCAGCGGCCGCACCGAACTGGAATTACGCCAGTTGTTAGGTTGCTTCCTCTTCACCGGCGACGATGTATTCAAAAAGATCAAGATCCTGTCCGGAGGTGAAAAAGCACGTGTGGCGCTGGCCAAAACCATCATCAGTCAGGCGAACTTCCTGATGCTGGATGAGCCCACGAACCACCTGGACATGAACTCTGTACAGATGCTGATTGACGCCCTGAACAAATATGACGGTAGTTTGGTACTCGTATCGCACGACCGTTACTTCGTTAGCCAAACCGCCAATAAGATCTGGGAAATTGTGGACGGCGAAATCAAGGAATTCAAAGGTACCTACACGGAGTATGAAGAATGGAAGAAGAGAATGGCCGCTCAGCAACAGGCACCCGCAAAAACTAACGCCAACGCTGAAACGAAAAAAGATACCCGTCAGCAGAATAATGCCCCTGCTGTAGAAGCTGGTAAAGGCGCTATCAATAAAGATGTACAGCGCGAATTACAAAAACAGCAGAAACAGTTTTCGCAGGTGGAAGGTCAGGTTGCCAGCTTAAAGGAACGCAAAGCCGGTCTGGAAGCCAGCTTAGGCATGCCTGATATCTACAACGACAAAACAAAATTTGCACAGGTGGAAAGTGAATACCAGGACGTACAAAAATACCTGGACCGTGCCAATGAGCAATACGAGCAGTTATTTGAAAAAATAATGCAGCTGGAAGCGAGCCTTACGAACTAAAATATCTGTACATTCACCACACATCGCAATGTGTACATAGCCCGTTGCGATGTGTCTGATTATATTTTTTAACCATTTCCCTTTCCTGTATTATGCAAAAAATACTGGTAGTTGAAGACGAAGTTAAAGTGGCCAATGCCGTTAAGAAAGGGCTGGAAGAAAATGGTTTTGRCGTGGATGTAGCCTATGATGGCCGCATTGGCAAAGGACTTGCCACCAGCAACAACTACGACCTGGTGATCCTTGACCTGAACCTCCCCCATCACAACGGCTACGAACTTTGTGAAGTCATCCGCCACAAAAACAACCGGGTACCGGTCATTATGCTCACCGCGCTGGGCGGCATGGAAGATAAAATGCAGGCGTTTGAAATTGGCGCCGACGACTATCTTATCAAGCCATTCGATTTCCGGGAGCTGCTGGCACGTATCCGCGTATTCCTCAAAAGAGCCGGTTCTGAAGCCACCCATGGCACCCAGTATAAAATCAGTATCGCTGATCTGGAAATAGACCGGGAGAAAAAAGATGTTAGTCGTGGCGGCAAAAAAATTGCCCTCACCGCCAAAGAATATCAACTACTGGAATTCCTGGCCATGCACAAGGGCAAAGTGATTTCCAAGCTCACCATCGCAGAAAAAGTATGGGATATCGATTTTGATACCGGTACCAACGTCATTGAAGTATATATGAACTTCCTGCGCAAAAAAATAGACAAGGATTTTGACCAGAAGCTACTACATACCAAAACCGGTATGGGCTATTATCTCTCTGAAGAATAATCCCCGCTTAGGCTGATTGAAGATTAAGTACAAAATAGCGCTCTATTATACGATCTCGGCAACGCTGATGCTGATTGCATTTGCGGTGTTGGCCTACTATTTTTCTGCTAAGTCGAGAAAGGCAGAGTACCTGGAACGACTGGAATACCGGGCCCGTTCCATTGCCAATGTAATTATTGAAGATGGGAATGTCAAGGTGGATCTGTTGCGGAAACTGGATCGCACCACTTTCCAGGACCTCTACAAGGAAACTATCCTGGTATACAACCCCAACTATGATTTGCTGTATAGCAACCTGAAAGACACCACTGTTCGCACCCATCCTTCTTTGCTGAACTATATTAAGGAAAACAAGTTGTACAGCTATGAAAAAAATGGTGGCGAAGTAGTAGGCGTTTATTACACGGAGGGGGATGTTTCGGTGATTGTGCTGGTATCCTCTTTTGATAAATATGGTTTTCAGAATCTGCAGAACCTCAGCCAGATCCTGCTGCTGGAGCTGATTACGGCTGTAATTATCCTGGTAGGCGTGGGTTATTTCTTCGCCAGAAAAATGGTGCAGCCTATTGACCAGCTGGTGCAGCAGGTGGATAGCATCAACGCCAACAATATGCACGATACACAGGTGGCGGTGAAAGGAAAAGATGAAATTGCCACGCTGGGCGCCAACTTTAACACCATGTTGCAGCGTTTAAGTGAGTCATTCCATCTCCAAAAAAGCTTTGTCAGCAACGCCTCCCATGAGCTGCGTACCCCGTTGGCGGCCATTATCAGCCAATTACAGGTGGCGTTGTCTAAAGACCGGTCCAATGAAGAATACCTGGCTTTGCTAACGTCTGTACTGGAAGATGCTGAAAACATGTCGGACCTCTCCAATGGCCTGTTACAGCTGGCGCAGTCGGAAATGCGGCAACAGGAATTTGTGTTGAGCAATGTGCGCATTGATGAATTGCTCATGGAAATGACCACGCTGATACGGCTTAAACACAAAACGGCCAGCAAAGTGGAAATTCATTTTGTGAAAGTTCCGGACAATGATTTGCTGGTAACCTGCTATGGAAATGAAAACCTGCTGAAGGTGCTTTTCCTGAACCTTATTGATAATGCCTGTAAATTTTCGAAGAATAACACCGCATTGGTCACCATTGATTTTTTCACGCAATACATCCTGATACAAATAAAAGATACCGGTATTGGTATTCTTCCGGATGAAATCAATAAAATATTTGAGCCCTTCTATCGCGGCCAAAACGCCCTTCAAATCCGCGGCCATGGCCTAGGTTTGTCTATCTGTAAAAAAATCGTACAAATCCACGAAGGGCATATTACGGTGACCTCCACTCCTGCTGAAGGCACTACTTTTACTGTAATGCTTCCCCATTTATAATCCCGGCCTAATAATTCTTTAAGGTTATTTTAATGTCCGTTAAAGGCCCCTTTAATTCTGCTTCATGAGCTTTGTATCATGAAATTTGGATGTATGCGAACTAAAAGGATGCTGTTCCTAACAGCGTGCGTGTGTTGCCTGGGCTTTATTCAACCTTCACGGGCACAAACGTCTTCACAACCTATCACCCTGCAAGCCGTAGAGGATTCCTTCCTCCTGAAAAACTATTCTTTGCTGGCACAACGCTACCAGGTAGACGCTGCAAAAGCCTTGATACGACAAGCCAAGATGTGGAGTAATCCCTCTTTCAGCAGCGTACTCGGTTTCGGCAGTACCGATAAATTTAAGCCCTTCAATGTGGGCTCCGGTGGCGAAACGCAATATAATATTGACCAGCTCATACAGCTGGCAGGCAAAAGAAACAAGAGTATACAACTTGCTGCCGCTGCAGCGAAAATGAGCGAAGCCAACTTTGATGAGCTGGTGCGCACCCTCCGCCTACAGTTGCGCGAAAACTTCTACAATATCTATTACCAGCAACAAACCGAAACGGTATTGAAAGAACAGCTGGAAAATCTGCAAAAAATAGTAGATGCTTATGTTACTGCAGATAAAAAAGGCGCAGTAGCTCATTCGGACCTGATCCGGCTACAAGCCCTGCAGGTAGGCATCGAGAATGATTTTGCCGATCTGAAACAACAGGAATTAGAATCTCAAAAAAACCTGCAGCAATTGTTACATACCACGGCCTTTTATGAAGCCAGGCTGCAACCCGCCGACCTGGTTTCATATAGCCTGGATAAAATCCAGTTACAACCTTTGCTCGACAGTGTTGCGCAAAACAGGCCGGACGTAAGGATTGCCGACATGGAATACCAAACGGCCCAGCTGAATTACCGCTTACAGAAATCGCTGGCAGTACCTGATTTACACCTCGGGGCTACTTATGACAAGCAAGGCAGCTATGTCAATAATTTCGTAGGCCTCACATTGGGTATTGACCTGCCGGTGTGGAATCGTAACCAGGGAAACATTCGTTCCGCACAATTACAGATTGGCAGCGAAAAACAACAATTGCTGCAACAACAATCAATCGCACAAACAGAAGTGCTGAATGCTTATCAGCGCATCATCGCACTGGAAAAGCGTTACAAGGGATTTGACCTCCATCAGTTCCAGGGTGAATTTKATACCCTCATTGATGAGGTAGCCAAAAACTTCAGTAAAGGCAATATTTCCCTGCTTCAGTTTATTGACTATTTCAATAGCTACAGCGACAACGCGAAAAATATTAACAAGTTTTTATCCAACCGGGTAAATGCTTACGAAGAACTCAACTATGCAACAGGACAAGAACTATTTAAAAACTAAGCGCATGAAACAGCCTATCCTTATTATCGGCTTTTCGCTGCTGGCCGCCATTTTATGGAGCGGCTGCAAACACAGCCAGGCAGAAGATACAGAGAAGACCACTTTTGTACTCAGTGACACCATGTTGAAAAACATCCGCATTGACACAGCGCGTATGCAACCGGTATTGAATGAATTGCGTCTTTCCGGTAAGGTAACGCCCAATGGCGGTAAGGTATTGAAAGTATATCCGCTGGTAAGTGGTTATGTGGAAGATATTAAAGTGCAGCTGGGTGATTATGTACAAAAAGGCCAGGTACTGGCAGTAATACATAGTGCTGAAATTGCCGACTATGAAAAGCAACTGGCACAGGCCAACTCTGATCACAATGTGGCGGAGAAAAACCTGAAAGTAGCGCAGGACTTATACGACAGCCGGCTGAGTACTGAAAAAGATGTAGTCAACGCAAAAGGAGAAGTACAGAAGTCTTCCGCTGAAATCAACCGGCTGAATGACCTCTTTAAGATTTACCGTAAAGGTAAAGGCGCCACCTACCTGGTAACGGCTCCTATCTCCGGTTATATTATTGAAAAAAATATCAACAACAACATGGAAATCCGTTCGGACAACAGTGCCAACATTTTCACTATTTCCGAGCTGGATGATGTGTGGGTAATGGCCAACGTATTTGAAACGGATATTGCCCGCATTAAAGAAGGCTACGAGGCCAATGTGGTAACGGTGAGCTATCCGGACCAGCCCTTCCATGGCAAAATTGATAAGATCTACAACTTCCTTGATCCGGCTACCAAAACTATGCAGGTGCGTATCAGCATCGACAATAAAAACATGCAGTTAAAACCTGAAATGTTTGCCACCGTATATATTAAGTACCAGGATAACGACCAGAAAATAGCGATCCCATCGGCGGCCGTCATCTTTGATAACAGCAAGAACTATGTGCTGGTATTTAAAGATAAATTCAACATTGCAGTACGACAGGTGGAAGTAGCTAAAACATCTGGTGATCTTACGTATATCGCTTCCGGACTCAATCCGGACGAGAAAGTAATCTCCAAAAATCAACTACTCATTTACGATGCCCTTAAAGACTAGACTGGTGAAAAAGGCTTTATTTTTCATAGGAATGCTGGCCTGTAGCAGCGTACGTTTACTGGCGCAGGATAAGAAGACGGATAGCATTATCCCCTACACTTTCCATTTCCAGCAGACGTTGGTCACACAGTGGCACCCGGACTTTTCCGCAAAGTATTCCGGGCCCAACAGCTTTCTTACCCATGAAAAAAGTGCGACATCTATTACCAGTACTATTTACGCCGGCATTCGTCCGCTAAAAGATCTTGAAATATATGTAAACCCGGAACTCGCTGGTGGCGAAGGTCTCAGCCACGCTACCGGCATTGCGGGCTTCCCTAACGGGGAAACATTTCGGGTAGGTGATCCAAAACCTAAGATATACCTGGCCCGTGCTTTCGCGATCTATACGCTGCCGTTAACCACACAACGGGAAGCGGACGAGGACGACCTGAATAACGTGGCTGGCACTACGCCTACACATTATCTGCGCTTTATTGGCGGTAAATACTGCCTGGCTGACTTCTTTGACCAGAACGCCTACGCACATGATCCCCGGACCCAGTTCCTGAACTGGGCGCTGATGAGTAATGCTGCGTGGGATTATCCGGCAGATGTACGTGGCTATACCATGGCACTGACCATACAATACCGGAAAAATAACTGGATGGTACAAGCTGCCACTTCGCTGGAACCCACTACCGCCAACGGACCTACGCTGAATTACAATTATGGAAAATCCAACGGCGAAATACTGGAAGTAACGCACACGCATACACTCCACAAACGGGAAGGCAATGTGCGTGTAATGGCTTTCATTAACCAGGCGCCGATGGGCAACTATAACGAAGCGGTGAAAATGGCTACAGATACACCAGACATCGCAGCTGTCCGCAAAGATGGCCGTACCAAATACGGTTTTGGTATCAATATAGACCAGGCGCTTACCAACAGCGGCGGTGCTTTTCTGAAAGCATCGTGGAATGATGGTCATAATGAAACCTGGGCCTATACCGAAATAGATCGTTCCATCAGTGCCGGATGGCTGCAGAACGGCAGCAGCTGGCACCGTGGACAAGACAATGCAGGCGTAGCATTGGTGGTAAATGGTTTGTCCAAAGACCACCGCAACTATCTGGCTGCCGGTGGCAGTGGATTTATGGTGGGCGACGGCCAACTTAACTATGCCCCCGAAATGATTGCTGAAGTATTCTATCAATGTAACATTACCAGGCTACATATTGCCCTGAGCCCGGATTATCAGTTTGTGCTGCATCCTGCCTACAACAAGGACCGCGGACCGGTAAATATCCTGGGTATAAGGACCAGAGTGGCATTCTAAAGAACAGGAGTTATGAATAAATTCATTAGAAATATTGTAGCTTTTTCGCTGAGGAATAAGTTGTTTGTTTTCATCAGCGTAGCTACGCTGGTTGCTGCAGGCATATTTTCCTTCCTGCATACGCCGATTGAAGCATTTCCGGATGTAACCAATACACAGATTGTGATTGTTACCAAATGGAACGGACGCAGTGCTCAGGAAGTAGAACGTTTTGTAACGCTTCCCATAGAAGTGGCCATGAACGCAGTACAAAAGAAAACCAGTGTGCGCTCCGTGACCATGTTCGGCTTGTCTGTGGTGAAAATCATGTTTGAAGATGACGTAGAAGACTTCTTCGCCCGACAACAGGTTAACAACATGCTGGGAGGCCTGGGGCTGCCCGAAGGGGCCGACCCCGAAGTACAGCCGCCGTATGGCCCTACCGGCGAAATTTTCAGGTATTACCTGAAAAGCAATAAGCGCGATTCCCGCGATCTGCTCACCTGGCAAAACTGGGTGATAGACCGTCAGATCCGCAGCGTACCTGGCGTTGCCGATGTAGTAGCCTTTGGCGGCCAGGAGAAAATTTATGAGATTTCTGCCGACCCGGTAAGACTCGCCAAATACGATATTACTCCCCTGGAATTATACCAGGCCGTCACCAAAAGTAATGTGAATGTAGGGGGTGATGTAATTGAAAAGAACGGACAGGCCTACGTTGTACGCGGTATTGGTTTGCTGAACAGTATACAGGATATTAATAACATCATTGTACAAAATATCAACGGGGTGCCCCTGTTGGTAAAAGACCTCGCCAATGTACACGAAGCCTCTGCCCCACGTGTGGGACAGGTAGGCATTGATAAAAATGATGACCTGGTAGAAGGCATTGTGGTGATGCGCAAAGGTGAAAATCCTACCGAAGTACTCATCAAACTGAAAGAGAAGCTGAAAGAACTGAATGAAACCATTCTGCCGGAAGACATTAAAATGGAGACATTCTATGACCGGGATAACCTCATGGAATTCTGTACCCATACGGTAATGCACAATCTCGCAGAAGGTATCATTTTCGTGACGGTGATTGTGTTCCTCTTCATGGCCGACTGGCGTACCACCGTAATTGTGTCCATCATTATTCCGCTGGCGCTGCTCTTTGCATTCATGTGCTTACGCCTGAAAGGAATGAGCGCCAACCTGTTGTCGATGGGAGCTATCGACTTCGGTATCATCATAGATGGGGCCGTGGTAATGGTGGAAGGTATCTTCGTGATGCTCGATCATAAGGCCAATAAGTATGGCATGGCGCGTTTCAACAAAATGGCCAAGCTGGGCTGGATCAAGCAAACCGGTGGAGAACTGGCGAAGGCCATCTTCTTTTCCAAACTCATTATTATCATCTCCCTGATACCTATCTTTTCCTTCCAGAAAGTAGAAGGTAAAATGTTCTCTCCACTGGCGTGGACACTGGGCTTTGCCTTATTGGGCGCCCTCTTGTTTACCTTAACACTGGTACCAGTACTGTGTTCCATTTTGCTGAATAAAAATGTGAAAGAAAAACACAATATACTGGTGAATTTCTTTGACCGTATTGTGATGAGAGGCTTTGGCTGGACTTACCGGAACAAGCGTTTAAGTATTACGCTGGCCATTGCATTCATGCTGGTAACATTTGCATCCGCGAAATTCCTGGGAACAGAGTTCCTGCCGCAGCTCAACGAAGGCTCCCTCTGGGTAACCACCGAGTTGCCAATGAGTATGTCGATGACAGAAAGTACCAAAATGGCTCATGCCATCCGCGAAGACCTGGGCGGATTCCCTGAAGTAAAAAGGGTGCTATCTCAGGTAGGACGCTCTAATGATGGTACTGACCCTAACGGATTTTACTTCGTGCAATACCAGGTAGATCTGGCGCCCAAAGAAGAATGGAAACGCAAAATTTCGCAGGACGAGTTGATTTCAGAAATGGAAGGCCGCCTGAAGAAATACCCAGGTATTATCCTCAACTTCTCTCAGCCTATCAGTGACAACGTATCTGAAGCAGTGGCGGGTTTCAAGGCCGCCAATGGTGTGAAAGTATTTGGAGATGACCTGGTAAAATTAGAGGCATTGTCGCAGCAGGTAGTAGCCCAGCTGAAAACAGTACAGGGGATCAAAGATCTTGGGGTGATCCGTAACATTGGTCAGCCTGAAATGAGTATTAACCTGGATGATAATAAAATGGCCCAATACGGCGTAGCCACCGGCGATGCGCAGGCCGTGATTGAAATGGCGATTGGTGGTAAAACCGCGACACAGCTGTATGAAGGCGAGAAAAAATTTGATATCAGGATTCGTTACGATGAAAACTATCGTAAAACAGAAGACGATCTTGCCAACCTGATGGTACCCACCATCAATAATAACAAAGTGCCACTGAAAGAGATTGCCGAAATAAAAACCATTACTGGTCCGGCTTTCATTTACCGTGATAGCAACAAGCGTTTCATTGGTGTAAAATTCTCGGTGCGTGATCGTGATCTGGGTAGTACCATTGCGGAAGCACAGGCGCGTATTAACAAAGCGGTGAAGCTGCCGAAAGGCTACAGCATTGGCTGGACAGGGGAATTCGAGAATCAGGTGCGTGCTACCCAACGTTTGGGACAGGTAGTACCGATCAGTATCATCGCTATTTTCATGGTGTTGTTTATTATGTTGGGTAGTGTAAAAGATGCCGGGCTGGTGTTAATGAATGTGCCATTCGCATTGATTGGTGGTATCCTGGCGCTGCATGTGACCAATATGAACTTTGGTATCTCTGCTGGTGTGGGCTTTATTGCACTCTTTGGTATTTGTATACAAAATGGGGTGATCCTCATTTCGGTATTCCATAAAAACCTGGAAGACCGGTTATCACTGAACGAATCCATTAAACTAGGGGTACAAAGCCGTATCCGGCCGGTAGTGATGACCGCCTTGATGGCGGCGATTGGTCTGATACCGGCGGCCATTTCCCATGGTATTGGTTCCGAAACACAAAAGCCTTTGGCTATCGTAGTAATTGGTGGTTTGATTACCGCAACAGTGCTGACGTTGCTGGTATTCCCCATCATTTTCTACAGTGCATATAGAAGTAAAACAGCCATTAATCATTAGCTTTTAGCAGTTAGAAAATGTAGTGAAGATTACATGATGTTGGTCTTCATTACATTTTCTAACTGCTAACGGCTCAATTTTTTAGTTCGCATATAGGTTGATAGAATGGCTATAAAAAGAAAAGGCCGGATCACTCCAGCCAATTCAATTTTATAGTCAACTACTCCGCCCTGCCGAGAAGAAACAACGCGGGGCGGATTTTTTATTCTGGTATTCTTCTGCGTCTTGATTTATTAAACATCAATCCTTTTTCCACGCCTTTGCGCATTTCTGCCTGTTCTTCCACGGGGAGTGCGTGTGTTGTCTGACAGGATTCACTGCAGCAGCCATCATACTTTTTAGCACATTCCTCGCATTGAATAAAGAGCAGGTGACAACCATCATTCAGGCAGTTCGTGTGGCTATCACAAGGTGCGCCGCATTGGTGACACTGACTGATGATATCATCGCTGATGCGCTCACCGAGCCGGTCGTCGAATACAAAGTTTTTACCTTTGAATTTAACGGGCAGTCCCTGTTCCTTTGCTTTATTGGTGTATTCAATGATTCCGCCTTCCAGGTGGAATACATTTTTAAATCCATTGTGAAGCATGTAGGCAGATGCCTTTTCGCAACGGATTCCACCAGTGCAATACATGATGATATTTTTGTCTTTCTTATCAGCCAGCATATCCACGGCCATGGGCAGCTGATCACGGAAAGTATCTGAAGGCACTTCAATGGCGCCCTCAAAGTGTCCCACTTCATACTCATAGTGATTGCGCATGTCTACAATCACGGTGTTGGGGTCTTCAGTGAGTTCATTGAAGGCTTTTGCATTGACATAGCGACCGCGGTTTGCCATATCGAAGGTGGAATCTTCGATACCATCGGCCACGATTTTATCTCTTACTTTGATTTTCAATACAAAGAAGGATTTGCCGTCATCATCTACTGCAATATTCAGCCGGATGCCGTTGAGGAAGTCGATGGCATACAGCTGTTGCTTAAATGCCTCAAAATGATACTCGGGCACACTGATTTGTGCGTTGATGCCTTCATGGGCTACATAAATACGTCCGAATGTGTCGAGCTTAAAGAGATCCGCGTATAACTGATCCCGGAATGCTTGTGGGTCGGGAATTTTCGCGTACTGGTAGAAAGAAATAGTAACGCGTTTAAATGTTTCTTTTGCCAGCCGTTGTTTCAACTCGGCGGCAGATACTCTGTTGTGTAATGCCATAATTTCGCGTGAATTTTAAGGACACTTGCGTTGTGAACAAAATTCAATCAGTGCTTCTTCTTCATAAAAAGCAGCTAATCAGTGCGCAAAGGTAGCAAAAACGCCCGAATATCAGTAATGATAGGAGTCGGCTTCTTTACCCCAGTCGTATAATACTTGTAAAGAAAACCAGGCTATTGCGCTGATAATGAAGATATAACCGATAAAACCTGGGGTTCTTAATTCTACTGCACMTGGCAGATCGTTCCATTCCGTGATGTAGGCGGCAGCGGCCAGGATAATTCCTGCCAGCAGCGCGTAAAGGGCTAATTTTCTCATATCGATGATTCAAAAAACAAGGATCATTTGGCACGTACATGTGAGTAAAATGTGCACAGCGCCAGTCCAAATATACTTATCTTACTAACGTAATTTATCAACCAAAGGTTCATTTATCTAAAAAAAAATATTTTTGATTTTATAACTATTTGATAATTATTGTATATAAATTTGCATGTACGTTACAACCCCGATTGGCACCCTTTTTGGAAATTAGTTTTAGAGAAGCAATATTGTTTAACCCGAAAATGTTATGTTATGAGTATTTACATTACTTACTTTATTTATGCAGTTGTTGGTATCTGGATCTACAGATTACTGGCTTATTTCTTTGACGAAAAGAAAGAACTGAAAAGCAGCAGAAAGAAATCCGTGAAGTTTTAATGGCGCATGTGCGTATGGAGATACGGGGATTTCGCGACCACGGCTGGTAAGGAAATCCCCGGCATCGTTATTAGTCGGTCTTGAATTTAACAATGTTGCCTAATATACCGCCAAATCCTACGCGCACGCCTATACGGGTATTTTCCTGGCTCTGATAACCAGCCACTACGTCCACGCGGATCATTTTAAAGATGTTTTCCAGTCCCCCGAATACTTCTACATAATTATTATCTCCATTTACATAAAAAGCATTGGCGCCTGCCACCAGGTTCCATTTCAGCTTATTGAACAATGGGATTTTATTAGTTAGTAAACCGTTGAAGTGGTGTTCCACATTGGCTGTTGTATAAAATGCCGCAGTAGTACTGTACCGGTAATACGGCGCCAGCTGGAAACTATTCAGGTATTGGATATTGTAGAACGTTTGGTTACCATTGAAATGCTGGTAATCGGGAATCTGCACATTATGACTGTTAAGGAATCCTCCTACCCCAATATGGTAGCGGAATTCACCCAGTAGTTTAAAATTCATATTATCTTTCACAGAGAAATTCCATTTGTCGAAATCAACCACACTGTTACCGATATTGGGAATTCCTTTGGTGTAGCCCACTACGAACGTCGGATATTTAGAGCCGAACGGAATTTTGCGGTCTGGTAATTCCACAAACTGTTGCCCGGGCTGAAAAGTAAAGCTCATGTCCACCACCAGCGCCTGATGCTTTTCAAAAGGCACGTTGGCCAGTTCGTATGGATGATTGGGTGTAAAGGCCTTCCTGTCGTTCTTAAAGAAAACAAAGTCGGTGGTATTCTCTACAGGCATTCTGCTTTCATAATTCACCCCTACAGACAAGCGGTCGTTGGTTTGAAAAACACGACTGTAGCGAAGATTCCCGAACCAGTTTTCATACAACTTCATGTAGTTTTCTTTCAGGAACAGGGTATAGAACTCATTCGCGATATTATCAATGGGATTTTCTTTGTTGAACTGGGAGATGCGCTTCCCTCCTGCCAGTGTCCAGGTGTTGCGGCCATATTTTTTGCGGATGCGGCTCTCGTTGACAAACGTAAATTCCGTATAGGCGTTAAGGTGAGTATTGCTTAATCCGTAGCGGATGCGGGGTGCAATGCTTAATGCACTTTCATTGCCGGTATTCAGTGTCACCTCTGGTTCCAACGCCAGGGCAAGCCCTTCTACCGTATTATATTTCAACGATTTTGCCAGGCCTTTTATGTACAGTGAATGCGACTGAACGGCACTGTCGCGGCGGAAATAATATTTGTGTCTTACGCCGCTCCATAATATACTCATCAGCTTCACGCCTTTCTGTTTTCGTTGCAGCGAGTCCAGGTAATGGGGGGATGACGCAGAGTCACGCGCTGCCTGGGCGGCGCTATCTTTCTGATGATAGTCATTCACCTCATCCGGCTCCAATGGTACCGGGCGGATGCTATCCCAATAAGCATGTTGCTGCTTATCGAAAGCGGTATCATATTTCAGGAAAATGTTGTCGAAGAATTTCGCTGGTAAATTGGGATGTACGTTATAGTCGGAGTAAACATTCACAAAATTACCACCCATGCCGAAGCCAAATTTATTGAAGGCAAAGCGCATCACCTGGTCTTTTACACGCCATACGTCTGCCGTTACCGGTACATGCGTTTGGCGGATCTCCAGGGTGTCCATGAGTTCCAGCTGGTATTCGCTGGTGAGGATTAAATCGGTGCTATGAATGCGCCAGTCGTTGTCAGTAATAAAGATGGTTCCGGAGAACAGGGGCTCCTGTTTACGGCGGGGAATTACTTTAATTCTGTTGACTGTTTTCCCATCTTCTATAAACGTGCCTTCCAGTTGATATTTATAGTAAGCCAGGGCATTTTCTGCGATAGGAGAAATATAGCCACGTGGTCCCATTTGGGTGACGACAGCTGCCACATTATTATCGTAAAAACTGATAATGGCGGGGAAGCTTAAACCGAATCCGCCGCCACTTTTACGGGAAGAGATGACTTCCAGTTTTATCTGATCGGGTTGACGGGCAGATATTTTAGTCATTGATTCGGAAAGGAACATCATGCCTTTGCCGGCGCTGTCTACGCCCATGTCATCCTTATCTACCTTTTGCCCCATGAATCTCCCTGGCACGTTGTTCATGCCAACGGTGCCTTTGATGTAGGACATACAGGTGTATTCCTTTACCTGCTGCTGATAGAAATGTCTTTTTTTAATGGCCTGCCGGATGATGGCATAAGCAGGGTCCTCGCCATTTGCCTTCACCACTACTTCACGGATCTGCATATTAACTGGCTGCAGACGAAAGTCGAGCGTTTGCGTAGGTGCGTTCACGTTAACCGGCAATTCCGTTTTGCGGAATCCGATGTACTGGCAAATAATCGTGTAGTTTCCGGGAGGTAAGTCAAGCTGATATTGTCCCGCAGCATTAGTGGTGGTCCCGGTAGTGGTTCCTTTAATAAAGACGGTTGCAAAAGGTAGTGGTTGATCTTTCTCATCCGTCACCCGGCCTTTGATCACATTCGCCTGACAATAACCGGAGATAAAAATACAAACCAGGGTAAACAGCTGTTTCATCATAAGTCCCAAAAATAATGGCGTGCAGCTTACCGTGTTAAATGGTAAGCTGTTTTATCAGAAGTTTAACAGCCATGATAAGTAGCATCAGGCAGGCTTTTTAGCCACCCTCAGGAAGGCTGCGGTAATGGCACCAAAACCGGCTACCAATGCGCCCAGAAACGCACTTACTACTCCCATTAATGGAGCGCTGCGCACTTTCAAAATCATCTCACTCATTCTGTTAGCCAATATGTGATCGTTTCTTACGTCCATATAAAACGCCAGCATCATCCACAGCACAAAAATGCTAAGGAAAGCACTGAAAAAAGATTTTGCGGGAGATAAAGGCATCAGCAGGGTAACGAGGAAAGCAACGAGTGCTACACTCCACCAGGGTAATACCATACCGGCTATATAAGCCACAATGAGGATCAGGATAAAATGTGCAAAGGATTTCATCTTTCTAATATAAGCAGAAAAATGCAATAAATATCAGGGCTAATCGCAATAGGGAAAACGTTTTTTAAACCGTGCAAAAATATTAGGCGAGCAAACAAGACCATCTTTATACAATGTCAGGTCTTTAAAGGTAATTACATCTGAAGAAGACCAAATGGTGTTACCAGACTTTCCGTCCACCAGCTCATACGAAAACAATTTGCTATCACTCTTAATCATACGGCTGCCTTCCTGGGCGGCTGCAGCGCCGGCAATGCCTATAGCCGCTGCCGCTACCGGCGTAACCCCTAAAGCTGCTCCCGTAGTAGGTCCTACGTTGCTGCCCTTCCTGGATTTGCGGCGTACTGTTGTGACAATACAGGCATCTACTTTTAATATCTTTGCCACGGCATCTATGTCCATGTAGGGTATTTTCCGTAAGTCGACACCCGCCTGCTTCAGGATACTATCTGTCACTTCCCACGGTTGTACTACAACCAGTAAGCGATTGGTATCACTTACAATAGTGTTGTAAAGTGCCTGCTGTAGTTGCAGGCCATAAGTTAATTCTGTTCGTTGAAACCCCTGCATACTACTATCAGCGAGCATGTTGTAATCTACAAACATTGTTCTCACCGGCAGCACGGCAATGATCTTATGATTATATCTGGTTTGACCGGTTGTCAGCAATGGACCAATTCCGGTTAATATAAGCCACAGTAATAACTTTTTCATAAGTGCAGTATAGGTAATACAGGTTTAATAAAACTTGGGAGCAGGTGACGAAGTACCGTGATCCGCAATAGTCCGGCTATGCGGTTATAATAAGAGCTGACGATCCGGATAACCCTTACAGGCATTCCTTTCCGTCAGCTCCGTGATGTATGCTTATTTACTTTTTTCCAGTGCCTGTTCAATATCTGCCAGAATATCCTTTATGTTTTCCAGTCCTACTGAAATACGGATCAATCCTGGGGTGATACCGGCAATAGCTCTTTCTGCATCGCTGAGTTTAGCATGTGTAGTGCTGGCAGGATGAGAAGCAATGCTGCGGCTGTCGCCCAGATTAGCCGTCAATGACAGCAGCTCCAGCGCGTCCAGAAATTTCACGCCTTGTTGCAGGCCTCCTTTCAGCTCGAAGCAAACGATACCGCCACCACCTGACATTTGCTTTTTGGCAATAGCATATTGCGGATGGCTGGGCAGGAAAGGATACTTCACTGACAAGAGGTGTGGATTGCTTTCCAGTGCCTGCGCCAGTTTGAGAGCGCTTTCTGTATGGCGTTCCATTCTCACATACAGCGTTTCCAGGCTCTTGCTCAATACCCACGCATTAAACGGAGACATGGCAGGGCCGGTACTTCTGCAGAAAGTATGTATTTCCTTGATCAGTTCTTTTTTACCTACTACTACGCCTCCGAGTACACGTCCTTGTCCGTCGATCCACTTGGTAGCGGAATGTGTTACCAGATGGGCGCCGGCAGCGATAGGCCGTTGTAATACCGGCGTAGCAAAGCAGTTGTCTACGTTCAGTATGAGATTATGTTTGTTGGCAATATTGGCCAGCAGTTCGAGGTCAATGATTTCCAGTCCGGGGTTGGAAGGTGTTTCCACGAAGATCATCCGGGTGTTGGGTTTAATCATGGCTTCGATACCGGCGGGATCTGTCATATCGAAATAGGAAGTTTCAATGCCCCATTTAGGCAGGAACTTCGTGATCACGGTATGAGTAGAGCCAAAGATAGAGCGGGCGGACAGCAAATGGTCGCCTGCTTTGAGCAGGGCCATGAAGCTGGCGAAGATAGCGCTCATGCCGGAGGAGGTAGCATAACCTGCTTCTCCGCCTTCGAGGGCGCACATCTTTTGTATAAATTCGTCTACGTTGGGATTGCTGAAACGGCTGTAAATATTAAAGTCAGTTTCATCCGCGAACGTAGCGCGCATTTCCTCTGCATTATCAAAACAAAAGCTGGATGTCAGGAACATTGGTGACGCGTGTTCCATCTGATCCGTTCTGGGTATTTGAATTCTTACCGCATTGGTATCCGGTTGATACTGATTTCTGTCTTTGCTCATGGATATGGTAATTACAGCTGTTTAAGCGTTCAATTTCACTTCCCAGGTCAGTTTTGTTTTTCCCTGACGCAGGGTTTCTGCAACAGAACAGTATTTGTTCATGGACAATTCCACTGCACGGGCAGCTTTATCGGGATCGATGTTACCTTTGAGATGGAAAATCAGGTGAGCAGTTTCCCAGAGAGAAGGTTCTTTTCCTTTTTCTCTTTCTGCTTCAATTTCGATGCGGAAATCTTCTACTTCCTGACGTTGTTTCTTCAGGATCATCATCACATCAATGGCAGAACAACCGCCGAGGCCCATGATGACCATTTGCATAGGTCGTACCCCGTTATTCTTACCGCCATTCTCCAGAGATGAGTCCATCAGTACTTTGTGGCCGTTTTCATCTACTGCCTCCATATTAAATCCGTCGTCTACTCTTTGTAATGCTATCTTCATAATTAATGCGTTTCTTGAACAAAGATAAAAAAATCCATGGCCATTACGAATTACAAATTATGAACATACGCAGGATACTACCTGTAAATCCCTTGATGTATATTCTTAATTTTTTAATGGCAATATTGTAGTTTTGCGCAAATTCAAAAAAGCATTGTCGGCAAAGGTATTTTACAGTCAAGCAGCATTCCGGTTAGAGTCCGGTCAGGTATTACCAGGATTACATATCGCGTATCATACGTATGGAACGATGAATGCCGATGGCAGTAATGTGGTATGGGTATGTCATGCGTTAACCGCAAACAGCGATGTAGCTGACTGGTGGACCGGCCTAATAGGCGCAGGCAAGCCGATAGATCCGGAGCAGCATTTCATTGTATGTGCCAATATTATTGGTTCCTGTTATGGCAGCAGTGGTCCGCACACCACCAATCCTGACACCGGAAGGCCCTGGTATCAAAGCTTTCCGGCGGTTACCATCCGGGATATGGTACAAGCGCATGTATTATTGAGAGCGCACTTGCAGATACCACGTATCCATTTATTGATAGGTGGCTCTATGGGTGGCTATCAGGCGCTGGAGTGGTCGCTGACAGAACCTTCTCTCATTGACCGTTTATTCCTGTTATGTACCGGCGCTGCCGAAAGCGCCTGGGGTATTGCGATACATACGGCACAGCGACTGGCCATAGAAGCGGATACCACCTGGCAGGACGACATTCACCATGCTGGTTCAAAAGGGCTCAAGGCTGCCAGGGCGATTGGTATGCTCACCTATCGCAATTACCAGACTTTTGTAAAAGCGCAATCAGATGAAGACAAAGAGAAAACCGATCATTTCCGGGCTTCTTCCTATATCAACTACCAGGGCGATAAACTGGTGAAACGCTTCAATGCGCAAACCTACTGGCTGCTCACCAAAGCGATGGACAGCCACAACATCGCACGTGGTCGCCACGAAAATATTACCGCTACCCTATCTCATATTCAGCAGCCAACACTGCTGATAGGCATCAGCAGCGATATTTTATGTCCGCCGGAAGAACAGCAGTTCATGGCTGCCCACCTCCCACAGGCAACTTATCATGAAATAGATTCTACGTATGGCCATGATGGTTTCCTGATAGAATTTGAAAAAATAGGTCGCATCCTCCGGGAATGGATGGCTAAATAAAGCTTGTATCCCAATCAGATACGAAGAAGAGAAAAGCAGCGGACAGTTCCGCTGCTTTTTTATTTTAATCCCATCTCCCAAAATGTCCAAAGCAGTTTTTTTTCGGTATATTTAAATTAAGACCAAATCTAAAGTATTAATCCACTGCGTATGAAAAGCATTTCTATCAAAGCCCTATGGGGCGTTCTGGTGCTTTTATTATCCCTAACCCAGGTAATTTCAGCCCAAACATCTACGAGTATTAGTGGCGTTGTCCATGAAAAAGGCAATGGCCATGTACTCCCCGGTGTAACTGTTAGTGTCAAAGGCGCTACTGCTGGTACTATTACAGGCAGTAGCGGAACGTTTACTCTTAAAACCACGCACGCTTTCCCGCTAACGCTTGTATTTTCGTATGTAGGTTACAAAACTGAAGAGAGACAAGTCAGTGCTGCTACAGACAACGTATCAGTAGAACTCAGTACCACCGAAATCCTCGGCCAGGAAGTGGTGGTAGCCGCCAGCCGTGTACAGGAAAGCATCCTGCAATCACCTGTATCTATCGAAAAGCTGGATGCGCGCGCCATCAGAGCTTCTCCGGCCCCCTCCTTTTATGATGCCATCGGCAACCTGAAAGGTGTGGAAATGAGCACCCAGAGCTTAACTTTCAAATCAGTGAACACCCGTGGGTTCAACAGCAATGGTAATACCCGCGTGTTACAACTGAATGATGGTATGGACAACCAGGCTCCCGGCCTCAACTTTGCCGTAGGCAACATGGTGGGTATTCCCGAACTGGACCTTGACAACGTAGAGTTGATTCCCGGCGCTGCTTCTGCCCTCTATGGTCCGAACGCCCTCAATGGTATTGTGCTGATGACCAGCAAAAACCCTTTTCAATACCAGGGCGTCAGCGCTCAGGTAAAGACCGGCTTTTTGAATGATAACGGTCGCACCAGTGCTACTACCGGCTATTATGATGTAGCAGTGCGGTATGCACATGCCTTTAATAACAAATGGGCATTTAAATTAAACGTAGGCTACCTGCAGGCGAAAGACTGGCAGGCGTATGATCACCGCGACCAGAGCCTTGCTAACGGGCATACGCTGGCCGACGGCACCCGCGCGAATAATGAAGGATATAATGGTGTGAATGTTTATGGTGACGAAAATACCGTAAACATGTATAATACCTTTGCCGCACAGGCGGCCAATCCTAATTCCGACTTCTCCAAACAATTAAGTCAGGTATCTGGCCTGTTACATGGGCTGGTAACACCTGCGCAGATTTTTGCAGCTGCCATTCCGGGTGCAGCCAACAGCAGTATTACCCGTACCGGTTATAACGAATCAGATGTGGTTGATTATACCACTAAGAATCTGAAATTGAATGGCGCCCTGCATTATAAGATTAATGAAAACCTGGAAGCGTTGATCCAGGGTAGTTATGGCGCCGGTACTACCGTATACACCGGGGCTGATCGTTACTCCCTGAAGAACTTCAATATGGGCCAATATAAAGTAGAATTAAAGAGCCCTGACTTCTATGTAAGATTATATACTACACAGGAAAGATCCGGCGATAGCTATGCCGGCGGTACGCTGGCTTCCGGTATTAATGAAGCATGGAAAACCAGTCAGAAATGGTATGGCGACTATTTTCAAACTTATGCCGGCGCTTCCATTGGCACCTTTGCACAGGCATACGGTGCTGCATTACAGGGAGGAGCCTCCCCGGCAGCTGCACTTGCAGCCGCCCAGAATGCAGTGAACGGTAATCGCGGCGCCTTTAACACGGCTGCCAGAACCAAGGCAGACGAAGGCCGCTTAATACCCGGTACCGCTGCTTTTGATGCTGCTGCTGACAAAGTAAAAAACAAAGCCATCCCAGGAGACTCCTCTGGCGTAGGTGCGAAGTTTACAGATAAAACTAACCTGTATCAGGCTGAATTCATGTACAACTTCCATAAGCTGATACCCTTCGCCGAAATCCTCGTCGGTGGTAACTATCGCCGCTATGCCCTCAATTCAGAGAAAACACTTTTTGCCCTGGATAACAACGGCAATGAATTCCGTATCAACGAATATGGCGGCTATGTGCAGATAATGAAGAAACTGATCAATGATCATCTGAAACTGACAGGTTCTATACGTTACGACAAGAACATGAACTTCAAAGGTCAGTTCAGTCCTCGTTTGTCAGCCGTATACACCTTCCTGCAAACACAGAATATCCGCGTTTCTTATCAAACCGGTTTCCGTATTCCGCATAACCAGGATCAATACATTGATCTCGTTACGCCACAGGCTCACCTGATTGGTGGTTTACCGTTTATGATTGAACGTTATGGCTTGAATACAGGTCCGGTATTTTCACTGCAATCTGTACAGGCGGGCGCTCCCAAACAGTATACCTTCAATGAGTTCTTACCTGAACAAATCCAGGCATATGAACTGGGTTACAAAGCGGTCATCGCGAAGCAGTTATTAATAGATGCCTACATCTATAAAAATGACTTTAAACACATGAATGGTACACAGGTACTGGTACAACCTGATAAAATTGACCCTACCAAGCGTAATATTTTCTCTATTCCAGTGAGTGCACAACAAACCGTACATTCATGGGGTTGGGCACTGGGACTGGATTACAGCCTGCCACTGAATTTCACGGCTGGTGGTAATGTATCCTACAATGAGTTGACCAATCAAAAGGATCTGGGTACTTTCCTCGCCATGTACAATACACCAAAAGTTCGTTACAGCCTGAATGTAGGCAATCGCAACATTGCCAATTCAAATTTTGCGGTGAACGTTTTATGGAAATGGCAGGACTCCTTCGTATGGCAATCTGCGTTTGTTGGACCTGCTGTAAACGTAGCAGGACTCAGCGAAATGCCATCATTTGGTACGCTGGATGCGATGGTGAGCAAATTTTTCCCGAAAGCTAAAACTACGGTGAAACTGGGTGCGGTGAACCTGTTGAATAAAAAATATATTCAATCATGGGGTAACCCTACTATCGGATCGCAGTATTATGTTTCATTAGGATATAATTTGTAATAGCTTTCTTTTAGCAGATAATACAAAATAACAAAGGCCTTGCGGGTTATTTTCCTAAGTAAAAATATTTAGGAAGATACATACGCAAGGCCTTTGCTATGTGAAGCATCAGGCGCCGTGTAAGCCTTGTGCCAGTGGCTTTCAGGGAAGTGTAGCGCGTTAAAATATCAAAAGCCTTGTGCATTTATTCTTCTAAACAATTGTGTTTAGAAAGATAAATACGCAAGGCTCTTTTTATATAAAAACCAATTGTCTTGTACGCTGATCAGGCCAACCGCTACAACACATCCCACCAGGGTTTATCTGGTGTGGCGGGTTTATCTGTGGATGGATTTGCAGGAGGCACGTTAGCTGCCGGTGCAACGGGTTGGGCAGTATTGATATGAACACCTGTAACACTGGGTGTAGCTGGTAATTGCTCACCAGTCCAGATACTACGGGCTTCCGCTTTGATATCCTCTCTTTGCAGTAATGCTGTCAGGGAGGCTTTCAGCTTCGTTCCCAGATCAGGCTTCACCATGTATACGAAATTGGCATAGCCTTCCATGCTGCTGATAATGTTCTTTCCTTTGCCCCAGGATTTACCGGATAAACCGGTATGTCCTATCTGATGCAGCAGCGCACGAAATCTACGCAACGTAGTACGATCAAGGCTCAGCTTTTCATTTACCACAATGCCGGTTACTTCTTGTTTGTCGCCGCGACGCATAACTTTCAGTTTCTCCGGATGCAGGGTAAACCCTTCTTCTTTCACAAACATTTTAATGGCGCGGAGCAGTTGTCCTGCTTTATCTGCCACATCTCCTTTTGCGGAGAAAGTCATATCATCTGCATATCGCGTGTAGGCGTAACCGTATTTATTTGCCAGTCCTGCGAAACGCTGATCCAGCTTATAGCAGATCAGGTTGGTGATAGCCGGACTGGTAGGCGCCCCTTGAGGAAGGTGTCTTTCTGTTTTGGCAACGTAATATTTGCGGCCATCCATCAGTACTTCATCTACTTCCGGCTCGGTGCAAATGAGGCCCAATATCGTAGCTACCTGTTCGGCATAACCCAGTTTACAGAAAAGTCCTTTTACTCTTTTGTAGGCTACAGATGGGAAGAAATCTTTCAGATCAAGATTGATCACAATATCCTGGCCTATATGTGGCGTAGCATTGGTCACGATAGATTTTCCCGGAACGAAGCCGTGTGCGGCATCGTTGTTTTTTATTTTATACAGGATGTTCTCCAATATCCAGTGTTGCGCGGCTTTCAGCTGTGGCATGGGTGCAGAAATCACGCGGGTACCGCCTGATTTTTTTGGCACCAGAAAACGCTGATAGTGGGTATGGTGCCCTACTTTCCGGCTAAACGACAGATAGCGCAGTTTTCCAATGGTAATATCCATTGCGTTGGCTAATGCCACCGCATCTGACAATACCGGTAAACCAAATTTTGCGAGTTGTGCGGCATCTGGTGTTACTTTGTTGAGTCCGGCGGATACGTCTTCACCCAGATATACGATTTGCAGATTTTTAGCAACGGCCCATTCTGCCGCGCGTTTCGCCCGCTCTTCTTCTCTGCGTTTTTTAGTTTCTACGCGCTTGAGTTTTGCTTTGGCCATGCGGTCTTTGCGCATGTCTTCCAGCATCTTGCGTTTGTTGCGATATTTTTGCTTTTCAGCCAGGAGCTCATTCAGCTGACGATGCAACTCTCCCTCCTTACGAATCAATGTTACCGCAGGTGTAGGCTGTCCCACATTATTAGGCCAGAACCCCAGGCGGGACATTTCTTCCAGTATATATTCCTCTTTAGAGGAAGCACGTATTTGATCGTAGAGCTGTTGACGGGTTAAAGACATGATAAATATTTTGGTATTTATTCATTTTTTCTGAAGGGGAACTATATGACTCAACAGCATGCTGCTATTGGCATACAATCGCCCAAAAAGCTTAATAATAAAATACAATGATGGTGGTGAAAGGTGACTGGCAGTGTAGCCTTGCTGAGTGGGAAGAAACAAAATTCTGTAAAGAGGAAAGGCCTTCGTGCGAACCATTGACTAAATCAATCAACTCCAGGGAGGGGCCTACCATACGTATATTTCAGCCCTCGGGGCTACTACCGGAAATATGCGTATGGTAGGCCCCTCCCAAAGTAAAGATTGCATTTAGTGAAGCATGTATAGTCAATAAACCTGAATGACGAAACATCATTCGTCCCTTTTCGGGCGCAAGTGCAATCAATTCCTCTTTACAAAGATCTTTGTTATTAACGAGTCAGCAAGGTAGAAATAATTTTCGGAAAATAAAATATCTCCCTAAAAAATTATTTCACCGCTTTACTTTCCGAATGCGCTATACGCAGTGCCAGCATGTGTTCGCAAGGCCCTTTGTATAATTTATTCGTACCAAAAAAGCTACAATCACAATGTCCTTCACTTAATCTTTCATCTCCATCTATGGTAATAACGGGATGGTATACACGCTGTGTTAACTGTACATTTCCTTTTAGTTGTAATCCAACGCMAGGAACGTCTGTTTCCGTTACGCTTACCTTCCCTTCTTTAATATATTTGTTGGCGGATTCTTCCTGTGGATTGGAGAAGCGCAACTGATCCAGCGGCAATGGCTCCCGGCTCAGTTCCCGCAAGCGATACAGCCCTGTATGCAGGTCATAGATCACTTTACCCGCCTGTGTATAAATGCCCAGAGCGCCTAACACCGTTGCCTTGTCCAAACCGGTAGCACTGGCAATGGTGGCTGGTTTCGCCATCCAACGTGTTTTCAGGTCATTCATTACTTTGATCTTGGCGGCATCATCTACTGCTGCTCTCGGCGCCATGAGATCAAATTGTCCGGCGCGTGACCAGTCGTTGGTAGTCCAGCCACTTAATCCCAGTGTAAACTGCATATCACCCAGATCTGCCACATAGAAAGATGGCAACCCATTACCGGTAAGATGTACCGTAAATTTGCGGGCAATCGGGATCAGTCTTTCCAGGATCAACATCCTTCTCCTACCCCAGATCCGTATTTCCCGGCGCTGCGGACCGGTGTATAACGATCTCGCACATACGATTTCATGGTTCCAGGGTTCAAATACGGCGCGTACTGGTTTACCTGGTTCCAGAATAAAACGGATAGACCGCGGGCCATTTTTTTCTTTGAACCGGCGTAACCAGGAACAGAAATTATATACATCCATCGGATGCAGATCGAAGCTGGCTGCGGGTAATGTCATCGCTGAACTCACCTGCAAAAATCCTCTCACCCAGCTATCTGGTAAATCAATCTTTACCTCATGATATAATTCTTCCTGGGAAGTTTGCACCTGGAAGCCACCCGGATCTATCTTAAAATCTGTTTCTTTATAATCCCGGATCTTCTGGAACTCATTATACAAAGCCGCAGAATAATCGATGTTGGTAGTACCACATTCAAATTCATTGACCTCTTTGAATACGTTATAGCTGGCACTTAGTTTTCCGTAAGTAGATTCATCCTGGCTGAAACATTCAAAGAACATTTCATCCGGATGTACGGTAATCACGGGGTCCAGCACAAACCAGGCGTCGCGATCTTTCTGGTATAGAAAGTCGAAATACTGTTTCCGGGCTTTATAAAAAGGTCCCATCACTTTGTCCTTCTCTACCGCAATATCCTTCAGCTCTTCTCTGACCGCTTCTATTCGCGCATCAGCAGCTTTCTCGTCGTATTGATTCATGTACTCCGCCAGCCAGAGTGATTCCTGCTGGGCAGCCCATTCTTTATAAGCGGTTTTATCTTTGGGTTTAAAGCGCAAATCAGACACCACTACATCATGCAGGGCGGATATGGCTTCACGGAAAGCTATTTTTTTGTGCAGCTTCCCTACAAAGAAAGTCGGGTCACGGTGGGTGTCCGGTGCAAAGGAAATGCCGGCAGAAGTAGCATTGCTGTACACCTGAGAATTACCACTGTATCTATAATTGAATAACATAAAATGGATTACTTTTTAAGATACTCTTATCGCTGTTGGCACTATATGGATAGGCAGATCAATGGTGAACTGCTGCTGTATGCGATACATAATATCAATACAGCGGGCTTTATCTCCAATGGCTACGGTAGCGGAAATATGCGCAATGATATGTCCGATGTAAGTAGCGGCATCTGCTGATTTCAAGGCTTCTTTCTCCAGGAATCCAAAAATCCTTTCTTTCGCAACACGGGCTTTATTGACCCGGCTTAACACGATCCGGAAATATGGTTCCAGTTGCTGCAGATAATCCAGGTTACCTGCGGCGTAGCGCTCCAGGTAATTGGTCGCAAATAACTGCATGGATTCGCTGGGATGCTGACTCAGTTTCAGGAGATAGCTGGTGCCATCTTCTTCGCGGAAGAAGCGCATCAGCAGTTCCCGGCCGAAGGTCTGGATATCTGACCTTACGCTATCCGCAACGGCTACCAATGTTTCAGGACTCCAGTCGTTTTCACTAAACTGTGTACGGAAAAACTCCATGGCACTGCGCCGGCTATCCTCCCATTTCGCATCCAGTAAACCGATAGCTGCATCGCGTTCGTAGCGGATGCGTTCTATGTTGGTATAGTAGAACTGCCAGCACCATTCTCTCACGGCGAGCAATTCATGGCTACCGGCGGCGATCACTTGTTTCAACGATAATGCGGATGCCGGAATGTATTTGTTGAGTACGATCAACCCGAATTCCTGTGCTGCGCGATAATTGGAATACAGCAGGCGTAATGCAGTGTCGGTATCTACATCCTGTAAATAATTTACCAGTTCATTACCGAGAATAGCAGCGATATCCGCATGCATACCTTCCGCGGTTTCCTTACGCATCAGCCGTGGTACCAACTCATTAACAAGGTACACCGCCAGGCGGTGATCCTGTTCTACCAGTTGATGGA
The DNA here is from genome assembly GCF_056396465.1 of Chitinophaga sp. 05T412. Taxonomy (NCBI): domain Bacteria; kingdom Pseudomonadati; phylum Bacteroidota; class Chitinophagia; order Chitinophagales; family Chitinophagaceae; genus Chitinophaga; species Chitinophaga sp. 05T412. Next base: position 49,959 of record NZ_JBFTLN010000024.1, read on the forward strand.
TCAGCGGACGAATACCGTTTCGTACATCCGTGTACGTATTTAATATAATTTGAAGTACAAGTTCTGGCCGGGCCAGCAATTCAGTGGTCCCCATGGCGGTCAGCACTTTCACACCAGCTTCTCTTACCGGTTGGAAGCTATTGGCCAGTAGGTTATTCACCAGACCATCTGATATTTCAGTATAATTAAAATGACCCTGTTTGAGCAGCAGCAGGCGCGCAGCAAAAGCATGACAGGCTGCCACCGGGCTTTTCAGCAGGTCTTCTATTACTGGTATACCCGTTTCCGTGAGGGCTTCTTTACAGAAGGTTTCAATGATATCACAGCCATCATTCAGGTTTACGTTCCCTGCTTCCGTAGCTGTTTTCAGGGCAAGTAAACCACTGATAGCCTTGGAAGCCAGTACCCTGGCTTTGTCCAGCGGCAGGTGCGCAGGCTTCAACTGTTTGCGTACAAAGTTGCGTACTTCCTGGTAAGGCGAGAAGATGAGCTGCATGAGGAAGTCCGCATCGCCAAAGCAAAGGGCTTCATGCTCGCTGATCCATTGCAAACCCTGTACCCTTGCCAGTTCCAGCGGACTTTTAATCAGCACATAGAACAGGCCCAGTTCCGGATTGGCCGGATTGTATCTTTCCTTCGCCAGTTCCAGTCCGAACATGGAAGGGATGCTGAAAGGATTTGACAGTAAACCGGCAATCACTTTTTCATCCATCTTCGCTTTCAGGGACACATAGTCGGGATGTTGTTTCAGCTGCTCCATGGCAAAAATATGTACCACTTCCATCCGTGCAGATATCAGCAATTGGACGAATGCCTGTGGCAACTGTTGCCATAGATTCAGGTGAGGTACATCACTTACTACTTCGGGCGCCTTCTCTGGTTGGTATTCTGGCGGCACTGCGGCAGTGGTGAGGTTTTTCTCTGTTCCACCCAGCCAGCCGAATAATTTCCTCAGCAGTCCATTTTTATCCTGATTTTTAGTGGCATCCGGATTGGCGCCCAGTACGGGTTTATTCTGACCGGAGGCAGCGGTGCTGTCCTCTTTTTTGAACATCCATTCGTTGCCACGGGGCAGTAGTATGAGATTGGCGGCGTTGCCACGTAATATATAATTCAGGAATACGGCGCGGGAGTTAGCCGGAAACTGCCGGTAGGTGGTTACATAGCGACCATTCTCCCAGGCATAATCGCGCACCTGGTATTCTTTGGTAGCATCTCTTCCTTCTTCGTATTGCAGCAGCAATGCGGTGGCCAGGCGTACGTACTGCGTGTCGCTGGTGTCGCCGAACTGTTGCAGGTGACGCATTACGCGACGATGGAGGTAAGCCCGTGTTTTATTGGAATACGACAGTCTGCTCGTAGGGCGACGAAGTTCTTTATCTGGCTGCATCGTTTCCTGCAGTTCAGGAACGTAAACTTTTCCAGCTACCTTTTCGTCATCGTAATTGAAGTAACTGCCGGGATTGACAAACATGGCGGCTTCCCTTTCAAATCTCGCGGCCAGGATGGCAACAATGCCCTGATCGTCGCGGAGTTCAGCCTGTTTGAAAATATGGCGGATATGCTGGAAGTAGGAAGGTCTGAATGGCAACTGATGTAACAAGGCAATCATGGCCTGTTTCACGGTGGCATTTTCATATGCTACCAGGAATAGTTCTTCCAGTACATCATAATTCGGTTGTTGCTGGTTCACTATTCTTTCCTGCAAGAGCTGGAACAGCGCTCCCACATCATTGGTGGCAATGGTGGTCTGGAAAATTTCGGGTAGCCGTTGAAGATAGGATTGTATATGCGTTGTCCGTTCTTCCGGCGGCAATACCAGCAACAGTCCGTTGGCAGCCAGCATCCGGACGTTGAGTTTCCAGGAGCTGTTGTCTGCATAAGAACGAAGTGCCGGAATAGCGGCAGGATCGGCGCATTTACCCAATGCCCATAAGGCGTTATAGCGTTGCAACGCGTCTCCTTTTTCTACCAGCTTAATCAGGTAAGGTACGGCCTCTTTCAGCTTCTCTTCCCCTGCCCGCCAGATAACGCGGGGAGTATTCCAGCTGGTTTTATAGGAAGATTTTCCTTCTATGGCGTCCTGTAGACGTCGTAGAATAGCGCGGTGCTTAACATTTTCCACGGCAGTAGTATCTACCGGAACAAATGATAAGTCCTGTGTTGCTTCCTGTTCTCCAAGATATCCTTTGCTTCGCTTCTCCTTTTCAAGGGCGTCGAATATGGTAGTGGCGGCGGGAAGAGCTACCGGGTTAACGGTTTTGGTTCCATCCTTCAGGTTTCCAAATCTTTTTCCATATCGGAAATTAACAAGATACTGGTCCGGGCCAACTTCACAAAGGTCAATTTCATACGTCTTATCCGAGTTTCCTTCACGGAAAAAGAGTTTTACGTTTTTGACTATTCGCATGTGCTACAATAATAATAGTGGGCTAAGCTAATAAAAGATTTACAAAAACAAAGTCCTGAATATAAAAACGTGGATAAATAAGTATATATACGTAACCGTTAGTGGGGTAAAATAAGAAAGGGCCGGATGTACTCCGGCCCTTTCGCTGTTATCATCTTTAAACGAATATTTTACACGTTGAAGCGGAAATGCATTACATCTCCATCAGCTACCACATATTCTTTTCCTTCAATACGCAAGCGGCCGTTATCGCGGGCTGCTGCTTCGGAACCGTATTTCACGTAGTCATCATAAGCAATTACTTCTGCCTTGATAAATCCTTTCTCGAAATCGGTATGGATCACGCTGGCCGCCTGTGGTGCTTTCCAGCCTTTGTGGATGGTCCAGGCACGTACTTCCTGCACGCCGGCAGTGAAGTAGGTGATCAGTTCCAGCAGGTTGTAGGCAGAGCGGATCAGGCGGTTCAGACCTGGTTCTGTCAGACCGTATTCACCGAGGAACAGTTCCTTATCAGCTGGCTCTTCCATTTCGGAGATCTGTGCTTCAATGGTGTTGTTCATCACGATGACAGTAGCACGTTCTGCTTTCACTGCTTCCTGCAGGGCTTCAGAATATTTATTACCTGTATGTAAAGACGCCTCATCTACGTTAGCCACGTATAACACGGGTTTTTCGGTGAGGAGGAACAGGTCGGCAATGGCTACGCGTTCCTCTTTGTCGAGGCCCAGTTCGCGGATATTGCGTCCTTTTTCCAGGTGTTCCTGGCATCTTTTCAGTACTTCAAATTCTATTTTCGCTTTAGGATCGCCGCCGGTTTTCGCCATTTTCTCGGTGCGGGCTACTTTACGTTCCACGCTGTCGAGATCTTTCAACTGTAACTCGGTGTCAATGATTTCCTTATCGCTTACGGGGTTGATTTCGCCTTCTTCGCGAAGAATGTTTTCATCTTCGAAGCAGCGGATCACGTGTACGATAGCATCTACCTCACGGATGTTAGCCAGGAATTTATTTCCGAGACCTTCTCCTTTACTGGCGCCTTTAACGAGACCGGCAATATCCACGAACTCGATGGTTGTAGGCACCACGCGTTCTGGTTTTACCAGCTCTTCCAGTTTATACATACGTTCGTCGGGCACATCTACCTGTCCTACGTTCGGTTCTATCGTACAGAAGCGGTAGTTACTGGCCTGCGCCTTAGCGCTGTTGCTCACCGCATTAAATAAAGTCGATTTTCCTACATTCGGCAATCCTACAATTCCAACTTGCAAAGCCATTTTTTAAAATTTGCGCAAAGATAGGTTTATTTTAGTTTATTTGTTGATTGAATAAACCAATAATCTAATGGCATTAAACTACGTATGGCTGGGATTTTTTCTTATTGCATTCGTTGTAGCAGTTTTCAAGTCGGTAGTTTTACAGGACGCATCGGTATTCGGCGACATTATGAATGGCATGTTTGCCAGCGCTAAAACCGGCGCAGAAATTTCACTGGGCCTGGCGGGGATTATGACGCTATGGCTGGGTATCATGCGTATTGGCGAGGTAGCCGGCATGATTAACCGCTTTTCCCGGCTGGTGAATCCCTTTTTCTCCAAGCTGTTCCCTGATGTACCCAAGGGGCATCCGGCCATGGGGTCTATGATGATGAACTTTTCAGCTACCCTGCTGGGGCTCGACAATGCCGCCACCCCTATGGGACTCAAAGCCATGAAGGAATTGCAGGAAATTAACCCTAAACCGGAAGAGGCCAGCAATCCGCAAATCATGTTTCTGGTGCTGAACACCGCTGGCATGGTGCTGATTCCGACCTCGGTGATTGCCATCCGGCTGGCAGCAGGCGCAGCCAATCCCGCGGATATCTTCATCCCTACGGTCATATCTACGTTTATGGCGTTTATTATGGGTATGGTGACCGTATCCATCTTCCAAAAAATTAATCTCTTTAAGCTGACTGTATTAATTGCTATGGGCATTTTCGCGGGTATTATGGCCTTGCTTTGGTTTTGGGTGAATAGCCTACCGGCAGCGGAAATTGGGCCTAAAACCGCCTCTCTTGGCGGCGCCGTGATCTTCGTGATTATTGTTACTTTCCTCATTGCAGGCATGGTAAAAAAGATAAATGTATATGACGCTTTTATTGAAGGCGCCAAAGAAGGATTCCAGGTATCTGTGCGGATTATTCCTTACCTGGTGGGGATGCTGGTAGCCATCAGCGTATTCCGTACCACAGGGTGCCTGGACTATGTGACCAATGCCATCGGATACCTCGTTGGTAAAATGGGGCTCAATACTGATTTCGTACCGGCGTTACCGGTAGCCTTTATGAAGCCGCTGAGTGGTGGTGGCGCCCGTGCCCTGATGGTGGATATCCTGAAAACACATGGAGTAGATTCCTTTGTGGGCAAGCTGGCCAGCATCATCCAGGGTACTACAGAAACGACCTTCTACGTACTGGCGGTATACTTTGGGTCCGTTAATATCAAACAAACCCGGTATGCCCTGGCAGCGGGCCTGATAGCMGATTTCTTCGGAATGCTCTGCGCTATTTTGCTGGGGTATTTCTTCTTTCACTAATTAATTACATCATTGTTTTATAACAAAAATGGCTGGCGGATATCCCGTCAGCCATTTTTTATGAAGATGAATACTTATTGGTCCCACCAGATATGATCGGTCAGTTGCACTACCGGCATATTGGCTCCATTACGGCTTTTCTCGGTGTCCGGATAAGCCAGGCGCCTGATAAACGTGGTCAGCTTGGCGTTTTCCGGCAGATTGAAGTTTTTATACTTATAATCATACCGGCGGGCATCGTTCCAGGTATCAGGATGCAGGAACTGTGCGGCGTATTTTTCTTTCAAAATAAGATCCAGGGTAATGGCTCCTTCTCCCACGCCCACCACGGGATTGCGTAGGTAAGCATTCCGTTTGGCAGTATCCACGCCTATTTTATCCATGTTAGCGGTGATGCCGTCGATGTAGGCGCCATAAGCTTTCTTTTTATCGCCCTGCCGGAAAGCTGCTTCTGCGGCGATAAAGCGGCATTCTGCGTAAGTGGCCACCAGTAAAGGTGCACCAGGCTTTGAATAAAATCCTTTAAGCGACAGGTAACATTCTTCCTTATTGGTTCCGGACCCTATGCGTCCCGCACCGTTAATGGTGCCCCTATAGTCCCCAAACTTAGTCGTATCGGTTATCAGCGGCAGGCGCGGATCAAATACACCATAGGTTTTTCCGTTCAACGCGTCTACAAAATGAGCACTGAGCCAGCCATCCAGGCTGTTATTGGTATTGTTGACAGCCGCCTGGTTCCAGGGACTGAGCGACTGAAACTGCAGCATCTGCGCATCGTCTGCATTAGTGGTGTACGCATGGTCCAATGCCGCCAAAATAGCGGTGGCATCGTAGGTAGTTTTTTTAGAGAGATGATTGAGTAAACGGGCCCTGACCGCATACGCCGTTTTAATCCAGGCGCTGGTATTACCGCCGAAGAGCAGGTCTTTGGTGCCATCCAGTTCATATTTGGTGTCAGTAGCTTCCAGTTGTGCAATGCCCTCGGTCAGTAAAGTGAGACAGTAAGTATACACGCTATCATCGGCCGTATAAGGTGGTTGGATGATGTTAGCATTAAATGCACTGGAGTAAGGCACACTTCCCCACAGGTCGTTCAGCATTTCCAGGTTGAGGGCCATCATTACTTTGCCGGCGCCTATGTGGCGGGCCGCTCCCACCTTGCCTGCCTGCTCTATCAGGTCATGGATATCGGTCATATTATGATACAGCAGTTTCCAGGTGGCGCTGTAGTCGGTGGATTGATAGGTATCTGTTGCCCCATCTGCATTGGGTGAAGCGAGGTATTGTACCACGTAAGAGGTGATGTTACTGACCTGGTACACGTTAATAGCCGTATGATAGGTAGCAGACACCAGTAACCCATTCAGCGGCGGTGTAGTGGCCTGGTTCGGGTTGTTGTTGATATCAAGCGATTTTTCGCAGGCTGTAAACAGTATTGCCGATGCAGCGGTATATAACAATATGGAGAGTAATTTTTTCATAATCAGCCGTTTTAGAAAGTAACTTGAAGGGTTGCCAGGAAACTTCGTGTAGTCGGATACGTGAATCCGGCGAAGGCATCCACGTTGCTGCCGGAGGGACTGGAGCTGGACTCCGGATCAAAGCCACTGTATTTAGTATGCAGCCAAAGGTTATTACCGGTAAGGGTAATGCTGGCGCCGGAAATCAGGTGGGTGGCACTGAGCAGAGAAGCCGGCAACTGATAAGTGAAGCTGATATTACGCAATCTCACCCAGGCAGCATCYTCCACAAAATTTTCTGTTACCCCGCGGTATACGTTACGATAGAAGCCTGCGCCATAGTTACGACCATCAGGTCCTTTGCCCTGCTGCAAATATACCTTCTGGGTATTCGGTGTGCCATCTGCCAGCACACCAGGGAATGTTACCTGATCTGCCCTGTTGCCGGTTATTGCTGATTCCCCGAATGCCGACATAAAGTTGGCCAGCTGATTGTATTTTTTCACCCCTTGCCGGGTATCAATCAGGAACGACAACGTAAACGGACCATAATTAAAGGTGTTGAAAATACTACCAATCCATTTAGGTTGTGAATTGCCCAGGTACTTCTGTGAACTGTTTATCAATGGGAAGCCAGYGCTGCTGCCGGTTTGCCCGATCACTACCGGTTTACTGTAATCAATCTTCAGCGGATCTTCCTTATCGCTGCCATAGTAGCGTTGGTAGCTGGTTCCAAAGATGGCGCCGGCCGGATAACCTACTATATATTTCATAGCGGCAGTAGAACCAGCATACCCAAACTGGGTGCCAATCAATACCTCATTCAATCCCTTGCCCAGGCTGACTACTTCGTTACGGTTGGAAGAGAAATTAACCCGTACATCCCAGCTAAAGTTTTTCGTTTTCACTGGAGTGGCGTTCAGCGATACCTCTATCCCGGTGTTCCGGATAGATCCTGCATTGGTGATGTAGTCTTCATAACCGGTAGCATTAGATACCTTCACCGGAATCAGCAACTTCGTACTTTTAGCGGTGTACCATGTCACGTCAACGCCTAAACGGTTATGCAGAAACCGTAACTCCGCTCCTGTTTCAAAGGTATTGGTAAACTCCGGTTTCAGGTGCGGGTCCCCCAGCTGGTCGGCGCGGGTCCAGCCAATAGCCGAACCGCCGATGGGACCATCCACCAGTGGAATGTAGCCAGAGCTGGTACTATAAGGCTCTGTGTCTTTACCAATCCGGGCCCAAGACACGCGGATTTTACCGTACGACAAAATGTTTTCCGGGATTTTAAAATGATCTGTAAATAAATAAGACAAACTGGCGGATGGGTAAAAGAAAGACCGGTTGCCTTTAGGCAGCGAGGAGCTGATATCTGTTCTTCCGGTCAGATCGAGGTATAACCATCTGTCCCAGGAAAGGGTCCAGTCGGCGTACAGGCCCATGATATAATAGTTCTCCAGGTATTGCGAGGTCAGCACCTTCTTGGCATTCTGCAGAATCAGCAGATCAGGAATATCGAGGGTATCGCCTTCTGTAGAGATCCGCTTCAGTTTCCTGGAATATATCTCATGACCGACTTTAAGATCAGAAGATAACTTTGAACTGATGTTATTCTTAAAGTCTAAGGTCAGATTGGAGGTAAGCGATCTTTTATTCACGGCGTATTCATCTACAAATCCGAAGGAGTTATCCGTGTTGGGTACTTCTCCTACTACCCCTTTGGGACCGGGCGCCGCGTGGGTGATACCACTGCTATAGTTATCCACTCCTGCCCGATAGAGCACATCTAACCATTTGAAAGGGCTATAGGTGAAGTTCGCACTTCCGATGATCCGGTTTACATTGTCTTCGAATCGATTGCTATAAAGGGTATAAATTGGATTATCGGTGGCGCCATAAGTTTGCTGGGTACCATCGGGTTTAATATAGTCGCGCATATTCCAGCGTGGCGACCAATAAATCATTTGCTCCCCATAGCGGTCGAAATTAGCGCGGTTACCACCGGAGTTAATATAATTAAGGGATACGCCCATTTTAAACTTACTGCTTACCTCTGCACTACCGCTTACTTTGGCGGAATAGTTTTTATAGTTGCTGAAAGGCACAATACCGTTCTGATTGAACTGGGATAACGAGGCCGCATATACGACTTTCTCCGTTCCACCGGTGATACCCAATGTATTGCGATACTGGCTGCCAGTATTGTAAGCTTGCCGGTATTTATCATACAGCTGTTCCGGGTGAGTGGAGTCTATCTTACGGGCATCTGCAACAGTGGGGCCCCAGGAAGGCCAGAAGCTTTGGTTATCGTAGATACTATTATTACCCTGACTGTAGGTATTTTGTACGTCCGGTGTTTTACCTACTCTTTCAAAACCGGCGGTGGTGCTGAAGCTCACTCTCATGCGCCCTGCTTTGCCGGATTTGGTGGTAATAATGATGGCGCCGGTGCTGGCCCGGGAGCCATACAGGGCCGTAGCGGCGCCGCCTCGCAGGACGGAGATACTTTCAATGTCGTCGGGATTGAGGTCAGCCGCGCCGTTGCTCATCCCTCTGGTTTCTGAACTGGTGCTGAGATTGCTGTTCTGGTCTCCGTTAACACTGCTGGAGTTATCCATAATCATCCCATCTATCACAAACAACGGCTGATTATCACGCCTCGAATCTGCCGAGGTGATGCCCCTGATGATGATGCGGGAGCCTTGTCCGGGGGCGCCACCGCCGCTGGAAATCTGCACACCGGCTGCTTTTCCCTGGAGAGCATTCACCACATTCGATTGTTTGGACTGCATCAGGTCTGTCCCACTTACTTCCTGTACGGCATAACCGAGTGCGCGTTTTTCTTTCTTAATACCCATGGCCGTCACTACTACCTGTTCCAGGTTGTGATTATCTACCTGGAGCTGGATATCGATGTTGGTGCGGCCTTTCAGGGGCATTTCCTGTGAAATAAAGCCTACGGATGTAAAGATGAGGGTCGCATTGGCATCCGCTACCTGAAGGTGGTAAGTGCCATCTCCTCCCGTCACTGTGCCCGTAGCATGGCCTTTTACCTGGACAGATACTCCCGGAATACCTTCCGTAGTGCCTGCGGTAACAACCTTGCCTGTAATAGTGTGATTCTGAGCGAGCAGCAAAAAGGGTAAAAAGAGGAAAGCGCCCACCAGTGTCATAGTGTAGAATGACTTCATGGCGTTAGATTTTGGTTTAAAAACAAGTTAGTCAACTAAATATACGCCGAAAATTGACAATGCGAAAGGGGGGTAAAATGAAAGATCCGGTACAGTAATCACTGACCGGATCTATATTTTTTAAAGACGATAAATATTAATCTTGTGAGATGTGAGCAACATTAATAATCTGGTTTATCTTCTTCACAAAATCGTCTGCTTCGGAAGGACTGATCAACCATTTTTGGTGAGCGGATTCTATGAGCACCAGGTTTTCCCGGTTGGTGCACCAGCGCTGGTACTTTCCTATTTCGCTGGAACGATAGGTACCCAGGTAGCCAAATACGCCGCCCAATCCTAACATCCGGGAGCTGCTGCCCAGGTCTTCTTCCGTGATACTTTTTAGCCTTAATATCTCTGACATTTCAATAGTGATACTAAACAGCGGACGCTTGATTAGTATAGCCGTTCCCGTGATAATATAATACCGGGGGCTTAAACTCCAGGCTACCAGTATCACTGGTACCAGGATGAATAAAAGCATGGTAGTGGCAGTAGCGTCATGAGAAACATCAGTAATCTGTCTGCATATAAAAACCAGGGTAAGAATAATAACCAGGTGAGTGATCAATTTTGAATTGTCATCTAACGGGGCTGCATATCTCATAAATTGCTCTCCTTTTGTTCGACTCGTAAGATAAATATTTTTAATTAATTACATAGTGTCATACTTCCCGGTTTTTTCTTCCATGGTCACATCGCTGTCTTTTCTTATCTGCATTTTTATATACACCAATAACTGGGAGGCGCCGGCTTTAAAACATACTTCCTGGGTTTTACGCACTACTTCCATCAGTTCTTCATAGGTTCCTTCCATCACTGTTTCGAAAGGGCATACCCTGTATTTTACACCTGAATCTTTGATAACCGCGATGGCTTCGTCCACTACTGCATACACCTGTTCTGAGGGCACAGAAGGGATGATTTGCAGGGCTAAATTGATCTTGTTATTCATCTTTTGTAATTAATCTATTTTATTGATTATAAACATTTTGTGAGATGTTATTTATAGTATTACTTCCAACAATAGCGAACTGATCCAACTGCTTACTTTCTTAAAGCGTTGCTGTTTGTCATCTTTCAGTTAAACTAATCTTAATAATAAGCTTAATAATAACTTAGTAATCAGTAAATTAAAAATAAATAAATTACTCTTCCGGCTATTTTTTCCGCACCACTTCGTACAGGTCATTTCGTATATCCTTTAGCGTTTGCACGCTGCCAAAAGCATGTAATTCTTTCAGTAAAACCAGGTCCRCATCCGCAATCACCACCATCTCTGTATTGGGGGTTGACTCGGCCTTGATACCAGTTACCGGGAAGGCAAAATCGGACGGCGTAAATACACAGGATTGTGCATATTGCAAATCCATATTATTTACTTTAGGTAAGTTCCCAATACAACCCGCAATGGCAACATAACACTCATTTTCTACGGCCCGTGCCTGCGCACAGAAACGTACACGGTTATACGCATGCTGGGTATCGGTCATAAAAGGAACGAACAATATCTTCATGCCCTGTTGCGCCAGAATGCGGGTAGGCTCGGGAAACTCTACATCGTAGCAGATCTGTATGCCTATCTTTCCGCAGTCGGTATCGAATACTTTTATTTCATTGCCTCCTTTGATACCCCAGGCTGATACCTCCCCCGGCGTGGGATGTATCTTGATGTACTGCTCATAGGTACCATCCCGGCGACAGAGATACGAAATGTTATACAACACTTCATCAATGACGATGGGCATACTGCCGGAAATGATATTTACATTGTAGGCAACGGCATGCTGCTGAAAAACCTCTCTGAGCCGATCTGTGTATTTAGCCAGTCCCCGGATGGCGCCGGCAGGGTCCATCTGATTAAATTCGCTCATCAGCGGCGAATTAAACAATTCCGGAAACACTACGAAGTCGGAACCGTAATCGCTCACCGCATCAATAAAGAACTCTACCTGCTGCAGAAACCCGTCCAGGCTACCATAGTCACGCATCTGCCACTGCACCAATCCAATACGCACAGTGGACTTGTTATACCGGATAGTGTCCTGATCTTCTTCATAATAGATGTTGAACCATTGCAGTAACGTGGCAAAGCCCTTGGAAGCCTCATCATTGGGCAGGTAATTCTTCAGGATCTTCTTCACCGTAAAATCATTGGAGAACTGGAAAGTGAGAGTAGGATCATAGATTTCCCGGTCCTGCACTTTCTCAATGTATTCCCTTGGCGACATTTTATCAGCGAACTTTTCGTAGTTGGGAATGCGGCCACCTGCCACAATCCMCTCGAGGTTCAGTTGTTCACAAAGGTTCTTCCGGGCATCATACAGGCGGCGGGCCAACCGCTTGCCACGGTAGTCAGGATGCACAAATACTTCGATCCCATATAATACATCCCCCTTAGGGTCATGTGTACTGAAAGTATAATAGCCGGTAATTTGTTCATACGTATGATTATCACCAAACTTGCTGTAATCTACAATGATCGACAGCGCGCAGCCTACTACTTTGTCATTAACGGTAACGGCTATCTGTCCGTCAGGGAATAAGGATATCAACCGCCTGATAGTAGGCTCTCTCCAGTAACTCCCCGCCATATCCGCGTACGCAGATACCATGGACTCTTTCAGGTCCATGTAATCTTCTACTGTTAACTTCCTGATTTCTACTGTTTCCGACATAGTCTTGCTTTTGCTGTAATATAAGTAATTAAACAAAAAGTCCCGCTTCCCGGAAAGGAAGCAGGACTCCTGTCTAATACATTTGATATTTTAATTATTTGTTAGGAATACCTGATTTGACAATATCCTCAATGTAAATCACTTTGTTATTCTCGGTTTGAAGGAATGCCTTATTGGCTTTACCGATATGCAATAGTGCCTTTATCTGTCTCAAAAAGAAAAACGGAAGATACAACAACGCCTTTACTACCTGGCTATCCTCACTCATCACCGCCACAATGGCCAGGAAAGAAAGCGGGAAAATCACCAGTATCCCCAGCCATGCCAGGCTGGCCCATGGTGAAATAAAATAGCTCACCACTACCATCGCCATCGCCAATAACACCTGCAGGAACAAAGGAGGACGCAACAAGTTCCAGCCAAAGAAGAAGAGATTGAAGTCTCTCCGCTTAACACCGGTGGTCAGCACATCCCATCCGTATTTAAAGTATTTGAAATAAGCATTGATCCAACGGGTACGCTGTGTTTCGAGTGCATCGCCGTTATCGATTTTTTCATCGTATACAATGGCATCTTCCGCATAGGCCAACCGAGGAATCAGCTTAATAATATCTGCCTGAATCTTTTTATCAAAGCCGCCAAAGAAGTGTTCGTAAATCACTTCTTTATATAACGCCGTTTCTATGGCAATACCCAGTCCCCAGATGTTGGCAGACAATCCCAGTTCCATGCGCATACGGCGGTCAATGAAATTACTGAAGTAGTTGCCGGCAGCATCCAGCCGGGCATAGGTACTATCCATGTTCTTTGCCAGCATATTGGTTTGCACCGCGCGAAATCCTTTATTAAAATACCGGTTCAGGGTAGCCAGGTACCCGGGGTGTAACAGGTTGTCCGCATCTAAAATGATGAGTACATCATGCGGTGCATCAAAATGATTAATGGCATAATCAATAGAGCGGATCTTGGCATTCAGCGGCGTAGCTGGTCTTAACATGCGGACCTGCGCATGATCAAAATCCATAGTAGTGTCGGCGCAATTATCCGCTACTACATATACCTTGAAGTTGGAATAGGTTTGCTTCAATACAGAATCCACCAGTGGTGGTACCAGCTGGAGATTTTTATGCGCGGTTACAATCACCGCAAAAGAAAAGGATTGGTTATCAGGGCTGCTCACCGGGCTGGTGCTACCTTTGAAAAATGTTTTTTTGATCCCGTAGATCAGCAACAGGAAAAAAGGTTGCAACAGGTAGGCAGCCAACAATAGCTGAAAGGCGCCTAACAAGCATAATAAAATGGTCACCATAATTATCTGACTTTTTCCCAAACTGAAAAGAAACCACCTGTAAAGCGGTAGGGTAACGCATCGGCAACTTTACAGTCCAGCCATTGCAATGCTCTTACCCGTTTTGCTACGAAGGAGAACGGAAAAACATCTTCTATAAAATTCGCTTTCCCGAAACGTACAATCCGGAATTTATTGTCAGCAGACAATTGCTCCAGGTCTGACTTTTTAAAAAACTGGATATGATCCAGGTTATCGGCGGCCGATTGAACAGTGGTGCCACTATACCCCATCCCTTTTTTCACTTTCACCACCAGTTTCCACAGCCAGTTATTCTGCGCCCGCATTTTCAATACGGGTCTGGTTACCAGCAATTCCCTGGGGCCTGTTCCGTTGGGAACGGTCACTACCAGGATACCGTCTTCCTTCAGCGATTGATACAACACCTCCAGCAAAGAAGAAGGATGCTGCAAATGCTCCAGCACTTCACTGCAAACAATGACATCGAAGGTATCTCCCTGAGCTACCAGCTGCTCTGCACTCAGCACATCAAACCGCACATTGGGCAGGGTATTCAGTTCCCTGGCCTTTGCAATAGTTTGGTCGCTGATATCTATGCCTAACACGTTGAAGCCGAGCCGGCCCAGGTGGCGACTGATAACGCCGTTACCACAGCCTACATCCAGCACCCTGGCGGCTGTTTTGGATTTCAGACTCACCGCGTCACTGATAAAATCCAATCGCTTCCGGTCTGCTATCCGATCGTATTCGTATGTTAAAGGTTCTTTGTTCATGCTATTACCCGGTTAATTTTTAGTTGCCAAAATCTGGCGGTACAACGTTTCCACCTGTTGTGTCATGCCCTGTACGGAATAATTTCCGGCCACGGTATCGGCTGCACGTTGTTGTAATTTTTGGCGTAATGGTACATCTATATGTAAAGTAAGCAAGGCTCCGGCCAGCTCTGCAGGCTTTTCTGCTGTTACAATCAGGCCGTTTTCTCTATGCTCCACAATTTCGCGGGAGCCATCTACTGCGGTCACTACCACTGCTTTACGCATGGCCATGGCTTCGAGCAGCCCAATCGGCAATCCTTCCCACAGGGAAGGCAAACAATAAATATCTATTGCCTGCAACAGTGCAGGTATGTCCTGGCGGAAAGGCTGAAAGATGATACGTTCCTGCAGGTTCAGGGAGTTGGCCAATGCCACCATTTCATCTTTCATATCTCCTTCTCCCACTACCAGCAAAGTCATATCCGGGGTGGTATCCAATACCTGCCTGAATGCCCGGATCATATTCAGCGGGTCCTTTTGTTTGGTGATTCTGGCTATATATCCGGCTACCGTATGATGCGCCGGAATACCCAGCTCTGCTCTGATATCAGGCAGCACCTGATCCGGATTAAAGCGGCGCAGGTCAATTCCATTGTTGATCACAGTAGATTTAAAATGCCGGAAATACCGGACTCCCGTGTCCCGATTGGAGGCCGACACAGAAATATTAGCACGTGCGCCTTTGGTGAGCAACCGCTCAGACCAGATACGCAGGTGCTTTTGCAGATATGGCTGGTCTTCGTGAAAAGACCAACCATGAATCGTATATAATAACGGGCGACCTGATAACTTTGTCGGCAGAAAAAGGTTGCTGGCAGCGCGGGAGCCGTGGGCATGCACCATATCAATTTCTTCTTCTTCAATCAATGCCTTCACCCGCATCCAGCAGGAAATATCAAATGCTTTCAGGGAGGGGATTACAAAATGGCGTATACCCATTTCCTTTAGTCGCGTAATCATGGGGCCATCTGTAAACGACAGCACCACCGGTTCGAAGCGATCCTTATCGAGCGCAGCGACGAGACTCAGCACATGAGATTCCCCGCCACCTACCAACCCTTGCCGGATGGCCTGCAGCACTTTTATTTTTCCGGAACTTCCCATTACGCGGTAGTTGTAGTAGCGGCAGCTGGCTTTCTTTCCCAACCCTGCGGCAGCTTTTCGTAGATTTCAATATTTTCGAATTCCTTGCTTTTTCTTGCACCTACCACTTTCGCCCAGGCAGCCATGCGCTCAATACCTTGCTCCAGGCTGACACCAGCCCCTTCACCAAATACACTGTGTGCTTTGCTATGATCGGAGTAAGCATGCATTACCTCGTTTCTTGCCTGCAGGTAATTGATCTGAGGTGTAACACCAAAGCAGGCACCCACTACTTTCGCCAGCTCATTAACCGTATACGGACGATCCGCACCAATATTAAATACCTGGTTGTAGGCTTCCGGCGTGTTTACACTCTTGGCGATCGGAATAGCTACATCATCAATAAAGCTGAATGCACGGGTTTGTTCACCGTCACCGAATATCGTCAGCGGCTGTCCCTGCATAATCTGGTTCATGAAAATACCGATTACATTGCGGTACTTGTCGCCGATGTTCTGGTTTTCACCATACACGTTATGTGGACGGAACACCACGTAATTCAAACCAAACATTTCATGAGCAGCACGCAGATCCAGTTCTACCGCGTATTTAGACACGCCATATGGATCTTCCGGGCTAGGCACCATGTCTTCCCGCATAGGCAGCTGTCCTGCGCCATATACTGCGATAGAAGAAGTGAACACAAAACATTTCACTTTATGCTTCACTGATTCGTTGATCAGGTTAATGCTACCGATMAGGTTATTATTATAATTAAACCGGCGGATAAAATGTGATAATCMTTCCGCAGCATAGGCGGCGAGGTGATATACATAAGTAAACCGGTATTCTTCAAACAAGCTTGTTACCAGGGCTTCATCTGTAACAGATCCCTGTACGAAGATCGCACCTTCGGGAATATGATCTTCGAAACCGCCGCTCAGGTCGTCCAATACCACCACTTCATGCCCCAGCGCCAGACAATGCTTTACCACGTGAGATCCAATAAATCCGGCGCCGCCGGTAACGAGTGATTTTATAGTTGCCATATGTTAGTTTTTTATACAGGTGAATAACTTGATGTAGTCAGATTCCAGAACGTTCCTCTCAGGAAGGATTTGAGATGGCCGAATTGTCCTTTCAGCGCATATCTGCATACCGACTTAGGGAAAGTGAGGAAACTGAAAAACAGTAAAAAGGTGGTGAGCTGTAATTTGTTGGTATTCCTCCGCATGTAAAGAATACGGTTGCGGGTATGATAATATACTTTTACCGCGCTCTCCTTTCCCATGGTAATGGACTCTTTATGAAAAATCAGTCCATTGGCGTTATAATAAATCTTATAGCCTGCTTTCAGGATGCGTGCAGACCAATCCGATTCTTCGTAGTAAATGAAAAACTTCTCCGCAAAGCGGCCTACCTTTTCTATCACTTCTCTCTTCACCATCATGGCGGCACCGTGTGCGCACCAGGTAGGACCGGAAGTATTATGTTGTCCGTTGTCTACTTCTTTACTGCCTACCGCCCAGGTACGTCCGGTCAGCAGGTTCATCTGATGAAAGCCTGCGTATTGGATCACTTCCGGGTTATGATAAAAGCGGATCTTAGGACATACTACTCCGATAGTAGCGTCCTGTGCAAAGGGCGCCAATAGCTGCTCCAGCAAATCAGGGGTTACTTCTGTATCATTATTAACGATAAACAGGAAATCACCTTTCGCATGTTGCATGCCCAGGTTGTTGCCACCGGTGAATCCAAGATTTTCMGGGCTGAGGATGAGTTTGAGGTGAGGATAATTACCTGCATTAATCTGCTCAGTAGGATCAACGGCAGATCCGTTGTCTACAATAATGGTTTCGAAGTGCGGGTAAGTAAGTGTTTTTGTTGATTCCAGGAATTCGCATGTCACTGTGGTTTGGTTATAGTTCAGTGCTATAATTGACACCAGTGGTAATTCCCGTTTATTTTCTAAGCTGTTCATATTCGTATATCCGGTTGTGCGACAACTAAACGTTGTCTTTTTGTATCAGTGCATTCGGGGTGTTGGCCAATATCCACATATCGTATAATACAGAGTGTTTTTCTGCATAGCTGATATCGAGGTTAATTCTTTCCGTTACGCTCATATCTTTATTACCGCGTTTCTTGATCTGCCACAGTCCGGTGATACCGGCGGGCGCCAGGAAACGTCCGGCATAATCATCGGTAGTGAGCGTAGCTGCCTCATAGAGTGGCAGCGGGCGGTTACCTACCAGCGACATATGTCCAAGTATTACATTGAGGAGTTGTGGCATTTCATCCAGGCTGGTGTTTCTTAAAAACATGCCCAACTTGGTGACTCTTGGATCATTACTTACTTTAAAGAATACAGGACCTGCTGTGTTGGCATCGTACTGGTTAAGATGGCTCATTTGTTTCACCAGCTTATCCGCGTCAGCAACCATGGTGCGGAACTTATAAAATTTGAAAATTTTATAGCGGTTACCTGCCCGATGTGATATATAAAAGATGGGACCCTTGGAATCTATTTTAATGAGCAATGCTATCACCAGAAAAAACGGGCTGAGTAATAACAATGCAGTACCAGCTACCGCTATATCTATCATACGTTTGAAAAAATGATTGATATAGTAACCTGGTGCGATGGATGGGTTCTTTTTTGCAACGGTCACTTCTGACGCCTTCATCAGCTGTCTGATTCTTACTGCTGTTTTCAGCTTTTCAGCAAATACGGATGGGGTAATGGAAGCGGTCAACAGGTCGTCAATACCACCTGTTTTCTGCAATTCCCAACGAACTTCCACAGTAACAAAATCTGTGTAAACAAACAAGGGTACTTCCGCAAACTCTTTATTCACGGCAAGAAACTGGCGGAAGTCAATCAGGTCAAAAGTTTGCCCGTTGATATTACATATAATATATGCGGGTTTTACTTTTGATCTCAGCCTTTCCTTTAATACTTTCTTTGCGAGTTGAATACTCTCTACAAAGAAAATGCGTTCCTCCGTTTTGTCAATGACACGGCTGATAAAACTGCTATCTCCAATGCAAAGTACAAACGAATTGGTTGTACTGCCTGGTAAGCCTACCACTTTTCCCCCTCTCCTCTTCTTCTCCTCCATAGTTTGTGTAGGTAGATTGGATATCATGGTGTTTTCGGTTTATGTTAACACAACAAAATATAGTGTATACAGTGGTTTCATTGCATTACTCTGCAACAATCACGGTTTGTGACACGGTTAATTGTTTCTCTATTACATCGAGCAATCTTGGTGGGTCAAAAGGTTTGCTCATTACCTGTACAACATTGGGGTATAGATCTACATTCTCTCCCATTTGCATACCTGTTAATAATACTACAGGGATATCGCTATACAGCAAATTGGATGACAAGTTTCGGGCCAGTTCCAATCCGTCCATGTTGGGCATCTGGATATCTGTTACTATTACATCCGGTACATTGCCGGCGGATAACCACATACAAGCGGTTAAGCCATCGGTGGCGGTATACACTTTGTATCGTTGTCCAAGCATCGACTCTAATAAATACCTAATTGGTGCGCTGTCGTCTACTACTAAAATTGTCTTCTTCATTTAACTCCGTTTTAGAAAATAAAAGATTCATTTGGCGACCATACATACCACTGCATCAGTGGTGCATGATCATCTTTTGATCTTCCAGGAGGATAAGGTTACTGAGATTCCCGTTAAATAAAATCTGCCGGTATGTAAATGCGCAAAGCAATTACAGTGGCGGTTTTCCTTCCGGGTAAATTGGTCTTAAATGAATTTCAGAGGAGATGGTCTAGTTGGCTGCAGAAAAGAATTCCTGATAAAAGTATCTATTATTCCTGAATAGTACAAAAATAATTCGTGTTTCAATTTTTGGGTATTCCTAAACCGCCGATTCAGCAGGTTTGTATCGCAATCCGGTGTAAAAGTATATAAACAATCATTTC
Source organism: Chitinophaga sp. 05T412 (assembly GCF_056396465.1). Classification (NCBI taxonomy): domain Bacteria; kingdom Pseudomonadati; phylum Bacteroidota; class Chitinophagia; order Chitinophagales; family Chitinophagaceae; genus Chitinophaga; species Chitinophaga sp. 05T412. Next base: position 69,480 of record NZ_JBFTLN010000024.1, read on the forward strand.
GTAATATTTTGAAATTTGCAAATGATATAGAATTCCTCGTGAAAGTTGTGATTTCAAGAGTGAATGATAAAATATCCCCGGTTCCTGTACGCTGATTTACAAATGGAATTAGAATTGTTAATTAATTTGGCAGCGAAATCTAATCCCCGGTATTCATGTTTGCACTAAAGCTATTTCTTTTTAGCAGCCTTTTCTTTCTTATATATAGTTACATTGGTTATGGTGTGCTGCTGGGGGTTCTGTTGCCTTTCCGGCGCAGAAGAGACCGGACAGAACCCGTTGCAGAAGACGATTTGCCAGGTGTTACTTTAATTGTAGCGGCTTATAATGAAGCGGCTTTTATTGAAGAAAAAATCTGGAATACGCTGGCGTTGGATTATCCGGAAAACAAATTGGACATCATTTTCATTACAGATGGTTCGGCCGACGGCACCCCTGATATAGTGCAAAGATATCGCAGGATCAGGCTAATGCACGAGCCCGCACGTAAAGGTAAAACAGCCGCTATCAACAGGGCGATGAAGGAAGTCATCACTCCTATCGTAGTGTTTTGTGATGCCAATACATTATTAAACAGCGCAGCGATCAGCAATATTATCAAACACTACTGCGATCCGCAAACGGGTGGTGTAGCAGGTGAAAAGAAAGTACGCGTTACCAGTGAACACGGCGCTGCTGCTACAGAAGGCATTTACTGGAAGTATGAATCAACGCTGAAAAAACTGGATGCCGCTTTATATAGTGTAGTAGGCGCAGCCGGTGAATTGTTTTCCATTCGTACCCATTTATTTCAGCCGGTGGAAAGTAATGTCATACTAGATGACTTTATCATTTCACTGGGCATTAATATGAGGGGCTATCGTATTGCCTATGCGCCGGACGCATACGCTTTGGAATCCCCTTCTGCCTCTTTACTGGATGAGTATAAACGCAAAGTACGCATTGGCGCAGGCGGATTCCAGTCGATCGTTATGCTGAAACCTTTGCTGAATATATTCGAGTACCCCTTGTTGTCGTTCCAGTATATTTCTCATCGCGTATTAAGATGGACGCTGTGTCCGGTGGCATTACTGGTAGCGCTGCTGGCCAACATTGCCTTGGTGGCGATGAACGCCGGCGACTGGTATACCTGGCTACTGTACGCCCAGCTGGGATTTTATTCGCTCGCTGCGGCCGGATTTCTGTTGGCGCTTGTTAATATTAAATTTAAGCCCTGCTATGTCCCGTTCTATTTTGTATATATGAACATTGCCCTGTACCATGGCTTTTTCCGATACATCCGCAAACGACAATCGGCCGTATGGGATAAAGCACAACGTGCGGTGAGCATAAGTAATTCATTATAATTAAAAGTACCCCAGCATGCCAACAACACCATCAAATAACAGTACCCGTATATCCAGTATGGATGCATTAAGAGCCCTGGCCATGTTCCTCGGCGTTATTCTGCATGCCTGTATGGCGTATACGGTACGAAAGTTTGATGGATTCTATCATGATCCGGTGTATAGCAATGGCTTCTACGACATCTTGTTTTTTGCGATCCATGTGTTTCGTATGCCACTGTTTTACGTGATTGCAGGCTTCTTTTTCCGCTTACTATATTTCAGAATAGGCCAGGCGGCATTCATTAAACACCGTACTCAGCGGATCTTCTATCCGTTCATTGTCGGCTTGTTTACCATCCTGCCCCTCACCTATTTACCAGATGTATATTATCGTATATCCAACGGGGGGAGTCATTTTACAAATCCTGATCTTGTACAGCTTGTGAGAGATATTTTTATCTGGAGAGGGCCGCTGCACCTGTGGTTCCTGTATTACCTGCTGTTATTTTATATCGCCGGTATCGTGTTGTACAAGCTGGCAGGTCCTTATCTGAAAAAGAAAAGTCCGTTTTCCCGGTTCGTGCAGCTGGAATTTAAACCACCGTTTATTCCGCCGGCGCTGGTATTGCTTACTTTTCTCAGCCTGTTACTATTTGATACGGCCGTTATTCAATTTGCGCCAGGATTGATGCCTAGCGCAGCTTTCATCTCCTACTACGGATTATTTTTTTACTACGGTTGGTTACTGCATAAGCACATGACGGAGTACTTTCCTTTATTGCGGAAGTATTGTTTGTTGTTTATATTAATTGGCTGTGGCGTAGCCGGGTATGTTTATAAAGAGATGTATTCCACAAACTATCTTCCCAATGAAGCAGTCATCAACACACCGCTTATGAAGGTGGGTATGTCTGTGGTGGTTATATCGCTGGTATTAGGACTGCTGGGCGTTTTCCTGCGATGGGTGAATGCAGAAAATCCGGTGATCCGTTACCTCTCTGATGCTTCTTATTGGGTGTATCTGGTGCATGTAGCATTGGTAAACGCAGTAGAGTTATGGATCGGTAGAACGAACATCTGGGGCCCTGCAAAATTTATGCTTTGTGTTGGTATACCATTGACCATTTCACTGATCACTTATCAATGGTTTGTGAGATATACTGTAATTGGTTACTACCTGCATGGAGCGCGGAAAAAGCAGGTGGCTATCAGCCTGAAAGAAAGATCTGGCTGAAAGAATGTATCAAAAATATTTGTTAGGAATTTATTTTTATATAACTTTACGCTCTTAAGAATAATTTCCTCGACCAGTTCCTCCGTTAAAACCTCTCATTTTTTTAACCGTCTCCCTTCGAAAAGCCACTCAGCATTGAGTTGGCAAGATTTTCATGCGTGTTTTGCATTATGCCGCGTTATGCTGGGTAAGTTATCAATACAGTTCACAACTGAAACACTTACCATATGCGTAAACTTTACTTACTGTGTCTGACTTTATTACTCCTGGTCTGCGGCCACGCGGCTGTAGCACAGGTGTTTAATTCAGGCGATCCCGTAGAGACCTACGACCCCAACAACCCCAAGCCAACTCCAGCCTGGGGCACTATTGCCAAATGGGTAAGAACTGTCCGCAATGAAGTAAACTTCCCCAACAAGGATTCCTACAAATGCTACTACCTGAGTGGCATGCCCTTCCGGCTTAAATTTCCCAAAACCTATCAACAGGGTGTGAGTGATGGAAAAAAGTATCCCATCATGATCTTCCTGCATGGAAGAGGCGAATCCGGCGGCATCTATGACAATGAATTTTCTCTGTATCACGGCGGTGGCAAATTCTGCGCAGCTGTTGATAACGGAAACTTCGATGGTTTCATCCTCGTACCGCAGAGTACTACTGGTTTTTTTGGTAACCCACATTACGATTTTATTAAACAAGTACTGGATACCCTTATCCAGAGCAACAAACTCGATGAGAACAGAATTTTTGTAAATGGTCTTTCTGCAGGTGGCACCGAAACATGGGAGTTCATGTTCCGGTATCCCAAGGTAGTAGCGGGCTTCCTCCCTATCAGCGGTTGCTCTATTGCCTACAAAGATCAGGTAGATGTTTTCAAGTACATACCGATGTGGATCTTCCAGGGAGGTATGGACAACAATCCGCATCCTAACACCACTGCTGCAGTGGTAGGCGCAGCACAGGCTGCAGGCGCCAATGTAAAAGAAACATTGTATCCAAACGGAGGACACGGTATCTGGGACAATGCCTGGGCAGAAGCAGATTTCTGGCCTTTCCTGAATCGTCAGTTTAAATCCAATCCATGGCCAAGAAATGGCCGTGCAGAATTTTGTCCGGGTGATTCAGTTAACGCCATACTGGGACTGACACCGGGTTTCGACGGATACGAGTGGAGAAAAGATGGTATCACCATTCCAGGTGCTAACACCAATGAACTGGTAGTAACAGCATTTGGCACCTATGATGCCAGGATACAACGTAACGGCGTATGGTCTCCTTACTCCACTACACCTGTTGTTGTAAAACTGAAATCAGCTACACAAACACCGCCGATCACTATCTCCGGTTTAATGAGTAATGTTATTCCGGCGGCTGATGGAAAAAATTATGTAACGCTTTCGCTTCCTGCCGGCTACACTTCTTATCTGTGGCAGAAAGCAGGCGACACCACTACTTTAGGTACCGCACAAACATTGAATGCAGGTACGCCCGGACAATACCACGCTAAAGTAACCGAACAATTCGGCTGCTCCAGCGCATTCTCCGATTTATACACCGTGGTTTCAGCCAGTGGCGCCAACGCCCCTGCTCCTGCTTCCGGTTTGACGGCTACCGCTATTTCCAAAACAGGCATTACGCTCGACTGGACAGACAATCCAACTCCAGCCTATAATGAAACCGGCTATGAAGTGTATCGTTCTGCTACAGCAGGCGGACCTTATACCCTGGTGTACATTACTGCTGCCAACGCGGTTACTTATACCGATCAGGGTTTAACCCCTAATTCAAAATATTTTTATGTACTAAGAGCGGTGAATGGCAATGGCGCTGCGGCACTCAGCAATGAAGCCAATGTGAAAACACAGGTAGACGCCAATCCACCTACTGCTCCACGTAACCTTACTATTACAGGTACCACCTATTCCTCTGTGTCTCTCGATTGGGACCCTTCTACAGATGATGTAGGCGTATACAAATATGATCTGTTCATCAACGGCGTGAAATCTTACACGATTGATGCCAGCGAAACCAGCTTCACTGCTTACAACCTGAATAAAGATAGCCTGTATACCTTTGTGGTAAAAGCCAGAGACGTAGCAGGTAACTTATCTCCACGCAGTAACCAGGTAAGCACTGTTGCGAAAGCCAATGGCCTGAACTACAGATACTATACCGGTAGCTGGAGTACACTGCCTGACTTCAATACGCTTACCCCATTATTAACTGGTACCTCCGCCATTCCGGATCTGAGTGTGAGAACACAGGATATCAATTATGGCTTTGTTTGGGAAGGTTATATCCGCATTCCGGTTACAGGTAACTATACCTTCCTCACTAATTCTGATGACGGTAGTAAACTGTGGATAGATACTAAATACAATGCGGCTGCTACACCACTCGTTAATAACGATGGCTTACATGGCACGCAGGACAAAGAAGGCACCGTATACCTCACCGCAGGTATGCACCAGATTGCCATGGCATTCTTCCAGGCAGGTGGTGGTCAATCTATGACTGTATCCTGGAAAAATACCGCCAGTGGTGTGACTACACAACAACAGATTCCGGCGGCATTCTATCAGGATACCACCATATCTCCTGTGCTGGTTCCTAAAGCACCAGGCAATTTCCAGGTAACTGCTTTGTCTTATAATAAAATCAATCTTACCTGGGCTGACAGCAGCAATAACGAAACCGGCTTTGAAATATATCGTGCTACCAGTCCTGCTGGTCCGTATGATATCATCACCACTACTACCGCTAACAAAACATCTTACTTAGACAGCGGTCTGGTAGCTCAAACTACCTACTACTACCGCCTGAAAGCGATCAATAAGTATGGTGATTCCGGATTTAATCCTGCAGAAAGCGGTGGATTGCAATATGGCGTATATCCTGTTCCGTCCAACATCAGCGGACTGCCTGATTTCAATTCCCTGAAACCTGTTCGTACCGGTACTTCAGACAATGTAACATTGGATGTCAGAGACCGTGAAACGAACTATGCGATCAAATTCTCCGGCTATATCAATATTCCAACTACCGGGGCATATACCTTCTATACCGCATCTGATGATGGAAGCAAGCTGTATATCGGCAACTTCAGCGAAAGTAACCTTGTAGTAAATAACAACTACCTGCAGGGTACCACTGAACGTTCTGGTAATAAAACGCTGACTGCCGGCCGTTATCCAATTACAGTTACCTACTTCCAGGGTGGCGGTAGCCAAACATTAACTACCAGCTACCAGGGTCCTGGTATCAGCAAAAGGATTATACCAGATAGCGCCTTTGGATATTCAAAGATGCGTGCCACTACACTGGCAATGCCTCCTGCGCCAAATGCACCAACTGCACTGGTATTAACAGCGCTCAGTGCCAATAAAATTGCATTGACCTGGAATGATAATTCCAATAACGAAACGGCATTTGAAGTATACAGATCTATTAACGATTCCAGCAACTTCAAATTACAGGCCACCATCAGCGCTAACAGCACTGCACAAGCAACTTACAGCGATTCTGCCTTGTTTGCCAATGTAAAATACTACTACAAAGTACGCGCGAAAAATGAAGGTGGTAATTCCGTTTACAGTAATACCGCAGGTATTTCTACCCTGAACACACCACCGGTAATTAATTCACTGGTGAACCGTTCCGTAAGATATGGTACCCAGCTGGCGCTGAATATTACCTCTACTGATCCAGATGGCGAAGCAGTAACACTGACCGCTACCAACGTACCAACATTCGGTAGCTTCACCGTTACCGGCCCAGGTACTGCTACCCTGGTATTTAATCCAACAAATGCGGATCAGGGCGTATATCCTAATATCACCGTTACCTCCACCGATCAGCACAGTGGTGTTACCAGCACTTCCTTCACTTTAACAGTGAATGACAACTACAGCCCGGTAATGGGTAGTGTTTCCAATGTATCGATCAATGAAAACACTACTTCCTCCATCACCATAACCGGTTCTGATAATAACACCGGAGACTCTATCAGATGGTATGCCAGCGGATTGCMGTCTTTCGCAACGATTGTACCTACCTCCACCGGCGCCAATATCAACCTGAGTCCAACGTATATAGACGCGGGCGTATACACCGTAACCCTCTTTGCGGACGATAACCGCGGAGGCATTGACAGCAAAACATTCGTGATCACTGTCAACGATGTAAACCCTAACCGTTCTATCTATGTGAACTTCTCCGATGGTTCTTATCCACCATCTGCTCCATGGAATAGCACCAATAAGCAACCAGTGCAGAACGACCTGTTCCCGAATCTGAAAGATCAGAATAACGTGGCTACTACCATCGGTATTAAGATCGTAAGTGCATGGCAGGCTCTGGGCAACGGTTCCAACTATTATGGTACCACTACCGGTAACAACTCCGGTGTGTTCCCTGATAACGTGATGAAAACTGCTTACTGGAGCAACACCATCAAGCAAACATTAAAACTGTATGGCTTAAACAGCACCAGCAACTATAGCTTCACCTTCTTCGGTGCACGCGGGGATGTAACGGATAACAGAATGACCAATTATACCATTGGTACTAAAACAGTATCCCTGCAAACAGCATCCAACACCACGAAGACAGTTGCTATCAACAACGTTACACCAGATGCCAACGGTGAAATCAGCATTGATCTGCAAAATGGTACCGGCTCCGTATATGCTTACCTGAATGCCATGGTAGTACAGGTAAACTACGACGATGGTAATCCACCTGCACGTCCAACCAACCTGGCTGGAACCAGCAGCACCAGCGGTGTAACTTTGACCTGGAAAGATGTAGCGTTTAATGAAACCGGCTACGAAGTATACCGTGCAGGCGTGGCAGCAGGACCATTCACTTTACTGAACCCGGCGCCAACAAATGCTAACGCAGTTAACTTTACAGATACTTCTACCCGCGCTAACCAAACTTACTACTACGCAGTAAGAGCGATTAACTCACATGGTGCTTCTGCTTACACAGATACCATTAAAGTAATCACCGGTAACAATAATCCGAAACTGGATAGCATCGCAGATGTGGTAATCAAGAATAATCAAACGCTGACGCTGAATCTCCATGCTTCAGATGATCCGGGCGATATTCTTACCCTGAGCGCCAGCAACCTGCCATCATTTGTTCGTTTAACAGATAACGGTGATGGTACTGGTACCCTCAGCCTCACTCCTGCTGCCGGTGATGTAGGCAGATACAGCAACGTGAAAGTGACTGTTAACGACAACAACGGCGGTAGCAGCAGCAGAACATTCAACATCTACGTTCGTGATAAAAATATCACCGCAGTATATGTCAACTTCAACCAGACATTGCCTGCAGATAATCCATGGAACAATTTCAACTCTTATCCGGGTGCTACCGCTTCCATCAGCAATATGAAAGATGATGCCGGCACCACCACCGCTATTAAAATCCAGCTGCTGGATGCCTTTACAGGTACCACTGTATTAGGTTCCACTACCGGAAATAACAGCGGCGTATATCCGGATAACGTTATTGCCAGCAACTACTACACCAGTGAGGCTACGGCGAGAAGAATCCGCTTATCAGGTCTTCCAACCAACTACCGCTACAACCTGGTATTCTTTGGTAGCAGACAAGGCAACGATAATAAGAATACCGATTACACAGTTGGTACCAATACCGTGACCCTGAATGCTGCCAACAACACCGCCAACACGGTACAGATCAATGGTGTGGCTGCAGATTCTACCGGTGTGATTGACTTCACCGTGAAACAATCCACTGGCGCAGCATATGGTTATATCAACTCACTGGTATTGCAATACTACCTGGATAACGGTGCACCACTCGCGCCGGGAAGCGCAGTAGCTACTGCTAAATCCAAAACCAGTATCCAGCTGAAATGGATGGATAACTCCAACAATGAAACTGGTTTTGAAATATGGAGATCACGCGACAACCTCACCTTCACCCTGCTGGGTAGTGTGGGCAATAACGTGACCACCTATACGGATAATGGTCTGACAATGGATTCACGTTACTATTATAAAGTACGTGCATTGAAAGACACGGCATCCTCTGATTTCAGCAACGTTACCAGTGCCGCTACTTTCAGAAATGCAGTATATATTAACTGTAACGTGTTCACTCCGGCAGGTGCTCCATGGAACAACACCAACTCCGCTCCGGCACAGGGTCTCCAATTCCCTAACCTGATGGATGACAACGGTGATAACACCGGTTTAACCATGGTGATCAGCAAAGCCTTTACCGGCGATAATCCATACGGTATGAATACTGGTAACAACTCTGGTATCTATCCGGATAATGTGATCAGCAGTACTTACTGGTGTGATGTGGCCACTCCGGGTGAACTGACCATCAAAGGACTGAATCTGGCGATGAGATACAACTTCGTATTCTTTGCCAGCCGTGATGGATCAGGCGACAGAACCTCTAACTACACCGTTAATGGTACTACTGTTTCCCTGAACGCATCTTATAATACCAATCAAACTGTACAGATCAACGACATCGTGCCAGACCAGAACGGACAGGCAGTGATTACTGTTGCAGCAGGTGGTTCGTCTATCTATGGTTACATAGGCGCCCTGGTAATACAGTCTTACACGCCTCAGCTGAGTCAACTGGACCCTTCCCTGATTATGGCGAAGAACCCAGGCATGGTGCCTAAGTCATCTGCACAAACAGCAACAGCAGTTTCTATCAGTAATGTATATCCGAATCCATTCTCCCGCCAGGTAACACTGGATCTGAAGAATGCAGGAAAAGCAAGCAAAAACCTGATCGTTAGTTTAACTGATCTCAACGGCAGAATATTGTACACCCAGGTATTGGGTGGCATGACTACCGGTAGCCAGCGATTCACGATCGACTTAGGTTCTAACCAGATTCCTTCCGGCCCTTGCTTCCTGAAAGTGACTGAAGATGGACAATTGATTAAAACTGTTAAACTGATTAAGAATTGAGAAAGACTATATAAGTAGCACGAGTTATTTACCGAAAAAATCCGGTTAATACCGGATTTTTTCGGGTCTTTCAGATTAAATTATTTTACACTTTAAAGAATCCGTCAATATGGATCTGATTTATTTATTTAACTCCTTAATGAAACGAAAGTGGCTGATTATTATCAGTTCATTAGTAGCTGTACTGGCGGCATTTTTGTTAACCCGCCAACAAGAGAAATTATACAAATCAGTAGCACAAATTGCTACCGGGTTTACCAACAGTGACCAGGTAAAACTGAAAGACGAAAGCTTCAACATTTACGAAATTGACACGAAGTTTAATAACCTCATCGAGTCATTAAAATCTCCGCGGGTGTTGGGCATGACTTCTTACAACCTCATGCTGCATGACCTGCAAAACCCCGATAAGCCTTATCGCCAGCTCACCGCGGAAGATAAGAAAAGTGAGGTGTATCGGACCCTCGACCGCAAAAAAGCCATCGAGGTATTAACCCAGAAATACAACGAAGAAAAGCTCCTCAGCTCCTACGATCCAGAAGAAAGGAAAATTCAGGAGTTGCTGAAATTATACAAATACGACCTGGAAACATTACGCTATGTATTATACGCCGGCCGTGTACAACGTACTGACTTTATTGATATACAATATCGCTCCGTAAATCCGGAACTCTCCTCCTACATCGTGAACCAGGTATGTACAGAGTTTCTGCGTAACTATGAATCTTCCCGGAATCAACAAACCGTGCAGAACATAGAAACACTGCAGAAACTGGTGGACCAGAAGAAAAGAGACCTGGATGAGAAAATTGCCAATATCAAAGCCCTGGGTACGATGGACGTATCTGTGGAAAGCTCCAGCAAACTGGAACAGATCAGCAATTTTGAAAACAGACTGGTAGATGAAAAAGGCATTTATAACAGCGCCGTACTTGGCCTGCAACAGGTAAATGCGCGACTGGCAGACAACGAACGTTCTTCCGCACAGTCCTYCGCAGCTTCTTCTGCTATCAACAACGAACTCTCCTCCCTGCGTAAACAGATGAATGATACCTATGCTGAATACGTAAACAAGGGAGCTAACAATACAGAGCTGTTTAACAAATACCAAAAACTGAAAGCAGACTACAAAGATAAACTCGTATCAATGTCATCTGCCGCTCCCACCGGTACTACCGGAAATTCCAAAGCAGACCTGCTGCAGAAAAAGAGCGACCTGGAAATACAGATAAAAAGCTCTGAACAAAACATTGCAGCCTATCAGCAAAAAATCAAACAGCTGAACAGCAGCATTGGCGCTGTAGCTTCCCGCAGCGCGAATAACCTCGCCCTGCAAAAAGAAGTAGAACTCGCGCAACAGGAATACGAAGGCATTAAATCCCGCTACGATGCTGCTACCAACAGCAAAATCGCACCCATGGATAGCTTCCGTCAGATATTGTTCGGACAACCGGCAGTAGAACCAGAGCCTTCCAAAAGACTCATCATCATTGCGCTGGCGGGTGTATCTATGTTTGTGTTTTGCTGCATTGCCATCATCTTCTTCGAGTACCTGGATATTTCCATCAAAACACCGTCTAACTTCCAACGGGTAACCGATGTAAAATTACTGGGTGTGGTAAATCATATTAATATCAAACACAATCCCCTGGAAAGCATCTTTTCTGAAGAACAGCCTAAGAAAAATACGAACACCACTTTCCGGGAACTGTTAAGAAAGCTGCGCTACGAAATGGAGCACAGCAACAAAAAAACATTCTTATTTACCAGCAGCAGAGCGGGCGAAGGTAAGTCCACCATTATTAAAGCCCTCGCCTACAGTTTAAGTCTGAGCCGCAAAAAGGTACTGATCATCGATACCCATTTCCCGCACAATTCACTTACCCGGGATTTTGAAGCGGCGCCGATACTGGAAGCGTTCGATGAAACACCCACAAATTTCTCCATGGAGCAACTGAAGCAATCTATTACCACCACTAATATCGCATACGTTGATATTATTGGTTGTGAAGGTGGAGAATATACACCTGCAGAAATTCTTAAACAGAATAACCTGTTGGAATATCTTAAAAAGATAGCCGAAGACTACGATTATATTTTACTGGAAGGCGCTCCATTGAGCGACAGATCCGACAGTAAAGAACTGATGAAGTATGTAGATGCCGTAGTGATGGTGTCTTCTGCCAAATCCAGTGTGAAACAAACAGACCGGGAAGCGATAAGTTTCCTCACTGGCCTGAACGGAAAATTCAGCGGTGCCGTGCTGAATTTTGTTGAATCTGAAAATATCAATATCTGATGAGCACCTTGTCGGTAAATACTTCTTCCGGGAACAGACTGGCATGGATAGACTATGCGCGGGGCATCGCCATTATACTGGTGTTGTACCGGCATATCTTTGAAGGGATTTCCAGATCAGGTGTGGAAGCTGCCCAATACAGCTGGCTGGAAAACGCCAACATTATTTTTTACAGCTTCCGGATGCCCCTTTTCTTTATTCTGTCAGGTGTTTTCATTGCCAAAAGCCTGGCCAAAAGAAAAATGAAAGGTTTGATCCTTAACAAGGTAAGCATTCTCTTATATCCTTACCTGCTGTGGTCCTTTCTGCAAATCTCTATACAAATCCTGCTGGGAGGCTATGTGAATGCCAACCGCAGCATCGCTGACTATGGATATGTTTTCGTTTTTCCGCGACGTATAGATCAGTTCTGGTACCTGTATGCCTTATTTAACGTTACCGTTTTATATATCGTTACCCGGGAGCAATTGCGCTTTAAGGTATGGCATCAGTTGCTGTTGGGAACCGTGTTGTACTTCTTTTCCAGTTATATTTCTGTCAAACATATTGACCTGGGATTTGTGTATGATATCTGCCACTATTATGTATTCTTTGCACTAGGCGAATTGGTATCAGATAAAATTCTCGACAGTAGCAACTTTCAGAAATTCAGTTCCTGGAAATTGTTTGCAGGGCTGCTGCCTCTTTTTGTAATAGGGCAGTTTTATTTTCTCCAAACAAATCTCGCGGTAAAAGACAACCTATTTGTGGAAGAGCATCAACCCCTTCTTTTTGCATTGATTGCATTAAGTGGCTGTGCGTTCATGATCAACATCTCTTTTTTACTGCAGCGTTACAACAGCGTAAAAACTTTACGGGTAGTGGGTTTTCACTCCCTGTACATTTATGTATCACATGTATTGGTGGCATCCGCGGTGCGTATGTGTCTTGTTAAAATATTACATATAACCTGGTTACCAGCCATACTGGTCATATGCCTGCTTTTTGCAGTAGTCATTCCCATATTGCTATATCAACTGGCGATGCGCGCAGGCGCCTGGTGGTTGTACAGCCTGGAACGACCTACACTAAAACCGGCTACTAACTGATTAAATTAACTGCCAACTAATGAGTGAACCAAAATACACCTACTGGCTCAAATCAGGCATCTACAGCGGCATGCAGAAGATGGCTGTGCTGATGTTTGGTATATGCAGCGTGCTGGTACTGACCAGGTCACTGACGAAATCGGATATGGGTGTATGGAACCTTTTTCTTGTATATACCGGTATCATCGAAATAGTGAGACAGTCGCTGATTAAAAATGCGGTCATCAAATACATCAATGGTGAAAGCGCTACCGAACATCCGCATATTCAGTCCGCCGCGCTTTACCTGAACCTAGTGATTACCATTTTTATCGGATTGCTGATTGGTATTTTCATATATCCCGTGAGTGGTTTACTGCAAGCTCCTGATCTGGCGCCGGTGATGTACCTGTTTTTACCAGGTCTGCTGCTACTTATCCCCTTCTCTCATTTTGAATGGATACAAAATGCGAATGCCGATTTCAAGGGAATATTCTGGGGATACCTTAGCAGACAAGGAATTTCTTTCTCCCTGATCATTATAGATCTGGTGCTGACAGGTCATGTGTCGCTGACAGCGCTGATCATTTATTACAACGCAGGACTGTTGGGTGGTACCCTTATTTCCTTTTTCTTTGCGCGGAAATTTTTACACCGCGGCCTGCAGCTGCATAAAGCCTGGTTAGTGAAGCTGTGGCATTTCGGGAAATTTGTATTTGGTACTAACATCAGCTCTTCTATCTTCCGTAATACAGACCAGTTCATTATTTCATCTTATATTTCTACTTCAGCGGTAGCCTTATACGGTGTTTGTATGCGCATCTCTAACCTGGTAGATGTGCCCTCCCAGGTACTCGGTGATATCCTTTTCCCCCGTAGTGCCAGGATGATGGAAGATGGCAACCTGAGTATGGTGAAGTATTACTACGAAAAGGCAGTCGGCGCTATCCTGGCTATTGCGGTACCCGCCAGCCTGGGTATTATGCTGCTCCCGAAACTGGTACTTACCATTATTGCCGGTAAAGAATACCAAGAGGCCGCTTCCATCCTGCAGGTGACTATCTGCTATGGATTATTCCTGCCTTTCATCAAGCAGTTCGGTACTATCATGGATTCTATCGGATCTCCGAAAACTAATTTTGCAGTCATCACGACCACGGCTATATGTAATATTTTCATCTGCATCGGCTTCACCCGTCAAATGGGACTGATGGGCGCAGCCTATGGTACCATGACTTCCTACGGCATCTGTTTCATTATCACACAAACGATTCTTTACCGTAAGCTGAATGTGAGTTTGCTGAACGTATGGAAATATATGCTGCAATTTTATCCTGACATGTTATCTGTTGCACAGCAACGCTGGAACCTTAAATTCAAAACCAGATGATCCGCAACAGAGACATTATCATCACCGGCTTACAACCCTGGGACATCTCCATCGGCAGCAATTGTAAAAACATTGCGCTGGAGCTGGCCCGTCACAACCGGGTATTATATGTAAACCGGGCGCTGGACAGGATTTCTGCCATGCGTGGCCGCAACGATCAAAAAGTTCAACGGCGGCGTAGCAGTCTGAAAGGCCATACCGATGACCTGATACAGGAAGCTCCTAACCTCTGGACCTTAGACCCCAGAACCATTTTGGAGTCGATCAACTGGGTGCCTTTTGCCCCCTTGTTTGATCGTTGCAACCTGGTCAATAACAAACGGCTGGCAAAGGAAATTAGCCAGGCTGCAGCAAGGCTTGCGTTTAAAAATCCATTGCTGTTCATTGACAACGATTTCTTCAGGGCTTTCTATTTGCCGGAGTTATTGGATGTTAGCGATACCATCTATTATATCCGGGATAAGCTCACCAGTCAGCCTTATTTCAAAAAATACGGTGAACGCCTGGAGCCTATGCTGATGGCCAAATCCACCATGGTAGTAGCCAACTCTGCTTACCTGGCGCAATATGCCCAACAACATAATACGGCCGCTTTTGACATTGGTCAGGGATGCGACCTGAGCTGGTTGCAGATGCCACTGGGCACCACGCCAACGGAACTGGCTGATATTCGTACGCCCATCATCGGCTATGTAGGTGCGCTCATTGCGTCCCGGCTTGACATTGCGCTGCTGGAACAAATAGCAGCCACTAAACCGGAATGGAGCCTGGTGTTGGCAGGACCCGAAGATGCTGCATTTAAGGCGAGCAAACTGCATCAGCTGACGAACGTGCATTTCCTGGGGAATAAGCCGGCAAACGAGTTACCCGCTTATATCAACAGCTTTGATGTTTGCATCAATCCACAGGCAGTGAACGAAATGACCATCGGTAATTACCCGAGAAAAATAGACGAGTATCTGGCATTGGGTAAACCGGTTGTAGCCACTACTACCTCTGCCATGGAAATGTTTGCACCTTATGTTTATCTGGGAACTGGTGCTGCGGAGTATATCGGGCATATTACCCGGGCTTTGCAGGAGCCTGCCAGCAGCCTGCTGCGGGAAGATAGAAAAATATTTGCGATGTCGCATACCTGGGAAAACTCAGTAGCCGCCATGGGCCGGCATCTGGCAACCCTTTCAGTCACAAATAAAAATGAATACCATGCAGGATAATCGATTTTCTGACGACAAGTTATTGCAAATCACCGTAACGATATTCTTTGCCTTTACGATGATATTCCTTTGTCTGAAAGTTTTATTCTTCTGAAATAAATTAAACTATGGGTATTTTTTCAATCAATGCTTCATCACGTACAGGTGCCAAAATACTGGATACGCCATGGGCATATGTATCAATGCTACTGGTAGGCCTGGCAATCAGCTATGCCATCACGTTCATTGATTACAGACTGGGATTCATACTGATTGCGGGTTTACTGGGAATGACAGCTACATTGGTATGCTTATTTAATACCCGGCTTGGCTTTTTCATCACTACGGTGGTGGCATTCTTCATGTTCTATATCAAACGCATGACGGATGACCAGGTACCTATGGGCGTAGCGGTAGATATACTCATTGCCGTTACTTTCATTGGGGCCTACTACCGGAAAACAATTCTGAAACAACAGTTATGGCGCCACTTCAGTAATCCAATTACTTACATCTACCTCATCATGCTGGGCTTCCTCATCGTGGAGTTATTTAACCCCTCTATGTATTCTATAGCGGGCTGGATATTTACGATGCGCAAGTTTTTCAACTTTGTGATGATCTACTTTACCGGTCTTCACATTTTTAACAGCAAGAAGGATGTGATTGACTTCCTGAAGCTATGGATGGCATTGGCAATACTGGCTGGTGTTTATGGATGCTTTCAACAATGGCATGGCTTATTGGGCTTTGAGGAAAGCTGGGTAATGAGTGATCCGATACGCTATCGTTTATATTATCAGGGCGGAGATATCCGGAAGTTTTCCTTCGTATCCGATCCCACCGCATATGGCCTGCTGATGGCTACCAGTATCGTTTTTGCCGTTATCCTTATTTTAAACACACCACATTCCAGACAACGCACGATCCTCATTATCGGCACCCTGTTCATGTGTTTGGGAATGGCTTATTCCGGTACCAGAACCGCCTATATCATGATTCCGGCAGGACTGGCGGTATATGTACTGATGACGATTACCAACCGGAAAACACTGATGTTCATGGTAGGCTTCCTGGTATTTTTCAGTCTGCTCATATTTGGTCCTTATCATAGCAATGATACTGTAAACCGTATCCGTACCGCGTTCGAGTTTTCGGACGATGAGTCCCTGAATGTCAGAGACAAAAACAGGGAAATGATACAACCTTACATGTTGCGTCACCCTATCGGAGGAGGCGTTTGTACCAGTGGTGTACTCGGATTGGAGTACAATCCCGGCCATCCGCTGGCAGGCTTTCCGCCGGATAGCGGCTACCTGCGCACTGCGCTGGAAACGGGATGGGTAGGGCTTATACTCACCTGTCTTACTTATTTCATCACGCTGTACATGGGTGTTATCAATTACTACCGTAGCCGCACCAAAGAAGTAAGGGCTATTTATGTAGGCATCATTGCCAGCTTATATGCCTATATCGTTGCCAACTATGCTCAGGTGGCTATCGGGCAGATTCCGGGCTCCTTCTTCTTTTACAGTGCCATGGCTATTATCATAAAGCTGCAAAGCTTCGAAACAACAACCGAAACAAGTACTGATATCAAAAAAAACAACATCGCTTAAAACAATACAACATGAAAAAGATCATCATCTTCATTTCCTTTTTGTTCCTCGCTCCCATTATGGCCTTACAGGCTCAGGTAAAAAAAGTAAAGGCCCCGCAGGAATCAGCTGTCGCTACAAAAGACATTAAAGATAAACTGGTGGAACTGGCATTGAAAAATCCGTCCATTAAAGTAAGAGATTATGAAAAAGATAAAACCGTTTACGAATTAAATAAAACCGGTACCTCCTGGTTAAATTATGTAACGGCCAGCGCCAACTTCAATGACGTATCATTAGGTAAATTCAAAGGCACCAACGACCCTCGTAATCAGCTCTACTACCCTCTCTGGAACGTGGGTATCAATGTGCCACTGGGTACCCTTTTTGGCAAGCCTAACGAAGTAAAAATTGCCCGCCGCAATGTGGAAATCGCTACCGCTGAACAGGAAGTAGCACATCGTCAAATTAAAACGATGATCCTTTCCAAATACCACGATTTCCTGATGACCMGGGAAATGCTGACCATGCAAAATGAAATGGTGGAAGACGATTACGCTATTTTTTCACAGGCAGAAACAAAACTGGCATCTGGTAGCATTTCCTACGAAGAATACAGCGCTGCCTCAAAAAAATACAATGACGACAGAACCAAAAAACTTAGCCTGGAAAGAGATCTGAACGTATTTAAATTAGAGATTGAAGAAATAATTGGTATGAGATTAGAAGATGTGCTGGCACAACCTTAAGTGCCTGGCATAGCAAGGAAAATATTTTTTTTAAATCTAAGTAGTAATTATCATGTATAGTTATAGAAATATGCTTACTTCATTGTTGCTCCTCTGCTGTTTATTCAGTAGTCTGCCCCTGTTAGCCCAACGTAATATGGACAGCATCCTGGTAGCCGCTACACAATGGAATAAAATAGGTGCCCTGGTTCATTTACCTGATGATTACAACAGTACACAAAACACCTACCCGCTCATCATTTTCCTGCATGGAAAAAGTAAATCGGGTAATAATCTAAAACGTTTAATCCTGGAAGGTATTCCTTACTGGATAGACAATGGTCAAAAAATACAGGCTAAAAATCCGGTGGATAAAAAGCTGTATAAATTCATTGTGGTAGCGCCACAGGCGCCCAGCTGGGGACTAAAGCCGGATGAAATAACAAGGGTATTGGATGATGTGGAAAGCCATTACCGGATAGACAAATCGCGCATTTACATCACCGGATACAGTGCCGGAGGCTGGGCTTCAGCCATGGCTATTACCGACTCTAAAGCACTCGCCAGCAGATTTGCGGCGGCTGTTCCTATGTCTGTTTCTACCATTGATGAAAAAAATCTGCGCCAATTTAAGTTTGCCGCAGATGCCAATGTTCATTGCTGGTACTTTGCCGGTACAGAAGAAAAGCATTTCCTGGAAGATTGCCAACGGTACGTAGACAGTACCAATAAATATAAACCAGGATTAGCTAAAATGACTGTCCTCGAAGGATTTGCCCACCATTCATGGAAAAGTTTATACGATGCCCGTCATAAAACGAATGGGTTAAGTATCTATGAATGGATGCTCCAATTCCAACGAACGCCGGAAACAGTAAAAAAGACCCGGGCACATTGATCTGATGCTATAAAAATCCCTGATGAAAGTTTATTTTAAGAACCTGGATGCCATCCGGTTTATTGCAGCATTGCTGGTAGTATTACATCATGCGCAGTTTTATAAAAAAGAAAGTGGGTTGTCTTCATGGACATTTCTCAATCACAGTTTTGCCGATACAGGACGTATTGGCGTAAATCTCTTTTTTGTACTAAGTGGGTTTCTTATCAGTTATCTGCTGTTAAAAGAAAATAGTCAGACAGGGACTATCAGCTTCAAAAATTTCTACATCCGGCGCATGTTAAGGATATGGCCTTTGTATCTGGCGTATGGCATCACGCTGACTGCATTATCGCCGTATATCTTTCAAATGCTGGGCCTTCCAGCTGTGCCGGATGTGAAGATCATTTTAACCAATCTTGCTTTTCTGTTACTCTTTGCAGTAAACATACAGCTTGCCTTTTTCCCTTATAACAAAGGAATTCTGGAGATTACCTGGTCTGTATGTATTGAAGAACAGTTTTATCTTTTGTGGCCATTACTGATTCTATTATTCAGGAAACGATTGAAGACACTCTTTATCGTAATGCTGAGTATTGGTTTTCTGAGTAAAACCCTTTGCCTGGTATTACCACTGTTTTTCAACGTAACAACCCCGGAATTATTTGGTATCAACTATGTGCTGTTGTTCGATAAACTGGAACTGTTCGGAATGGGAATGTTTGCGGCTTATATCCTGTTCAACAAACACCTGTATGCGGGCTTCCTGAACAGGATCTTAAACAGGCGGACACAATGGATCATGCTTATCTTAACCATACTGGTTACTTTTTCTATTATCAATATCCCCTGGCTCAGTAAAAATTACTACGATCACTTCATTCACGCCATATTATTTGGCTACCTGATGCTGATGGCAGTAGCAGACAACAGCATTCTGCACCTGGAATATCCATTACTCAAAACCATGGGAAAAATATCATATGGCCTCTATTTGTTCCATGGCCCCATCTGTCAGCTATTGCTGATGGTGTTTCAAAAGATGTTCAAACACCTGCAGCCCGTTATTACCTACGAGATTATTTATCCTGCTGCCTGTGTAGTGGTGAGCTGTGGTGTTGCGTATCTTTCTTACGAACTATACGAAAAACACTTCCTGAAAATAAAATCAAAATATGCGGCCATTCAAACCCGCGTATAACTAATTTACTTTGACGAATTTTTTTGACATTTTAAATGCTTTATTATCGCTTACCTGGAGAATATACACACCACCTAACAGGTTGGTAACATCCAGCATTTGCCGGATATGGGTAACAGTGCCTAAATCAAAAGTAGTCACTATCTGACCGGTATTATTGAAGATCCTGACCAATATAGGCGCAGGAGCTTCCAAATCAAGTTTTAATGTCAGTTGAGTAGATACCGGATTGGGGAAAATACTCATCTCATTAACACCACCATTATGATCCGCTCCCTTTACCGCTACGCTTACCGTGGCGGTGGCGGTGTTATTATTTTCATCTGTAATGGTCAACAAAAAAACATAAATTCCTTCATAAGAAAAATTAACAGTAGTGGTGCTTTCTCCCGGAGATGCAATCGCCACACCTAATGAACTGGTTTGAAGCTGCCACAGATATTTTACAATTCGTCCGCCGGTAGAATAAGATTTAGAACCATCCAGGATAACGCTGCTGACCGGCAACTGTATCACCTGACTATTACCTGCATTGGCCACCAATTCACCTTTTACAGGCATTACAGTTACTGTTACATCCGCAAAAGCACTTTGTCCTTTATCATCTGTAACACTAAGCCGAAACACATAACTACCGGGCGTTGTCAGCTGGCTGACCGTCGTGGTAATTGCAGCAGGAGTAGCTATCTTAGCAGTTAGAGGTCCGGACACCTGGCTCCATTTATACGATACAATACTGCTACCTGCAGCAGGACTGGCGGTACCCGTCAGTGTAGTAGCGTTAACAGGTAAAGTGATGGTAACAGGATTTCCTGCACTCACCGTAGGCGGTATATATACCGGCGCGTCTTTCACCGTTACCGTAACGGTGCTGCTGGCGCTTTGCCCTTTATCATCTGTGACGGTCAACTGAAAAACATATTGCCCGGCGGTAGTCAATTTTGTAATGCCCGTACTGAGTGCGGTGGCGCTGCCTATGGC
>NZ_JBFTLN010000025.1:0-59228 GCF_056396465.1 Chitinophaga sp. 05T412
ATACTGCCTGTGGCATATATTCTTCACAACGGCTTTCGGCAAAAGCAACAACTTCCGGCGGGCATCCGGCTGCAGGCGTCAGCTTAAAATAAGTCCGGTATTTTGACGCTGCAATTACTTTTCCGTTTACGATCCATAACCGCCATTCATATTGAATGTTATAAGGTGTAGATACCACAATGGGAGAATGAAGCGACAAATTGGTATTCTCTACCATCTTCAACTGATCATACCAGGCTTTAATGTCGCCAAATGATTTGGTTTCTCCGGCAAAGGATTTACTGTCATCATCCGGGCGAATAAAAAACAACGTCTCCGGCGCAGCAGCACTGCTCATCAACGCAGCAAACGTGGTCACCTCTGCACCATAGTTTAGCATATATTTTCCCCATCTGCTTAAATAATTACCGATGGAAAACAATGCCGGGTCAAAAAATAAACCTGCCTGCAACTGCTTATTTTCCACCACCAGTGCACAAAGCGTAGTGGAACCGTAAAAAATACTCCGGCGGGTATTATCAAAATCGGGTAAGGTAACAGCAAAAGGAATCATCTCTATCAGCAGGCAGCGTACACCGGTTATTTCACATGCCCGTTGTAAATTTTCAAGGTCTGTTTTATTTGTCAGATTCCGCTGCACCACCCATTGTATTCCGGGATAAAGGTCTGGCATACGCTGAAATTACATAATAATTTCTTTAATTTTAAAAACCTGCCCCCGGGGTTAACCATCGCGATAAATTATTTTATTATTAATTTCCGGTCCACTAAATTTACTCTGTTTATTGATTTTGTCAGGGCCTCTAAACCGCCAATGTTGTCAAACTTCTCCTTAACAGATGAGCGTGAACTGCTACAGAAAGTC
Source organism: Chitinophaga sp. 05T412 (assembly GCF_056396465.1). Lineage (NCBI taxonomy): Bacteria > Pseudomonadati > Bacteroidota > Chitinophagia > Chitinophagales > Chitinophagaceae > Chitinophaga > Chitinophaga sp. 05T412. The sequence continues at coordinate 866 of NZ_JBFTLN010000025.1, forward strand.
GCCACAGGCGACGGGGAAGCCTACACCATTCTTTTCCGGCATTATAGTCAACAGGTGTTTGATGTAGCCATGGTTTACCTGAAAGACAATGGACTGGCCAGGGAAATTGTACAGGAAGTATTTATGAAGATATGGCTGAAAAAAGCCGACATGCACCAGGTAAAGAATTTCAAAGACTACCTCTTTATACTCACCCGCAATCATATTTATGATGGCTTTAAAAAGCAGCTGGTACGAGGGAAAGTCTACGACCTGCTTGGCAAAAATCAACCTGCTTCTCAGAACGATACAGATCACCTCTTACTGCAACGGGAGTACGATGCTATTCTTGATAAAGCCATTGCCGGCCTGCCACCGGAACGTAAAAAAGTATATCTAGCCCGTAAACAAGGCTGGAGCAACGAAGAAATATCCCTCCAGCTCAATATCTCCGTACATACCGTAAAAAAACAAATGAGCCTGGCCATGCATGCCGTGCGGGCCTTTGTAAAAGCCCGTATCCACAACGATATGCTCCCTTTCCTGATTGTCATTCTTACCTTGTTCAAGTAATCCCGCCTCCTCCCAAAAAAAAATTTTCCCGGAGGATACTCCTTTTTTATTTGTCGCTCGTCTTTACCTGCATCACCCTTTCCAAACTTTGTATATGTCCATTTCGGAAGTACAGTTACTGCTTGAAAAATATAAACATGGCCAAATCAGCCAGGAAGAGCTACAGCGCTTAAAAGCATTGGTAGCTACCGACGATTATGAGCCGGAAATCAAAGCAGATATCCTGATGACCTTATATGGACCTGTACGCGACGGTGGCTGGCAACACGAAGATGAAGCAGCGATCCTGCAACAGATTCTGCAATCCGACATACCAGTAAAAGCTCCCCGTCGCTTTCACTTATTGCCTTATGCAGCAGCAGCAGCCATCGCAGGCCTCATCACTTTTGCCGGCGCCTATTATGGGTTAAAACGGCCTTCGCATTCCCCTGCAATAGCTGCCACTACGCCAGCTCCTCTGGCGCCAGGTAGCAATAAAGCTAAGCTGGTGCTGGCAGATGGAAGGGAAATTCCACTGGATAGCGCCAACCTGGGCGCGTTGGCACAACAAGGTAACACCCGTGTGCTGAATACACAGGAAGGCCTCGCCTACGAAGCCGCAGGCAAAGCAGCAGAGGTAGTGTACAATACAGTGGTAACACCCCGTGGAGGCCAATATCAGCTCACCCTGGCCGACGGTAGCCGGGTATGGCTGAATGCTGCCAGCAGCATCCGCTTCCCTACTGCTTTTACAGGGAAAGAAAGAACTGTGGAGATTACGGGAGAAGGATACTTCCAGGTGGCCGCCAATGCCCAGCAGCCTTTCCGGGTGAAAGTAAAAGGCGCACCCGACGTGGCTATTAATGTACTGGGTACCAGTTTCAATGTGATGGCCTATCCCGACGAAAAAACCATCACTACCACCCTGGAAAATGGTGCGGTACAACTCGTATATGGCAACAACAAAAGCCTGCTGAAACCCGGCTATGGCGGTAGCTTATCCGTGGGCGATAAAGATTTTGTGATTGAGAAAGCAGATATGGAACAGGCGCTGGCCTGGAAAGAAGGCAAATTCCGGTTCCGCAATACCAGCATAGAAACCATTATGCGGCAGCTGGCCAGATGGTATAATATTGAGGTAGTCTACCAGGGCGACCTTTCAGATATTCGATTAACAGGGATCATTTCCCGGAGGGAGAATGCATCCTCTTTATTAAGCATTTTATCAACAACCAAACGCGTTCACTTTGAGATTAAAGACAACCGGATCATGGTAAAGCCATACGATCCTGAATAGCAGCTATTTTGTCCACTTATGAATTCATCATTTTAAAACATTGAAAGTTATGAAGACGTAGTCCAATTCCACTACTGGTTGTAAAAAAACCGGAAGCACTGCAATGCTCCCGGCTATAGAAGGCAACCCAACTCCCAGCATCACGTTAGAAATTGAATTATTAAGCCAACAACACAAAAGTATGGAACTACCTGGTACTTGCAAAGTCCCCTGTAAAGGAACGACTGTGCATAGAAAATTACTGTTAATTATGCGATTAACTGCAATACTGACACTAGTATTCACCCTTCAGCTGAGCGCCAAAACCTATTCTCAGTCTGTTACCATCAAAGGAAAGCGGCTCCCGCTTTATGATGTGTTTAACAGCATTAGCCGGCAAACAGGTTACGAATTCATCTATGATGAAAAATTACTGGAGAAAGCTCCCCCGGTCAACCTGAACATGAATCAGGCTTCCCTGACGGAAGTGCTGAACGCCTGTCTGAACAACAAATTGTTTAACTATAACATTATAGACAAAACAATTGTGATCAGCCCAAAATCGGCCGCAGCAGCAGCTCCTGCAGCCGCGCCTATTCAGGGTAAAGTAACGGATTCCAAAGGACAGCCGCTGGTTGGCGTATCTATCCAGATAAAAGGTACCAACAAAGGTACTGTGACCAATGTGGAAGGTGCTTTCAATATCTCCGCCAATCCCGGTGATGTATTGCTCATCAGCTTCATTGGCTATGAAACCAAACAAATTACCGTAGGTACGGATAACAATATCAATGTAAGTCTGGCTATACAGGACAGCCAACTGAGTCAGGTAGTAGTAACTGCATTGGGTATTAAAAGAGCAGATAAATCTATCACCTATGCTACCCAGCAACTGGATGGTTTGGAACTGACCAAAGCGAAAGATCCTAACCTGATCAACTCACTCAATGGTAAAGTGGCAGGTTTGACTATTTCTCCGAGTGCGTCCGGTGTTGGAGGTTCAGCCAAGGTGGTGCTTCGTGGCGCCAAATCCGGCTTACAAAGCAACCAGGCGTTGTATGTAATTGACGGGGTTCCGATGAACAATAACCTGACCAATCAACCCACCAGCGTATACGGTGGTAGCACCTCTTATGATGGCGGCGATCCTATCTCTAACATGAATCCGGAAGATATCGAAAGCATTTCTGTACTGAAAGGTGCTTCTGCTGCTGCATTGTATGGCAGCCAGGGCGCTAATGGCGTGGTGATTGTGACTACTAAAAGTGGAAAAGCTGGTCGCACTGTGGTGAATTTCTCATCCGGCTTCAATGTAATGCAGGCGGCTTATCTGCCTAAATTCCAGAATAGTTATGGCCCAACCAAAGAAGGGTCGCCACAAAGCTGGGGGGATAAAATCAATGGCGCGACCAACAATCTTTCTTCCTTTTTCCAGACTGGTACTAATCTTACCAATGCTATCAGCCTGTCGGGCGGCTCAGAGAAAATGCAAACTTACTTCTCTTATGCCAACACCTCCGCCAGAGGCATAACCCCTGGTAATAAACTAGGTCGCCATAACCTTGACTTCAAAGAAACTGGTCATTTTCTGAATGATAAACTGACTGCCTCTGCAGACGTCAATTATATGACCCAGCAGATTGATAACACACCACTTTCTGGTTTGTACTTCAATCCACTGACAGGCTTATACCTGTTCCCCCGTGGCCGTGACCTTAGTCCTTTTAAAGATCAGTTTGAAAAACCAGATCCTGCCAGGAACTTCCTGCCAGTACAAAACTGGGCTTTCGATGAAGACGTACAACAAAATCCGTGGTGGATCACCAACCGTAATATTAACAGCCTTACCCGCAACAGGATATTAGCCAATGCAAGTCTGAAATACGATTTGTTCTCGTGTTTAAACATCCAGGCAAGAGGAAGCATCGACCGCATTGCAGATGTATACGAACAGAAAATCTATGCAGGTTCGCAAAAAGCGGTAGCGCCTGCACGTGGATTATATAATTACAACAACAGTACCACTACACAACAATACGGCGATCTGATCGCCAACTTCAATATTCCTGTTCATGACTTTAAAATTACAGGTGTTGTTGGAGGAAGTATCCGGGATATAAAGACCACCGGCGTATATCTTAATTCGGGACAAGATGGTTTGATGATACCAAACGTATTCACTATCCAGAATATTAAAACGGTCAATGGCCGTAACTCCAGTAACCAACTGGAAAATCATGGACAATGGCAGTCTGTATTTGCGAGCGCTAACATTGCCTACAAAGACTGGTTGTATCTGGATGTCACTGCCCGTAACGACTGGGCTTCCAACCTGGCATTCACATCGCAACTGTCTTATTTCTATCCTTCCGTGGGGTTAAACGTAATGTTGAATCAGCTGGTGCAGATGCCGGAGCAAATAAGCTATGCCAAAGTTCGTGGCTCCTATGCTATTGTTGGTAACTCTCCATTAAGCTATCAGAGCCATGCTGCCGACAACTTGCTGGGGACCAGTGGCAACCCGCTGCCAGCTACAGCTGCGCCTTTCGACAAGCTTAAACCAGAAAAAACAAGATCACTGGAATTCGGTACGGAGTGGCGTTTCTTTGACAGCAGGCTGGGCGTAGATCTCACCTACTACAAAACCAACACCACTAACCAAACCATGCAAATCATAGCTGCCAAAGCCACTTTCTATGACACCTATTTTATTAATGCAGGTAACATCCAGAACCAGGGTGTGGAAGCAGTTATCCGATATGATGTATTACGCCATACCAAATTGCAATGGAATACTGGTTTGAACTTCGCTACCAACAAAAATAAAATTATAGAGTTGTCGCCACTGGCAGACATCTTTACCCTGAGCGGTGCMTCCGGCGCCAACTATGCATCTCAGTTTAAAGTAGGTGGCTCCTTTGGTGATATCTACGGCCGGGTATTACAAACAGATGATCAAGACAGAGTGAAAATTGATAAAGATGGTAAACCTATGAAACAAGATGCAGGTGCCATGGTATATCTGGGTAATTCCAATACCAAATGGCAGCTCGGATGGAACAACAACTTTGTATATAAAAACTTCACACTCGCCTTCCTGATCGATGGCAAATTTGGTGGTAATGTAATGTCAGTTACCCAGGCTATGATGGACCAATATGGTGTATCTAAAGCTACGGGAGATGCCCGTGATGCCGGCGGTGTTCCTGTTAACGGTGTCAGCGTAGTAGATAATAAACCTGTTAGTATGGTTGATGCTGCCAAGTGGTACTCTGTAGTAGCTGGCAGAGAGGGCGTTTCCGCTGCTTATCTGTACAGTGCTACCACCGTAAGATTGAGAGAAGCAGCCCTGGGCTACACCTTCCCGATTACTAACACTTTTGTGAAAACATTGAAGTTGTCGCTGACGGGCCGGAACCTGCTTTATTTCACCAAGAAAGCACCATTTGATCCTGAACAAACCATGTCTACGGCAAATGGACTGGGAGGCGTAGATGTATTTATGTTACCAGCTACCCGTAGCTATGGCCTTACATTAAATGCTTCTTTCTAAATCATTCACGCAAAAACTGACAACGATGAAACTTCAATATAAACTGCAAGGCTACACCTCTCGTCTATGGATAGCAGTAGCCGTGCTCATGACTGGCCTAAGTGCATGTACCAAGAATTTCGAAAGATATAATACCAACAATAACGGCGTAACAGACGAACAGTTGAGCGCAGACTTCATCGCATTAGGGGCCTACCTTAAATCGGCCCAGATGGCGATTTACAACTTTTCCGGTGGAGGCGATCCCAATTCATTCCAGGTACAGCAGAACCTCAATGCGGATTGCTTTTCCGGTTATTTCATGTCACCTAATCCATTTGGTGGAAACACCAATATGAACTACGGCCTGGTAAGCGGCTGGAACGGTGAAGCCTATAAAGCAGGTTATCTGAGCGTCATGTATCCCATTACCAAACTCAGAAGAACCGGGATTGAAAAGACCTATCCGGCCATATGGGCAGTAGCACAAATTGTGCAGGTAACCGGCATGAGCCGTGTAACGGATATCTATGGCCCTATTCCGTATAGCCATGCTGGTGAGGTAACACCTGGTGGTGTTCCATACGACAGCCAACAGGATATCTACAAGCGTTTCTTCCTGGAACTGGATTCTGCTGCCAAAACCTTACGTACACAAATCAGCAACGGTACTCCTTTACCTTTTAATTTTGGTGACTTCGATGCAGTATATACAGGTAACTTTACCCAATGGCTGAAATTTGCCAACTCTCTTCGTTTACGCCTCGCCATCCGCATTCAGAAAGCAGATCTGGCCATGGCAAAATCTGAAGGCGAAAAAGCCCTCGATCCCGCTAATGGCGGCTTACTCACCGATAATGTAGATAACATGACGGTAAAAGTAACTGGCGATTTTACCAACCCGCTTGTATTTATCGCCCAAAACTGGGCGGATACCCGTATTTGTGCCACCTTACAATGCTTCCTCACCGGATTTAAAGATCCACGTATCAGCAAGTATATGGACAAATCTACTGATCCTGCATTCTCCGCACGATATGTTGGCATTCGCAGTGGCAGTATCACAGGGGCTGATACTAAAGATGCACATTCCGGTTATTCCTCTTTAAATACCAACGATGGTACTTCGCCATCTTTTAACCTAAAAACATCAGTGCAGTTAATGACTGCTGCAGAAGTATATTTCCTCCGCGCAGAAGCAGCCATGCTTGGCTGGACCAACGCCGGCGGAACTGTGCAGCAATTATATGAACAAGGCGTGAATACCTCTATGGCACAATGGAAAGTTGACCCGGCGGGCTATCTGAATGATAATACCAGCGTCCCCGATCCTTCTATTGATCCAAAGGCCAAAGATACCATCACTAATCCTTCTAAGATCACCATCAAATGGAATGATGCAGCATCAGATGATATTAAACTCGAGCGTATCATTACCCAGAAATGGTTGGCCATATTCCCCGAAGGACAGGAAGCCTGGTCTGAATTCCGTCGTACCGGCTATCCCAAATTATTCCAGGTAATACATAACAACAGCGGTGGCGTAATTTCTTCTTCCCTCCAAATCAGAAGATTACCTTACCCACAGGATGAATACAGTACCAGTGGTCCTGCTGTGGCCAATGGCATAAAACTGCTGGGCGGCGACGACACCGGCGCTACCCCGCTTTGGTGGGATAAAAGAAAATAAACACATTACCTGTTACCCGGTGGTGGGCCCATCAGTCGCCACCGGGTATCTATCATATTCAACGTTAGCCCGGTATCATCACCAGCATATCTGTCGTTAGGCCCATTAGTCAGGAAGCCCACAACCAAAACTGAACCCGGATTATTTAAACCACTAAAATGTTGTTATGAAAAAACTCCATTTCCCGCGGCTGACAGCCGCCGGCGCCGCCGCTGCTATTACCCTACTCTTTGCAGCCGCCTGTAAAAAAGAAAATGAAAAAGGCCTGCAGCCCATTACGGCCAACAATGCTGCCGTAACACCCATCACCGCTAAAACCGTCGCCAAAACCGGAGGCATGTCGGTTTGCTATGTAGAAGTAAACAGCAACAGTTTACTCAATACCGGCAAATACACGCTCACCACCGGCGGACAACAACTGTTTGATATCGCCATTATTTTCGCGGCGAATATCAACTACAATACTACCACCCATCAGGCAGTGTTATCTAACAACCCCAACGTATCCAATGTGCTGGTGAATAAGGCCACACAGATTGTACCACTTCAAAACAAAGGCATGAAGGTACTGTTGTCCATACTCGGCAACCACCAGGGCGCCGGTATCTGCAACTTCACCAGCAGAACCGCCGCCCATGCCTTCGCGAAGCAATGCAGCGATACTGTAGCGTATTATGGATTAGATGGTATTGACTTCGATGATGAATACGCAGAATATGGTAACAACGGCACCACGCAACCTAACGACAGCTCCTTCGTAATGCTGGTAGATGAATTGCGGAAATTAATGCCCTCCAAAATCATCTCCTTCTATTACTACGGACCCGCCGCTTCCCGCTTATCCTGGGGTGGCAAAAAAGTGGGCGACTTCGTTAACTATAGCTGGAATGCCATCTATGGCTCCTATTCCGTGCCTAATGTAGCAGGATTGCCGAAGAGCAACTTAGCTCCTGCAGCCGTGGATATACAAAGTACCAGTCAAAGCACCGCCAACTCCCTGGCTACACAAACAAAGAATAATGGCTATGGCGTGTACTTATGGTATAACCTTACCAGTACCGATAAACATACTTACTTCTCCGGGGTATCTAATATCCTGTATGGTAGCAGTGTTACTTACACGCCATAATTTTACAGGCATAAAAAAGCGCCGTTTCTCTCAGGAGAAACGGCGCTTTTTTCGTTTATACGTTTACTTTATACTTTCTTCTCTGGCCGATAACCGGAACCAATCCTTTGCATATGGCTTTAATAAAGCAGTGGCAGCGGTAGGTCCCCAGGTGCCTGCTTTGTATAAATGCAGCTCCTTGGCGGGATACTTCTTCCAGGTATCTACTATTGGCATCACCACTTTCCAGGCAGCTTCTACCTGGTCCGCACGCATAAACAGCGTAGGGTTGCCATCCAGCACATCCAGCAGTAATGCTTCATAGGCTTCCGGAATAGTTTCCGTGTAGGATTCCTGGTAGGTAAAGTCCATTTCTACGGGCTTCAGCCTCATTTTCAAACCGGGTACTTTACTTTCAAACAATAAGCTGATTTCCAGTTCCGGCTGTATGCTAATGATCAGGCGGTTAGGCGTCAGGTCATCTTTGAAAATTTTGTTAGGCGAATCTTTAAATTGTACCACAATCACGGACGACTGTACCGGCATGGATTTACCGGTGCGTAAAAAGAAAGGCACGCCTTTCCATCTGTCGTTATCAATAAACAACTTGGCTGCTACGAAGGTTTCTGTGTTGGAGGCAGGCGCCACATGGTCTTCTTTGCGGTAAGCTACCCGTGGGCCACCGTGTACGTTGCCGGCGGTATATTGTCCGCGGATCACGTTCTTCAGCACCTGTGCCGGCGTGTAGGGGCGGATAGCCTTTAATACTTTCACCTTGGCATCGCGGATCAGTTCCGATTTATAGAACTTAGGCGCATCCATTGCTATAATACAAAGCAGCTGCAGGAGGTGATTTTGTATCATGTCGCGCAAGGCGCCGGCGCCGTCATAATAGCCGCCACGTTTGCCCACGCCCACTTCTTCTGCTACACTGATCTGTATGTGATCAATATATTTTTTATTCCATAATGGCTCGAATACGTAGTTGGCAAAACGGAATGCCATGATATTTTGTACCGCTTCCTTGCCCAGGTAGTGGTCAATACGATAGATCTGCTTTTCTGCGAAACGTTTCCCTAAAAAGCGGTTGAGCTTCTTAGCGGTATCCAGATCGGTACCAAAAGGCTTTTCCACTACAATGCGATCCAGGTCTTCGCGACAGCAAAGGCTGTGCTTATATAGGCCTTCTGCAATGATTTCAATGAAGCGGGGTGCTACGGCGAAATAAAATACGCGGCTACTGTCCTTTTTCTGTTTCTTCTCAAAAGCATCCATCCTGGCTTTCAGCCCGGTGTAGGTTTCCGCTTTGAGGAAGTCGCCCTGCAGGTAGGTGATGTTTTTAGCGAATCCTTCCCATTCTTTTTCATCGGCCTTCCCGTTCCGGCTAAATTCGTTGATACCCGCCAGCAAATCCAGTTTGAAGGCTGCTTCATCTTCCGGCAGAAAGTCTACGCAGTAGATGTTAAACACCGGCGGCAGGTGCTTGTCGGTATACAAATTATAAAGTGCCGGGATCAGTTTTCTTTTTGTCAGGTCCCCTTTAGCACCAAAGATGGTGATAGACGCGGGGATTATTTTTCCAAGTTTCATCTAAGCATCGGTTTAATAGTGCTGTAATTTAAGCATCAATTCCCGGAATATGCGAATACAATTTCCCATCTGTCCCATAAATAACCCTACAGTAACATGTCCTGCGGCAGTTTCGGGGAATTAAACTTACATTAGCGATTGCTGATTGTGGCCGTAAACTGATATGAGTACATCAAAAACTACCTTACAACAACTATTATTTGAACTGGCCGGTGTATTACCTGCCGATACGGCGCCCCTGTTTTCCATGACCAGGATGGTGAAGCTGGAGGCCAACGAAGTATATATCCGTGAAGGAGAAACCGCACGCCGCCTTGCTTACATTGAGCAGGGAATTATGCGGGCGTATATTATCAAGGCTAACGGCGACGAAGCTACGTTGTTTCTCCGTTGGGAAGAGCAGTTCATCGCCTCTCACGATTCTATCATACACCGGCAGCCGTCCCGGTTTATCTACCGCGCGCTGGAACCGGTTACCCTGCTGGAAATGGACTATGACGTGCTGGAATCAGTATTAAAAACTCATCCGGAATATGAACCGCTACGGAATTTCTTCCTGATGCGCATGTTATCGGAGTCGCTGCAGATGATGGAATCCTTTGTGACGTTATCTCCGGAAGAACGCTACCTAAACCTCGTCACAGGGCGCTTTGACCTCGTGAACCGGGTGCCCGATAAGTATATTGCCTCTATGCTGGGCATCACGCCTGTTTCGCTGAGTCGCATCCGGAAACGGTTGCACACCAAAGGAAAGGGCTGAAATTAACCTTTGTTAAGATTGGAAGTTATCCTTTGTTAACCACTTCTGCCGGGACGCTACGTTATTTTTGGAGCCTAAAATGATTGGTTTATGGATCCGATAGTAACGGCGGCAGGTAGAATTTTCCTGCTCTCTGCCTTGCGGTATTTTTTGCTGGCAGGTATTCCCTTTGCATTATTTTACCTGTTGATGCCTAAACGCTGGAACCGTTTCAAGATCCAGCAACGGCTTGCTTCCAAAAAAGATTTCCTTCGCGAAATATGGTATTCCATGCAAAGCACGCTGGTATTTACAGGTATTACCATGGTGCTGTTGTTTACGCCTATCCGGCAGTATACACAGATTTATACCAACCTCTCTGACTTCCCGATATGGTATGTAGGTGTGAGTGTGGCCTTGAGCCTGGTGGTACATGATACCTACTTTTACTGGATGCACCGGTTCATGCACCATAAAAGCTTGTTCAAGCTAACGCATGTGGTACACCACGAAAGCACCAATCCTTCGCCCTGGACGTCTTACAGCTTTCATGTGGCTGAAGCGGTGGTAGAAGGCGGTGTGCTGATTGTGATCGCATTTGTGATGCCGTTACATCCACTGTCTATTTTATTGTTTACCATCAGTGGGTTTATCATCAACGTATATGGACATCTGGGCTATGAAATTATGCCGAAAAACTTCCGGCATTCATGGTTGTTTGAAGTGATCAATACGTCTACCCATCATAACTTGCATCATAAAAAGTTCAGGGGGAATTATGGACTGTATTTCCGCTTCTGGGACCGCATGATGGGCACAGAAAATCCCGATTATGTAAAAGAATACGACCGCTTACAGGCCCTCCGGTTTGAAAAGCCGGTGGCAGCATAAAGTTTGGCAGGTGCTGGTCTTTGTTGAAGCAAATGATCAGCACCTTTTTTTATACATCTCCCCCAAAACTCCTTTTTTTATTTTTTTAGTATTATCATTGTACCCGGTTTATCATACACCCTAACACCTCATTTTTTCCAGCTTCCCTTTTTTGGTTCCGTGTTTTTGTTTTGCAGCAGCGGTAAGCATTTTTTCACCGTTATTCAAAAATAGGAATAACGCAAACCAGGTACATGCAAAGGATATTTATGATGGCCGTATTCCTCATCGGCAGTATGACACGGCTCTCCGCCCAGTTACAACAAGACAGCAGCAGGGTATTTTCTCTTGGTGAAGTAGTGGCCCATGGCAGCCGCCCGGATTCTGCCGGCACCATTACCATGGAGCAAATCAAACAGTTTCACCGGCTCCAGGTGGCCAATGCACTGAACTTACTACCAGGTATCAGTCAGTCGAACGTAGGCCCCCGCAACGAATCCATGATTTATCTCCGGGGCTTCGACCTGCGACAAACACCGGTGTTMATTGACGGTGTGCCGGTATATGTGCCCTATGATGGCTATGTAGATCTGGCGCGGTTTACCACTTTTAATCTCTCCAAAATAGTAGTAGAAAAAGGAGGAGCCTCCGTGTTATACGGCCCTAACACCATGGGGGGCGTTATCAATCTCATCTCCTCAAAACCTACCCATGCCCTGGAAGTAAATGCTTCCGCCGGATGGCTCAGCGGAGGCAGTGAAGCGGCCCTCAATATAGGCAGCCGGCTAAAGAAATTTTATATACAGGGCGATGTATCCCGCTACCAGCGCGATTACTATAGCCTGTCGCACGACTTTACCCCTACTAAAACAGCACCGGCAGGCAAAAGGGAAAACTCCTATAACAACGATTGGCGGTATGGATTCAAACTGGGTTTCACACCTAACAGCAAACATGAACTCGCCATTGGATATGTCCATCAGGAAGGTAGCAAAGGATCGCCGGTATATACGGGCACGGATACACTGAATTCGTTGTACAAAAGTCCCCGCTACTGGCAGTGGCCCAAATGGAATAAAGAAAGCATTTATTTCCTCTCCAATAGCCAGCTGACAACAAAAAGCAGTTTGAAAACAAGGCTGTTTTATGATCGCTTTGTGAACCTGCTGAACAGCTACGACGACGCCACTTACAGCACACAAAAGAGACCTTACGCATTCAGCAGTCACTACAACGACTATACGTTTGGCGGTAACATGGAATATGGACAGGCTTTATCCACCGCCAACCAACTGAAGGCAGCCTTACATTTCAAACAGGATGTACATCGGGAGCATAATGAAGGCGAACCGGAAAGACGGGTAGCAGATAATAATTTTTCTGTGGGTGTTACGGATCAACACACCTTTGATCCGCACTGGACTTTACAGGGAGGCGCCTCTTTCAACTATCGCCAAAGCCTGGAGGCACAGAATTATAGCAGTCAAACCAAGGCAATCACTGACTTTCCGGCCAGCAACAGCCATGCCGTTAATGCACAGCTGAAATTACTATACACGTTCCTCAGCGGGCGTATCCTGCAGTTTTCTGCCGACCGGATGACCCGGTTTGCTACCATCAAAGACCGTTACTCCTATAAGCTGGGTACCGCGATTCCTAATCCGGACCTGCAACCCGAGAACACGTTGAATATGGCTTTGCAGTATACCGATACACGCATTAAAAAAGTAAGTCTGGATGGCTCCATTTTCTACAGCCACATTCAGAACGTCATTCAAAATGTCAGCAATGTGCAATACGATACGCTGAAACGCCAGTGGTTGTCGCAGTCCCAAAACAAGGGGAAAGCGGCTTACTACGGTGCAGAAGCGGCCATTACCTGGGAGGTATCGTCTCATTTCACTACCGGTTGGAACTATACGTTTATCAAACGCAAAAACCTCGACAACCCCAATATTCATTTCACCGATGTTCCCGAACATAAAGCTATTGGCTGGCTGCAATATCATATTTCCCGTGTAGGCGTTCTCGTGAATGGAGAGTACAATGCCGGCAGATACAGCACCAGCTACGGTACTACGGTTCCCGGCTTCTTCCTGTTACACGCCAGTGCACAGGTGAAAATTATGCCCTGGTTGCAATTACAGGGCGGCGTGAATAACATTTTTGATAAAAACTATATGCTCACAGAAGGGTACCCGGAACAGGGGCGGAATTATTTTGCCAAAGTGCTTTTTAATTATAGCTATTTTTAGGGAGATGCATACGCGGTGGTTACTCATTTTACTGGTACTGGTTGCCCTGCCTTTCATAGGCAGCAGGATGGCTTTTATCGCCGAACCATATCCCCTGGAATACCCCGCTTATTTTGGTAACAGAACTAATGTGCCGGCTGACAATCCGCTCACCCGGCAAGGCGTTGATTTGGGAAGGCGTTTGTTTTACGAAACAGCCCTGTCTGCCAACAACAAAATATCCTGTGGTAGCTGTCATCAGCAACGACTGGCCTTTACGGACGGTAAAGCTTTCAGCACAGGAATTGACAGCACCCCCACCGATCGAAGCGCCATGTCATTGGCCAACCTTCTGTGGGTGAGGCATTTCTTTTGGGATGGACGAGCGGGCAGCCTGGAAGCACAAGCCGTCACGCCCCTCACCGCTCCACATGAAATGGGACAATCGCTCACCATCACTGCTGAAAAGCTACGCCATAAGAAGGGCTATAGTGCGCTTTTCAACGCCGCCTTTGGTACGGACAGCATTACCGGCGACGCCATCGTGAAAGCCCTCTCACAATTCGAAAGAACACTTATTTCTGCCAGCGCACCCTATGATCGCTACCTGGAAGGGAAATTTCAACCGGATGCCGCCGCGTTACATGGCATGCAATTATTTTTCACCGCACCGGAACCGGCGAAACAGATCCGTGGCGCGAACTGCGGGCATTGTCATGGTGGACCAAAATTATTTCTGGAGCTGTTTCACAACAACGGCTTGGATAGCATGCCCACAGATGCCGGCAGAGAAAAGCTCACCGGCCTCGCGGCCGACAGAGGCAGGTTTCGGGTGCCTACGCTTCGTAACATCGCGTTAACCGCGCCCTACATGCACGATGGCCGCTTTCAAACATTGGAACAGGTATTGGATCATTATAGTGAACATATTGTTAGCAGCGCTTCGCTGAGTCCTCTGCTTCGCAATATGTCGAATGTAACAGGTGGTACCTCCCTGCAACTCCGTCCGCAGGAAAAGAAAGACATCATCGCTTTTCTGCACCTGCTCACCGATTCCGCTTTTATCACCAATCCACAATTTGCCAATCCTTTTAATTAAACGATATGCTATATAAACGCCTCTCCTTACTCACCGCTACCCTGCTGCTTTCCTCCTTTGCCTGGGCGCAGTCCATTACCATCAACGGAGAAGTGACGCATCCGCTGACGCTCACTGTACCTGATATCACTGCGATGAAGCACATCACCGTATCCGCCACGGATCGCGATGGGAAAGCACGCCAATACACCGGCGTGCCGGTATATCAACTGCTGCAGCAGGCCGGTGTTACCCTGGGGCCTCAGCTGAGAGGGGAAAATATGTCGAAGTACCTGCTGATTAAATCGGGCGATGGATACGAAGTATTGTTTTCTTTACCCGAGCTGGACAGCACCTTCACTGATCGGGTGATCATCCTGGCCGATCAGGCCGATGGACAACCGCTGCCTGCGGGGAAGGGTCCTTTTCGTATAGTGGTGCCAGGTGAAAAGAAACCGGCCCGCTGGATATGGGAAGTAACGACCATGACTGTACGATTTGCCAAAGAATAATAGCTTACAAAGGATTATTCAATCCGGTCATAGCGTTGTGTAAAAAATCCTGAAATGCATTATTTAGCTGATGGAACAGCGCTATGGCCTGTTTCCCTTCCTGCGTAAGGGAAGCGCCGCCTCCATTCTTTCCCCCTCGCTCCATGATCACCAACGGCTGACCCGTACGCTTATTCATCTGGTCTACAAAATCCCAGGCCTGGCGATAGGATATTTTCATAGCAGTAGCGGCTTTCCGCAACGATCCTAATTCGCTGATCTTCTCAAGCAATTCAATTCTGCCGTACCCTAAAAAAGGGCCCTCTGCTGTTTCAATCCATATACGGCCATTCGCGATCAGTTTCATGTTGTCATGTATAATATTGTTCTGAAAATCTGCTTCTCTTCTTATTATTCTTCTCCAAAATACTTACTATAAAAATATTTTATTTTATGTTATATTACGGTACACACCATCAAGATCTTTCTAATGACAGAAAACAAGGGCTTAAAGAAAACACTGACCCCCTTTATGCTGTGGGGGCTTGGAGTAGGATACGTTATTTCCGGTATGTACTTCGGTTGGAATCTTGGACTTGAAAAAGGTGGCACCGGGGGAATGGCCCTCGCCACACTTGTGATCATGGTTATGTACGTTACCTTTACTTTTAGTTATGCAGAACTGGCCTGCGCTATCCCCAAAGCCGGTGGTGTATTTGACTATGCCAACAGGGCCATGGGAAAAGATCTCGGCTTTATTGCCGGTATTGCCCAGGTGGTGGAATTTATCCTGGCGCCTCCTGCCATCGCCTTTGCTATCGGCGCTTACTTCAACGCTTTTTTCCCGCAGGTACCTATTTTAACCAGCGCTATTGCCATCTATTTTGTGTTTACCGCCCTGAATGTGTATGGTGTAAAAGCAGCGGCTTCTTTTGAAGTGATAGTCACTATTCTGGCCGTGGGAGAACTGTTGCTGTTCTCTGGCATATCACTGCCTAAATTCCACACGGCCAATCTCACGCATAATGCCTTGCCGAATGGCTGGGGCGGCGCCTTTGCCGCGATCCCTTTTGCCATCTGGTTTTTTCTGGGCATTGAAGGCATTGCCAACGTAGCTGAAGAAACTAAAAATCCCCAGCGCGACATCAGCAAAGGATTTGGATGGGCCATTCTCACACTGGCTATTTTATGTGTACTTGTTTTTGTGGCCGCCACTGGCATTGCCGGCTGGGAAGCCATTGTATACAAAAACGGCATCAGCGGAGATACGTCCGATTCTCCCCTGCCCTTAGCCCTCGCTAAAATTACCGGTAGTKACCACCTGATGTATCACCTGCTGATCACCGTGGGTTTATTCGGGTTAATCGCCTCCTTCCACGGCCTTATTCTCGCCGCCGGACGCTCTACCTTCGAAATGGGTCGCGTGCATAATTTGCCCGCTATGCTGGGCAAAATATCGCCTCGTTTTCATACACCTGCCAATGCGCTCATCGGTAATATGGTGATAGGTATTCTGGCACTGCTATCTGGTAAAACTGCAGAAATTATTATTGTATCTGTTTTTGGTGCACTCACCCTTTATATCATCTCCATGGTGTCTATTATCATTTTGAGAAAACGGGAACCGGATTTACCTCGTCCGTTCAAAGTGGCCTTCTACCCGGCTTTCCCGTTGATTTCACTGATCATCGCCACCATCTCCATTATCGCCATGTTCTTCTTCAATCCCTTACTGGGAGGTATTTACTTCTCTATTTTAATCATCGCTTTTTTGTTGTATAAAATATTTAAACCTGCCCATACATGACTACATCAGATATATTAGCCTACGTAAAGCAGCACCCATCCGGGAAAGTGAAGATAGCCGTCACCGATATCGACGGAGTGTTGAGAGGAAAATATATTGCTGCCGAAAAATTCGCCTCCGTAGTGGAAAGCAGACTGGGATTCTGCGACGTGACCTTTGGCTGGGATATGAGCGATGTGGTATATGACAATGTGAAGTATACCGGCTGGCACACCGGCTATCCCGATGCACAGGTGAAAATAGATCTCAGCACCTTCCGGAAAATTCCCTGGGAAAATGACGTTCCTTTTTTCCTGGGCGACTTTGTCACGGAAGATAATACCGCTGCCTACACCTGTCCCCGGCAGCTACTTCGTAAAGTACTGGCCGATGCCACCCAACATGGTTTTATTCCCTACTTCTCCCAGGAATTTGAGTGGTTCAACTTTGCGGAAACACCGGATACCGCCCATCAGAAGCAATTCCGGGAGCTAACACCCATGACACCCGGCATGTTTGGCTACTCCATTTTACGCAGCGCGCTGAAAAATGAGTACATGAGCAGCTTGTTTGAACAACTGGTAAAATTTGATATTCCGGTAGAAGGACTACATACGGAAACCGGTCCCGGCGTATATGAAGCAGCCATTAAGTACGCCAATATACTGCCCGCCGCCGACCAGGCCGTATTATTCAAAACCGCCGTCAAAGAAATTGCCTACAAACATGGTATACTGGCCACTTTTATGGCCAAAATCAATGAAAATCTCCCCGGATGCAGCGGTCACGTACACCAAAGCTTATGGGATGCCGATAATCAACACAACTTATTTTACGATGAGAAAGATCCGCGCAAAATGAGTACGCTGATGAAAAGCTATATCGCAGGACAACTACACTGCCTCCCGCAGATACTCCCGATGATAGCGCCTACCATCAACAGCTACAAACGACTGGTAGAAGGTGCCTGGGCGCCTACTACACTCACCTGGGGCATTGATAACAGAACTGTGGCCCTGCGGGCATTACCGGGCAACCCCAAAGCAACCCGTCTTGAAACCCGGGTAGTAGGATCAGATACCAACCCTTATCTCGCATTAGCCGCCTGCCTCGCGGCAGGACTGTATGGCGTGAAAAATAAATTGTCACTGGAGAAAGAAGCGACCATCGGCAATGGGTACAAAGATACCAGTAATGGTGTATTACCTCAGAACCTTCATATCGCCACACAGCAAATGAAGGGCTCTGCCCTGGCGAAAGAATTATTTGGCGCTGATTTCGTAGAACATTTTACCTTAACAAGAGAATGGGAATGGAAACAATACGCTAAAGCAGTCACCGACTGGGAACTTAAAAGATATTTCGAAATCATCTAAGCAGCAGCATATGGCATTTCAGTACAACTTTCCAACCACCATCCGTTTCGGTGCAGACGTGATCAAAGAATTACCTGCATACCTGCAGAAAAACGGCCTTAAACGCCCCCTGATCGTTACTGACCCCACCGTGGCCAGCCTCTCTTTTTTCAAAGGCATTGTGGCCGACCTGCACGCTCATCAGCTGTCGGTGGAAGTATTCAGCGATATCCACAAAAACCCGGTAAAAAGCGATGTATATAAAGGCACCGAGCAATGGGATGCCACGCAGCGCGACTGCATCATCGGCATCGGCGGCGGCGCCGCCATAGACGTGGCCCGCGCTATTGTACTTCGCATCCACCACCGGGAAGACCTCTTTAAATACGATGACCTCATTGGCGGCGACATCTACGTTACCAACGACGTTCCTCATTTCATTACCGTTCCTACCACCGCCGGCACCGGCAGTGAAGTGGGCAGGAGCGCTATCATTGCTGACGACGACACCCATCAGAAAAAAATATTGTTCTCGCCTAAACTCATGGCGAAAATTGTATTCGCAGACCCCATGCTCACCATGGAGTTACCGCCCTTTATTACCGCCGCCACCGGCATGGACGCGCTTACCCATAACATGGAAGCATTCCTGGCAAAGAATCCACATCCCCTGTGCGATGGCATTGCCTTAGAAGGTATCTATCTCATTAATAAATCATTGGTAAAAGCTACCAATCAACCGGACCTGGAAAGCAGAAGCAATATGCTGATGGCTTCCATGATGGGCGCCATCGCTTTTCAGAAAGGCCTTGGTGTGGTACACTCCCTGGCGCATCCGCTGTCCTCCTTGCTGGATACGCATCACGGACTCGCCAATGCGGTGAATATTCCTTACGGCATGCAATTTAACATCGCCGGATTTGAAGACAAATTCCGTCGCATTGCCAGAACCCTGGAACTGAAAGAAGAAACCGGCGAAGCGGTAGTGCAGTATCTCTTTGATCTCAACAGCCAGGTGAACATTCCGCATCACCTCCGCGAAATAGGCGTGAAAGAGACACATATAGATACCCTCGCAGATCTGGCACTGGCCGACTTCGCACATCCCAACAACCCTAAACCGGTGAGTCGGGAAGACTTCAAACAATTATACTTAAACGCGTTGTAGCTATGAAGAAAAAAATAGGGATCAGTTTAACGGAAGCCAGCGCCCCTAATTATCAACGCTGGTTCACGCCAGCAGAACTGGGTGAAGACCTGGAGCTGGTCATCCTTTCTTATATCGATCATAACATACAGGACATTCCCGGTTGCGATGGTTTTGTACTGACAGGCGGTATAGACGTATTGCCTTCCTATTATGGCGGCACCACTCCTTATCCGCATCAGCCGGCGCACTTTTCACCGGAAAGAGATGCGTTTGAAAAACAGATCTATGAATACTCGCAGCAGCAGCACATTCCTGTGCTCGGCATCTGCAGAGGGTTACAATATATCAATATCCTGGAAGGCGGAAAAGTATATGAAGACATCGGCGAAGCCGCCAACAGCATCCATAAAAAAGGTACCGAAGATAAAATACACGACGTTACCATCCGCGAAAACACGCTGCTACACAGCATTACCGGTGTCACCAGCGGACAGGTAAACAGTGCCCATCATCAGGCTATTCATCCCGGTCACCTGGGCCGCAACCTGATGATCAGCGCTACTTCGGCAGATAATATTATTGAAGGCATCGAGTTTGAAGATAAAACCGACAAAGCTTTTATGCTTTGTGTACAATGGCATCCCGAAAGAATGCCCAACAAAGAAACGAACCCGCTTTCACAGAAAATCAAAGCACAATTTATTCAAGCAGTAAGAAACCATTAACCATGAAAATCATTAATCCGGCTACAGGAGCAACCATTAAAACCCTGCGTGACGATACGGACGATTCTCTGATGAACAAATATACACAGGTCCGCATGGGACAAATTCAATGGATAAAAACACCTTTACCCGAGCGTATAAAAATCATCCGTAAATTCAGTGACCTGCTGGAAAAAAATATCGAGAAACTAGCCGCCGTTCTCACCTCCGAAACGGGAAAACCACTCCAGCAGTCGCGCAATGAAATCAATGGCGCCAGAACCCGCATCCAATGGATGGTTGACAATGCTGAAAAATACCTGGCAGACGAATGGGTAACGAATACGGATACACTGAAAGAGAAAGTAACGTACGAACCGCTCGGCGTGATCTGTAATATTTCTGCCTGGAACTACCCGTATCTGGTAGGCGTCAACGTGTTTATTCCGGCGCTACTGGCCGGCAACAGCGTGCTGTACAAGCCATCTGAATATGCCACCCTCACTGCTTTACAAATAGAAACCTTGCTGGTAAGAGCCGGCGTGGATGAAAATGCTTTTAAAGTAGGCATCGGTGGCAAGTATGCCGGCGAACAACTGCTGGGCCTTCGCTTTGATGGCTACTTCTTTACCGGCTCCTATAAAACCGGGAAATCCATCTATGAAAAAGTAGCGCAGAAAATGGTGCCCTGCCAAATGGAACTGGGAGGTAAAGACCCGCTCTATGTAACAGATGATATCACCGACATCGCCGCAGTAGCTGCAGCTACCGCCGATGGCGCCTTCTATAATAACGGACAAAGCTGCTGCGCCGTAGAACGGATATACGTACACGAAAAAGTATACGATGAATACGTGGCTGAATTTGTAAAAGCTGTGCGCTCGTGGAAACTGGGTCTTCCTACTGATGAAGGCGTATACTTTGGCGCCTTAACCCGGCCGGAACAACTGGAGGTACTGGAAGCACAGGTAAAAGATGCGCTGATCAGAGGCGCTACCTTATTGCTGGGAGGAAAACGCATTGATCATGATGGCAACTTCTTTGAGCCCACCGTGCTGGTACATGTGCACAACAAAATGAAAGTGATGCAGGAGGAAAGCTTTGGGCCCATTATCGGTATTATGAAAGTACAGTCAGATGAAGATGCCATACACTTTATGAATGAAACGGATTATGGCCTGACCGCATCTGTATATTCCAACAGCCAGGCGAGAGCAGAAGAAATTCTGTCGCAGGTAAATAGTGGCACTGGTTATTGGAACTGCTGCGACCGCGTTACTGCCGGGTTACCCTGGGCGGGCAGAAAACATTCGGGGTTTGGTGCAACGTTGTCGCATCAGGGAATACGCGCTTTTACGAGAACAAAATCATGGCAAATGAAGGCTTAGCCGAAAGCTGAAAGCAAAAAGCAAAAAGCTATTGTTGCGAGTGATTAAAGCGTTAATAATATACGCAATGATCATGCGCGACAATAGCTTTTTGCTTTATGCTTTTTGCTTTATGCTCCATTTCCCGTACGTTTGCATCCACAATTGGTTCCCGCCATTGGCGGGATTAAAAGGGAATCCGGTGAAATACCGGAGCTATCCCCGTAGCTGTGATCCTGCATTCATTTTCGAATGAATCGTTTTTTCCGGATACTCCAAACCACTGTCTGCCAACTGCAGATGGGAAGGTTACCGGAAAAGCAGGAGAGCCAGAAGACCTGCCAGCTGTAAACAATCATTCAGCGCTTTCGGGTGAAAGGCCAGGGATGTAAGCCTAACGGCATATATTCTATTGTGTAAAGTATTATTTACCCCAGGGCGCCTTATGCAGATGTACTAACATCGGCCTTTTGATTTGTTGTTTTTTTCCGGACCAACCATCCGGACAGGGAAAGGTATGTCATCAATCAAAACAAGTATTATATGAAAAAACAGTTATTGTCCTGCTTATTTGTAGCGTTTACCCTATTGATCGCTTCCTGTAAAAAAGAAGACGCATTAACATCGTCCTCATTACAAAAGTTAGACGTCAACACTAAAACCGGTGTTACCGCCTCATTGATCACCGGCAAGTATGCTAATGGGTTCTTTATTGCCAACGAAGGCTGGTTTGGGCATGGCACCGGCGACCTTCATTTTTATTCGTATAGTGGTGATAGTTTGGTACAGAATGTATATCAACTGGAAAACCCTACGGGCGCATTAGGCGGCGCCTCCAACACACTGCAATTTGCTACCTTCTTCAACAACAAGTTATACATCGTGGTAAAAGCAGGCGGCCCGCTGGTAGTTACCGATGGTGGCAGCATGGTGGAAACAGGTCGCATCAGTACCCTCCCTGCTAACGATGGACATGCCTTCCTCGGCGTAGACGCTACCCATGGCTTGCTGAGCGCTGCCGATGGCGTATATCCTATTACGTTACCATCCCTGGCAGTAGGTACTAAAATCAGTGGCGTATCCGGCTATACCGGCGATATGCTGAAACTCGGCAGCTACATTTTTGTATTATCTCAAACAGATGGTATCGTAGCACTGAACAGCAGCACTTACGCGGTAGTAAAAAAATTCGGCGCCGCTAACCTTGGCTTTGCGGCTGGTAAAGATGGGGCAGTATATGCTACCACAGCAGATTCCCTGGTGCGTATTGATCCCGCTACACTCACCCGCACAGCGGTAAAACTGGGCTTCACCGTACCGTCTCCATGGGGTGCATGGCGTCATGCAGGCATCAGCGCTTCTACGCAGGAAAGTGCTATTTACATTGTGCGTAACAACGGCTTTGCCGGCGGTACCCAATTGTATCGTTATGTAATTGGCAATGCAGCCTCTTTAACTACACCATTTATCACGCTGCCTACCGGCCAGTATTTCTATGGTGCAGGCGCTGCTTATAACAAAGAAACCAATGAACTGGTAGCCACCACCCTCAACGGATCAATGACCGGTAACATCAACCGTGTATTGATTTACGATGCCACCACTACTACCCTGAAAAAAACATTGACGTACAACGGCTGGTACTTCCCTGCTATGCCGGTGTTTCATGAATAAATAATAATAAAAGGCTGACGAAATCGTCAGCCTTTTATTATTATCCTGCATTTACCGTTTCCAGCAAAGTGTAATGTACATCGGAGAGGGATTGTAATTTCTTAGCGGCCCATTCCGGCGTAATATCACGCTGTGGACTGGCCAGCAACTCATATCCTACCATGAATTTCTTCACAGACGCAGAGCGTAATAATGGCGGATAGAAGTGCATATGCCAATGCCACTCCGGATGTTCACCGCTATTCACAGGCGCCTGGTGCATACCCGCGGAGTAAGGGAAGGACGTTTCAAAAAGATTATCGTACTTAGTAGCCAGTATTTTCAGAATCGACGCTAATGCCTGTTTTTCATCTTCTGTAAAATGCGTCATATCCGGTACATGACGTTTGCTGACAATCATGGTTTCAAAAGGCCATACTGCCCAGAAAGGCACCAGTGCTACAAAATGCTCATTTTCTACCAGCACACGTTCCTGCTTCTCTAACTCCTGCGCAATATAGCTTTGGAGTAAGCTTTTACTGGTAGCCTCATAGTATTTTTTCTGGTGAGATGTTTCTTTAATCAGTTCTGCCGGCAAATCGCTGGTTGCCCAGATCTGACTGTGTGGATGAGGGTTACTGCACCCCATGATGTCCCCTTTGTTTTCAAAAATCTGCACATACTTAATAGCCGGATCTGCGGATAACTGGCGGAATTCATCTTCCCATAATCCAATCACCTTTCGGATATCTGCTACGTCCAGCAGAGGTAGGGTCAGGTCGTGCCGGGGAGAAAAGCAAACCACGCGGCAAATCCCTTTTACGCCACGTGCATGCAGCAGCTGATCTACCTGTTCTACGCCAGCAGGCGTGTCTGCCATCAGGGCGCCAAAATCATTGGTAAAGGCAAAGGGCTCGGTGTAATCCGGATTCTGGTCGCCACCCATCCGGTCGTTGCCGGGACAGAGATAACAGCCGGCATCGTAGGCAGGCAAGGGCTCCTTATTTACTTTCTCTACTTTGCCATTCCATGGCCTTTTGGTACGATGTGGCGATACTAATACCCATTCACCCGTTAATATGTTTAACCGCTGGTGAGGGTGGTCTTCTAACTGGAATTCTTGCATAAATGACGGTGCTGCGTTGATTTCGACAACCATACTTACCAAGGGTATTTATGGTCAATCGGTTAATAAGCGTTAAAAATACGCGTAAAAATAATAGTTGCAACTTTTAGGCAAAAAATATTTATGTCTTTTAGACAATATCAGGCTGGAGAACCCTTATCCGGCGTCTTCTTATCATTCTTTTGTCAGGCAATTGCAGCGGCGGACTGGTTGGCGGGCATGGTCCCGGGTTAGCCAAAATACTGGCTTCTTCATCTATGCCTCATAAAAAATATAAAGGCTTAATAGTACCTTATCGCATCCAGCTTTATCTCACTGATACTATACTCATTATCCTTCTCCGGATAAATATCTTCTACTATTATTTTAATCGTATCTCTATGCCCACTGAAATTATAAAGGGTCTTATACGAAAAATCCAGGTACTGGTGCTTGTAGGTATTTTGCAAAATAATGCCCGTATCCAACACCTGCTGGTTGATAGCTAACGACATTTTCCTTATACCTCCTGATTCTTTCCACAACTGGTAACTGTGCCTGTTTCCATTGAAGATACTTAACCCACTTACAGATATCAGCGGATCTTTTCTTTCGGAATTTACCAGGCCCGGGAACCAGATAACCAGTATAATGGTGTCTCGTCCGCTAAAACTACCTGTTACTGCGGTAGTCAAACTATAATCATTCATTCCCCGTAAAGCCGGGGATGTGCTGTCATTTTTTATCCGATATACTTTGAAATCTTCTGCAGTAAAGGCATCATCATCTCCAATACCATAATTGGAGTCTTCTTCAAAGTTCATGTTATCGTTTTCAGTAGTACTTACAACTACGCGGTTTACAGTTGGTAAAGTATCCCTTGATGGCTGCTGTGACTTTATCATTGTATCTACTACTCCCTGCGTACTGTCTCTTTCACCACTACTATTGCACACACAAAACATGGCGCTGACTAGTATGAAGCATATGATAAGCAATCTCTTCATCCTTAATCTACTTGAAATTCATCTGTTTCCTCTAATAAAAACCCCGGATAACCAATTACCCAACCCACCTTTTCTTTCCACTTAATTTGGTACCATACCCAGCGTTTACCGTTCCAGCTACCGGTTTTCCTGCTGGATTGCAAGTATTCCACCTTATCACCTCTGTTTAATTGGCTTAACTCCCGGGAAGCAGTATCCTTTTGTTCATACACACTTAATTTCCCCAAGGCAGTAAGAATAAGCCCCTTTCCGATTAGTTGATCGCTTACCCCCAAATTGTAATCAGGGTATGGCTGCATTAAATCAAATATCCTTCTTCTCAATTTAGTAGCGAATTGAGTATCTAAATCCGCATCTTTGTTGACTGGCTTATAACTTCCATCTGCCGCTCTCTTAAAAAAAACATAATAATCACCATTGGCGGAAAGCACCTCGAACAATAAGTCCAGTCCGATTTCAGCTTTTGAAATCACCGTTGAATCCGGCAGGAAATAAAGATGCCCAACACCTTCATCCGTACCAGCATCACCCAACAAAGTATACTCTAACTTACGTGCCAGTTTGTTTGAATAATAGAGTGTAGTCCATACCGTATCCTGCTCTTCTATGGGTTCTAAAAAGGCTTTACTTTTACTGTATTCCTGCTGATCAATTGCCGCTATCAAACTATCAATCCGCCTGATAGCTGCTAAAGGCCCTGGTTCGGTAGCTTTTGCCGCAGCTGCCGGCAAAGTTGTATCAGTGCTAGCTTGTACTTGTTGGCTTTTATGTCCTTCGTTGCAGGAAATAAGCGTAGCGATGGATAAACTTAAAACTACTTTAAGGTAGGGGAAAGGGATATTCATATTTTATTTTCATTCTTTAGGTACGRCTATAGGGATATTCTTTGCCGATACTGGTTATTAGTAGCTGATCTTTATGCAGTCTTATTTCAACCAGGTTTCCAACCTGGATACCGATACCTTCCGCATACGCTAATATAATACAGCTCTCACCAATTCTTAAACAAATCTCATTATCATCATCTATATTTTCTACATATGCCACCACAAGCGTGTAGTCTCCATCCTGATAAAATCCGGGCTTATGTAAACTCCCAATCGAAGTATTACTATCTATAGTTACAGAGAGACCAACTTCAATATCAAATTCGACACCATGCCTTTCTCCTGCTGTAAATGCATCCTGCCGGGTATAGGCGATACCGTTTCCATATTCGCTGGTGAATACAATATACTTGTCAATATCATCGGTAACGAGTATGTTCATGTTTACTCTTTATTTATTTTGCGTACATACAAAAGCATTATTCCCTAAAGATTCAAGCTTTGGTCAATTGGCAGCTATATAGGTTGGTACTCCTTATTTATCAACCCAGATACTTTTGGTCCTTAGGGTTAGCAGGATATGGCAGGGATAAGAGATAAATCATATCTATCTGACACCAAAGCTCCTGCATAAACTCAACCGTAATCTGTTTATAGTTTTTTGTAAAAAACTGCGTTATCCCTTCATAAAAAAGCGTTACAACTTTCAACACCGGCTGACCTGCTGCTGTAATTTCATCGATAGGAATCTGTATTGGATATGATTTCACACTGTTTTCTTTCATAATCGTTGGTGGATATACATAAACTCCCGCCGGACCAAATCGTGCCTTTTTAAAAAACATCATGGAAAGCCAAATATTCCATTTATCCTGCAAAATAATCTCCTGTGGAATTAAAATATGCCTCTCTATGAAAACCATAAAATACTCACAGACCTTATAAGATAATGGAGGTCTATGCTGTTCGGGACCTACTTGTAATATGCGAAAGCTACCCATGTCTTAATCCATTCAAACAATTTCAATAATACAGTTATTCAGACGTCCACTCTGTAATACTCTCAATGCTTCTGCAGATACATTGAGATAGCGATTTTGATCAATCCTAAAATCGGCATCAGGGGCTGTTGTCACTTCTATCCATACAAAATTAGGTATGACCTTTCCTTCGGGATTTAAATCATAGAATATATCAGCATATGAAAACTCAACATCCTCATTCTTCTTGATTCCACTGATGTTACTTGCAATAAGCGAATTAAACATCTTCTCTGAAACTAAAAAAACGGGGAAAGATTCTATCAGATCATCCCCTAACCAATCTGCAAACTCAAAATGTAAATGCCGGGTAACGGATGGATGAATTTTTGTATCCATCACGGTTCTAATACCTTGTCCACCTGGCACTTCCGGCATTAACCGGTAATATGTTTTACTCATCTTCTATGGATTTTCCCTATATTAATGGAATAGTTGGCTCACTAATCAGTAAACATCACATTGATCCTATTTAATAGATTCAAGCGGTTCAAACCCATTCACTGATTAAGGCTTTTACCGCATCAATATTTTCCCCTACCTTTCCCTTCAAATAGCGTTTAAATATATTATATTTAATTTAATACGCACAGATATCTGTTTCATCATAACCCTTTATTATCTACCATCTCATGAACCACAAAACAAAAATATTAAGCCTCATACTAGGCCTCTGGGCAATTACTTCCGCAGCTCAATCTAACGTGAAGGACTATCTTCACATTCCAGGTCCCATTCAGCTGAACAACGGCAGCTATAGCCTGGTATGGACCACCCATCCCAATAACAACTACTACAAACAAGAATATCTTACCACCAATGATAACCTGGAGAAGTTTAAATCGCTCGTGACCATTGATTTTCTACAGGGCGATGTCCAACCCAAAGACCTGGTAGGCGCAAAAATGGAAGAATTGAAGAAATTAAAGACTACTAACCCAGTAGTCAATTACAATGTCTATGAAAAGAACGATGAATATATCCTCGACTTCCTCATCAGTCAAAATACCGCCGATGGGAAGCGTGTAGAAATTGTAGAAAGAAATGTATACCGTTATCATGCGGTGAACAACAAGGGCGTCAAAGGTGTACTCCTTTTGGCCGGCAGCGAACGGGCCTATGGTGATG
Organism: Chitinophaga sp. 05T412; assembly: GCF_056396465.1. NCBI lineage: Bacteria > Pseudomonadati > Bacteroidota > Chitinophagia > Chitinophagales > Chitinophagaceae > Chitinophaga > Chitinophaga sp. 05T412. The sequence goes on from NZ_JBFTLN010000025.1 coordinate 29,127, forward strand.
ATGTAACTCCTTTCTTAAAAAACCTTCCGAAAGAAAAAAGTAAACTACTAAACGCAGTAGCCACCTGTAAATTGCCGGAGGTTACTATTAAATAGATCGCACACGCCGGTGCAAATGTAGCAGTGTGCGGGATGACTGCTCTCCCAAATTCATTACCTTTGAATTATATAATCTCAAAAGGTTATGAAAGAAAAAATCATTCCTACCGAATCACTGCTACAGCTCTACAAACGCACTGGCCACGACATTCCATCTGAGCTCCTGCACAAATCAGGGAAAGCACATTTTAACGTGCGCGAAGCACTTACCGCCACGTTGAAAACACCTTTTAACCGGCGCGACTATTTCAAAATCTGCCTGAGCTACACCGCCACAAAAGGTAGTGGCACATTGCTGTATCATGAACAGGAAATACCGCTGAATCAATACTGCCTGATTTTCACCAACCCTTCAGTACCCACCTCCATAGAAATAAATATACCGTATGATCGCTTTTACTGTTTATTCAACGCCCCCTTTATAGAAGGCTGCATTCCCCCGGATATACGGCATGCCTGCCCGTTGTTTAATCCTTCCCTGATGCCGGTCATCCTGCTCACAAAAAAGGAAATACAGCGACTAAGCATCTATTTCACACAAATGCAGGCACTGCAGGAGTCCGACTACCCGTTTAAATGGGATATGATACGTAACCTGCTGCAGCTACTCATTCATGAAGGCATCCGCTTACAACAAAAGTCAGAAACACCCGTCGCCCTGGCATCCGCAATCCGCGACAGGCTGGCGAATGAGTTCTTCGTACTGCTGAACCAACAATTCCCGGTAGATTCACCCGAAGCTCCCCTGAAATTATTAACCCCTGCTTACTTTGCAGATCAGCTTCATGTACACGTAAACCATTTAAACAGTGTAGTGAAAAAGTATACCAATAAAACAACCCGTGAAATCATTCATGATCGCGTGATCTCCGAAGCGAAAACTTTACTGCGTAATACCGATTGGAACATCTCTGAAATTGCCTATGCGCTGGGATTCGAATATCCTTCTCACTTTAATAAATACTTCAAACAATCCACTCATCAATCCCCACTGGAATTCTGCCTGAATAGGAAAACACCCGCATCACGGAAATAATACACCACATTTGATTTGTATAATCATCTCTTTGAAAGGTGTAATATCGGTAGCTACACGCCTTCCTAACTTTACAGCGCTAATTTAAAGCTACAAGTATGAGAAGGATCAAAGCATCAACTACCCGTTGGAATACTATCATGTCGCTATGCCTGATGCCATTATCTGGTTTTGCGATGGACATATTTATCCCCTCTCTGCCCGATATGGCAGTACAGTTACACACTTCACCGGCGGCTATTCAGCTGACACTTTCCCTCTTCATTATCAGTTACGGTGTGTCGCAGCTGGTGGTAGGCGGGTTGATCGACAGCTATGGTCGCTATATGCCTAATTTGATATCAATACTTTTATTCAGTGTGTCCAGCTTTGTTATCGCGTATTCCACCCATCTCGGGGTAATCTACGCCATGCGTATATTACAGGGATTTACTGTAGCAGTGATTGCGATCAGCAAGCGGGCCTTTTTTATTGACCTGTATAAAGGAGAAACGTTAATGAAATACACAAGCATGTTCTCTGTGATCTGGGCTATTGCACCCATCGTAGCGCCCTTCCTGGGTGGATACTTTCAAACAACCTGGGGTTGGTCTTCCAACTTCCTGTTCCTTGGCTATTTCGGGTTGGTGTTCTTTGTTATTGAACTGATCATTGGTGGAGAATCGATGAAAGCCGCACAGCCCTTCAGCGTGTCATCAGTTGCTCAAGTCTATGGCAGGATGATCAAAACATGGGATTTCACTGCTGGTGTAATCGTACTCGGATTAACATACGGGATGGTGCTGCTGTATGGTATGTGCAGTCCGTTTCTGATAGAGCAACAGTTACATTTCTCTCCCACCATAACAGGCTATTGTGCTCTATTCTCCGGGGTGGCTGTAATGGTTGGCGGAATGGTATCAAGAATGCTGGTAAATAAAGCATTCCGCCCTAAAATGATGCTGGCCAGTGTATCACAGTTGGTGGTGGTAGCCATTATGATACCGCTAACGCGTTACTATCATAATTTATTCACGTTGTTAGTATATGTTTTCCTGCTGCACAGCACCGCCGGGTTCCTCTTCAATAACCTGATGTCTTATTGTTTAATTCGGTTTCCGCAATATGCAGGTAAAGCAAGTGGATTGACAGGTGGCGGATTTGCAGTAGTAACCGCTGTACTGAGCTCATTAATGGTAAACACCATTTCTATCACCAACCAGGTGGCATTGGGAATAGCTTATGGTATTATCGCAGTGATTACATTCCTCTGCCTGGTAAGAACGAAATGGAAAGAAGGCGAAGAAAGTAATGAAGTAGTTCCGATACCGTCGGTATCTGTGGAAGTGTAATGGGGAGAAACTAAACCTGTATATCACTCAGAATAAACCGTTATAATAGCCCCTTTAAAGTCTTTTGTGGAGAGGATGCTAAGAAGAGAACCCACCCTTCTTTGAGAATGGAGCGACTTTCGAATGCTGCTTTAACAGTTGGATCTGAGCCAAAGCATCGGCTAAAGAGATTTCTGATTGCTGTACAATGATCTTCTTGCCCCTCAGGGAGAGTTCTTCTAATGATATTTTCATGTTTTTCCCGGATTTCATCTGAGATCATTTATGCAATAATAAGAAACTAATAAATGCCGAAATCGACTGGCCTTGGGTATACAAGAGATATCGAGGCGGTTCATAAAAGCCGCCTCGATATCAATATCATTTTTATGGGCTTGAAGGGGACTTCTATCGAACCCCTGATCGTGCTTGTAAAAGTTTTGCACCAAATGAACAGCGAGTAGTTGTCAACTTCTCAATAAAAAGGGCTTACGGTCCTGTTGAATCCATTTTGTAACAAGGGCATGTCCTTTCTCTCCTAATACTTCAATTGATCCAAAACAAAAGTTTATGAACTCACTATATACCTCGCAAAACACTGAATAAACAACCTCATAGCGTTCTATTTTGGCTTTGACCTTGCCTTTAAATGGCGGATGATAAATAAAGGATACCTGGTCGTTGTGGTATAATAAGTGGACGCCATCCGCGTCAAACTGATTCCCTAAAGAAAGACAAAGTTTGGCTCTTTTTTTATACTCTTCAATCTTATCTTTTTTTGTCGAGCCTACCAGTAAAATAATTTCGCGTAAATAATAATCTATTTGGGCAGGCGACATTGTCGAAAATTCCAGGAGATAAAAGTCTTCTTTATGACGGGTAAATAAATAGTATGCTTCAATCGCATACAATAATTCACCACCTCTTGTAAAAGTACCCAATCTGTTACCATTGACCCAAAAACATAACTTGTAATTATGTTTGGTCTTCATACTCTCCAACTCCAGGGCGAACTGCTCCTTTTGTCCAAACAAAAATGTTTCAGGTAGGAATATCGACTTGCTTGTGTAATCTGGCATTTCTTAATACATTTTGTACAGACTAAGATCATAATGAAGCAACGCATGCCTTTTAGTAAAACAAAACAATTACAACCTCTCTTCAGAAGATCGCTTCTTTAATTGATAGTGCTGAAGCAGATAGCCTGATCATTTCTTCCCCATGGCTTTCTATATCTGCCTCTTTCCATGAATTTCGGTTGAAAATAAAATATGACTTTAGTGTATCATGGGTCGATTGTTACTATTTAATACTTTTCGTAAACGTCATTCCAACAGGCCTGGTCCGGATTTTTGAAGAAATAAAAAAGGGAACAATACTTTTTACAGTAAAGCTCCCTTTTTTGTGGAGATGGCGGGAATCGAACCCGCGTCCAAACATATTCGCCGAAAGCTTTCTACATGCTTATTTACGCATTGATTTGTCGGGACCTGGCAGGGGCGTAACGAACCAACCCTATCCGTATCCGTTGTAGCTTCAGCATTCACTCACAGAAACCATGAATGCCTATCCCTATGGGTTTATGATTCGGCGGCGGGAGTCGCATAAGGCAACAACTCCGGGCGGCTATAATGGGTGTCTAATCTATGATTAGGCAGCCATGGCGTAGTTAGATTCGCCAATTATAGTTTGAATATTCAGATTATCGTGCTAATTATCCAACGCACGGCATGCTTACACTTTCAAAGATCTATGCTGTCAAAACCAGGCATCCCCGGTATACTAGCTCGCAAAGATACAATTTTTTTCTCCTGTGTCAAAACAAAAAAAAATTGCAGCAGGAAAATATCCCGCTGCAACTTTCTTTCTTACAATAACTTATCTACTGATTTCAGGAAAACCATTTACTGATACTTCTCCAGATATCCAGTCCGTTTGCAAAAAGGAGCAAACTAAACAGCAACACCATACCTACTATCTGGGCATATTCCAGGAATTTCTCGCTGGGTTTGCGGCCGGTAATGATCTCGTACAACAGGAAGAGTACGTGTCCACCGTCCAGTGCCGGAATAGGCAGGATATTCATGAAGGCCAGGATAATAGAGAGGAACGCGGTGAGTTGCCAGAAGGAAACCCAATCCCATGCTTCAGGGAACAGGTTGGCGATACTACCAAAGCCACCCAGTGATTCTGATACTTTTACTTCTTTGGAAACAAAGATCAAACGGAATTGTCTGATATAATCTACCAGCTTATCTACCCCTTTCTGATAACCTGCCGGGAATGACTCCAGGAAAGTAAAATGCTTGGTGCTAAACGTAAAGAGATTCTTCGCAGACACCCCTAACTCACCTTTTGCAGTTAAAGTAGCTGCTAAACTCAATGTATCATTACCACGAAGTACTGTAATGAGTACATCTTCATTTTTATGCTTGCGTACTTCCTTAACAAAGTCGCTGAAATAAGGAGTAGCAACGCCATTCATCGCTATCAGCTGATCCCCTTTCCGTATTTGCTCCTTCGCTTTGGCAGCAGGACTACCAGGCAAAATACTGTCTGCCACAAATGGGAAACGCGGTACAGCAAAAGGTGCTTTCTGTTTCAGCAAAGCCCGGATAAAGCCAGCGGGTACAGGAATATCCACTTCCTTACCATCCCTGGTAACCTGAAGACTTTTCGCCTCATGCAAAATTACTTCGCTGGGAATAGACTCAAATGATTTCACCGGACGGTGATCAATGGCAATGATGTTATCGCCATCTTTAATGCCGATGCTATGTGCCAGTGAATCAGCTTCCACGCCATATTTCACTTCGTTTACGGGCAAATAGCTTTCGCCGTAATGCCATAACAGCATTGCATATATGAAGAACGCCAGGAGAATATTTACGGTAACACCGCCAATCATGATAATCAATCGCTGCCACGCCGGTTTGGCCCGGAACTCCCAGGGCTGTGGCGGTTTGGCCATCTGCTCCTTGTCCATGCTTTCATCTATCATACCGGATATTTTTACATATCCGCCTAATGGTAACCAACCAACACCATATTCAGTTTCACCCTTCTTAATCTTAAAGAGTGAGAACCATGGATCAAAGAACAAATAGAATTTTTCCACCCTGGTTTTGAATAGTTTGGCCGGGATAAAATGGCCTAACTCATGTAATACCACCAAAATAGAAAGTGACAGTATCAACTGTCCTGCTTTCACCAATATTACCTCTGTAGTCATTTAGTTGTTTCTGCTTTAATCTGCCCAATATATTAGTTTTAATACATATTCAGGCAAAACTCTTTGTTAATTTTTACCGGCAATTTTATATAACGATAGAATTGATAAGGGAAGCAGCGTGTTCACGTGCGGCATTATCGCATTCATAGTAATCGTGCAGCGTAGGTGTTTCGATAAACGGTATTTTAGCCAGTGTTTCCTCAATTACTTCGGTCATCTGCAGGAAGCCAATCCTGTTTCTCAGGAAGGCATTTACCACTTCTTCGTTGGCGGCATTCATCACGCAGGCGGCATTACCACCCTTTTGCATGGCATCGATGGCGATGGCCAGGTTGCGGAATGTTTTGGTGTCCGGTTGCTCAAAAGTAAGGGAAGGGTAGTTTCTGAAAGAGAAACGAGGGAAATCATTGGCCAGTCGGTCAGGATACCCCAGCGCATACTGAATGGGCAGTTTCATGTCCGGCAGCCCCATCTGTGCTTTCAGGGAGCCATCTACAAACTGCACCATGGAGTGGATAATAGATTGTGCATGTATCACCACTTCAATATTTTCGGGCGCCAATCCAAACAGCCAGCGCGCCTCAATCATTTCCAGCCCTTTATTCATCAGGGTAGCGGAATCGATGGTGATTTTGGCGCCCATGCTCCAGTTAGGATGCTGCAGGGCATGGTCTTTCTTTACGTTAATCAGGAAATTGGGCTTTTTACCCAGGAAAGGCCCTCCTGATGCGGTAAGAATCACCTTTTCCACTTTGGAAAATGGTTCTCCCAACAGACATTGGAAAATGGCGGAATGCTCAGAATCTACCGGGATAATGGGTACATTCTTTCTGCGTGCGGTAGCCATTACAATATCACCTGCTACTACCAGGGTTTCCTTGTTGGCTAAAGCCACTGGTGTTCCCTGCTCAATGGCAGATAAAGTAGGCGCCAGGCCTGCAAATCCCATAATAGCTGCCAGCATCATGTCGATTGAACTCCATGCGGCTACTTCTACCATGGCTTTAGGGCCGGCAAATACTTTTATGCCTTTATCAAATAAGACGTCTTTTACCTGCTTGTACTTTGCCTCGCTTCCTATCACGACGGCATTCGGCTTGAATTTCAATGCCTGCTCAATCAGCAGATCAGCGTTCTGCTGTGCAGTCAGTACTTCTACACTAAATCTGTCGGGGTGTGCTGCGATCACCTCCAGTGCCTGTATGCCAATAGATCCCGTGGACCCGAAAATGGCAATCTTTCGTTTATTCATTACGGTGATTTACTTTTTTACAGTTAACAAAAAATGACGAATCAGCTGCCGGTAATGACCTGACAGCTGTTACAGCCTTGAATCGCCGGTTATTTTTGTAAGTATGCCGACAGTTCATCTGCCAGCTTTCTGTCGTTACTCAATCGAGGCACTTTGTTCTGTCCTCCCAGTTTTCCAATAGCTTTCATATAGTCGATAAAGCCCTGCTTACGGACAGTCCTTATCTTCAGGGGTTGCAATATATTACCAGTCAGCAGATCATCGTAATAAATATTCTTCTGACGCATATTTTCATCTACTTTCTTCGCGAAAGCACTCAGGTTCTCCGGCATATTTTCAAACTCTACAAACCACTCATGGTAAGGCAGCTCTCCGTTGGTTTGTACCATAGGCGCCACTGTAAACTCTGTAATATGTACGTTTTCTTCTGCAGCCGCTTTCATCAGGCTGTATTCTACTTCCTCTCCAATCACATGCTCTCCAAAGGCGGAAATGAAGTGCTTAATACGGCCGGTTACCAGCAAACGGTAGGGATTAGTGGAAATAAACTTCACCGTATCTCCGAGGTTATAGCCCCATAATCCGGCGTTGTTGTTAATCACCATGGCGTAATTTACACCTGTTTGCACATCTTTGAGCGACAAACGCGTCGGATTTTCGTTGAAAATTTCCGCTGCAGGGATAAATTCATAAAAAATCCCGGAATTGGCGTTCAACAGCAATCCTTCCTTTTCCTGGGAGTCCTGGAAGGCAAAAAAGCCTTCTGAGGCGGGAAAGGTTTCCACCGTATGAATCGGTGCGCCAATGGAAGCCATCAGTTTGGCCCGGTAAGGCTCAAAGTTCACCCCACCATATACCATCACATCAAAATTCTTGAATATTTCCTTGATACGCTTGCCATTGGTACGTTCCATCAAACGGTCGAAGTACATCTGTACCCATGGTGGTATACCACTAATCAGGGTCATATCCTGGTTGATGGTTTCTTCTACTATCTTGTCCAGCTTGGTTTCCCAGTCGTCAATACAGTTGGTTTCGTAAGATGGCAGCTGGTTGGTACGCAGATACCGGGGAATATGGTGGTTCACGATACCGCTCAGGCGGCCGGTGGGGATGCCACCTACCCTTTCCAGCTCCGGAGATCCGGATAAAAAGATCATTTTACCATCTGCAAACGCCGTATTACCCGTTTCTCCCATATAATTGAGCAACGCATTACGGGCAGTATCTATATGATTATTGACGGATTCTTTGGAGATGGGAATATATTTTACGCCACTGGTAGTACCGGATGTTTTAGCGAGATATATAGGTTGGCCTTTCCACAGTACATTCTGTTTCCCTTCCTTAATCCTTTCTATATATGGCTTAAACTGTTCATAATCCCTTAAAGGCACAGCCTGCTTAAACTCTTCGTGGGTTTGTACAGCATTGAATTTATGGTCTGTACCGAATTCTGTCTTCTTGCCTGTCTTTATCAGCTCCTGCAGGATAGTATCCTGATCTTCTACCGCCCTTAACATTTCCTTCTTTATCTTATTATGTACGATAGAAGCAAATGGTTTGGCCAGCAGTGATTTAAACTTCATGCCTGTTGTTTTATGATTGAGAGACTAAAGATTGGAATATTTTCTCATTTAATAGCCTGAAAAACCGGTATTTTCCCCCAAAAAGGGGTGGCCGGAAAAATAAATGGCTAAATAATTAAATAAAAAAATGCGCCCATCCTATCTGTATTTAATTCGCGTAAACGACAAAAGTATACAAATTTGCGTTGGTTTGCACAGCAAGATAGCTGTTTTTAAATGATCCGGAAATAGCACAAAGAGGTGGATACAGCGGCCCGGCACCCGAAAGGATAATTTGTTAAATTAATTTAAAATTCAAGAAAGTATGTATCTTTGAAAAGATTAAGCTTTTGTCGGTCCTTCATAGATGTTTATACATTGTGATTTAAAAAAGACCGAAAAACTTTGTCTATTAAAAAACAAAAGGTTACTTTTGCGGAAATTATATTTTGGATAATTATGTTTGCAGTTGTAAAAATCGCAGGTCAGCAATTTAAAGTACAAAAAGACCAGGAAATATTTGTACAGCAGTTACAAGGAAATATTGGAGACAAAGTGGAGTTTTCCGATGTACTGTTAACCGATAACGGTGGTAAGCTGTCCGTAGGCACTGATGTAAAATCAGTAGTAAAAGCAGAGATTCTGGCTCATGTTCAGGGTGATAAAGTCATCGCTTTCAAAATGAAGAGAAGAAAAGGCTTCAGAAAGAAAGTTGGTCACAGAACCCATTTTACAAGAATCAAAATCAATGAAATAGCTTAATTCGTTTTAGGCTAAAATTTTTGTTAGACATTATAAAGTAATTATACAATGGCACATAAAAAAGGGGAAGGTAGTGTAAAGAACGGCCGTGATTCCCATAGCAAAAGGCTGGGAGTAAAAATCTTCGGTGGTCAACCTGCCATTTCTGGTAACATCATTGTTCGCCAGAGAGGTACTGTTTACCATCCTGGTCAAAACGTAGGCGTTGGTAAAGATTTTACCATTTTCGCAGTTGCAGACGGTGTAGTGGAATTCAGAAAAGGTCGCGAAAACAAAACTTACGTTTCTGTTAAAGCATTTGATACCACTGCTCAGGCGGAAGCCTAATCAGTGTTAGCCATAAAGTTTTTTTTAATACCCAATTATTTTTACTAACCCAAATTCAAAAAACAATGGCAACAATTAAAAAAGCGGCTGCTAAAAAAGCTGCGCCTAAAAAGAAAGCTGCTCCTAAAAAAGCCGCTGCTAAGAAAGCTGCTCCTAAAAAAGCTGCTGCTAAGAAAGCTGCTCCTAAAAAGAAAGTAGCTGCTAAGAAAGCTGCTCCTAAAAAAGCTGCTGCTAAGAAAGCTGCTCCTAAAAAGAAAGTAGCTGCTAAAAAAGCTGCTCCTAAGAAAGCTGCTGCTAAAAAAGCTGCTCCTAAGAAGAAAGCTGCTGCTAAGAAAGCTGCTCCTAAAAAAGCTGCTGCTAAGAAAGCCGCTCCAGCTAAGAAGAAAGCCGTTGCGAAGAAAGCTGCTCCAGCTAAAAAACCAGTTGCTAAGAAGAAAGCTGCTCCTAAAAAGGCACCAGCTGCTGCTCCAGCAACTCCTGCAACTCCGGCTAACTAAGATCGGAATTACAAAATGTAGTTATAAGGGTCCTGACATTTATGTCAGGATCTTTTTTTTGTACCCACCCCCAGCGGATATTGTCTTACTCAGGATTAGTCTGATTATACTGATTTTTGTTTTTTGTTTTTTGTTTTTTTGATGTTGGAAGATGGAAGGATTTTGGAAGATATACCCCAACACATTTGCTCCCATCTTCCAACATCCACATAAAAAAATCAGTCTAATCAGAGTAATCCTGAGTAAGATAAAAACTCGCAACATCTCCGTATTTTTACCGCATGGATAATTACTCAATCGCCGATAACTTCTCCCTGCTCTCCAAACTCATGGACATCCATGGAGAAAATAGCTTTAAAGCCAAATCCTTCGCCTCCGCGGCATTTACCATAGAAAAACTGTCCTCGCAGCTGAAAGAAATACCGAAAGAAGAAATTTTCAAGATCAAAGGCATCGGAGAATCCACTGGTAAAAGCATCATCGAAATGCTGGACACCCAGGAATTCACCCTCCTCAACCACTACCTCGGAATCACTCCCGCAGGTATCCTGGAAATCATGAAAATAAAAGGTTTGGGACCCAAGAAAATTGCCACCATCTGGAAAGAGCTGGAAATAGAATCTATGGGTGAACTACTGTACGCCTGCAATGAAAACCGCCTCATGCTCCTCAAAGGCTTCGGCGCCAAAACCCAGGAAAGCGTTCGCCAAAACATAGAATTTTATCTCTCTAACCGTCACCGCTTCCTCTACGCAGAAGTAGCCAACACCGGTCAGCAGCTGGAGAAACAATTACAGGAGCTATGGGCCCCTGTTCCCGTTTCCCTCACCGGCGCTTTCCGCCGCCATAGCATCATCATCGATGAAATAGAAGTACTCATCGCCGCCCCGGTAGCCGTCGTATCCCAACAACTGGCTGCCCTCCCAGGCTTTGAACTCACCGCCACCAACGACCATCACCTCGTATGGCAACTCGATGGCAAACTCAAAGTAGTTACGCATAGCTGCGAGCCGGCCGACTTCCACCATCAACTGTTCCTGACCACCGGCTCCCCAGCTTTTATCGATAAATTCAACGCTGCCGGCGGCGCCGACTTCCTGCACCAGGCCACTTCCGAAGAAGCCATTTTCAGCGCCGCAGGAATGGCTTTCATTCCACCGTTCCTACGGGAAGGCATGAACGAAATTGAGCAGGCCCGCGTACAACAACTGCCCAACGTCATCACCACCACTGATATCAAAGGCATTATCCACTCCCACAGCAACTGGAGCGATGGCGAATCTTCCCTCGAAGAAATGGCTACCGCTGCCAAAGCACAGGGTTTCGAATACCTCGTTATCAGCGATCACTCCCGCACCGCTTTCTATGCCAACGGACTGCATATTGAAAGAGTGTTGGCACAACACGCCGAAATAGATGCCCTGAATAAAAAGCTGGCGCCATTTCGCATTTTTAAGAGCATAGAATCCGATATCCTCAACGATGGTATGTTGGATTATCCAGATGAAATACTGGCCAAATTTGACCTGGTAATTGCCTCTGTGCACTCCAATCTCAAAATGACAGAAGAGAAGGCAATGGCCCGCCTGCTCAAAGCCATCGAAAATCCATATACCACCATCCTTGGGCATATGACCGGCCGCCTGCTTCTCAGCAGAAATGGCTACCCGGTAGATCATAAAGCCATCATCGATGCGTGTGCCGCCAACCAGGTAGTGATAGAACTGAATGCACATCCGCGTCGCCTGGATATCGACTGGAGCTGGTTGCCTTATGCTATGGAGAAAAAAGTGCTTATCTCCATTGATCCCGATGCTCACAGCATTCACGGATTCCAGGATATCCATTATGGTACGCTGGCCGCGCAGAAAGGAGGTATTACCAAAGCAAACAATCTGAGTAGTTACACTGTTGACATGCTGAACGACTACCTGCAGCAACGCAGACAATCGAAAAATTTACTTCCATGATGCTACTGGCATTGGCCGTGGCCCCCGGATTCGCCATTTGTTTGTTCATCTATTTAATGGACAAATACGATCGGGAACCTACCGGCCTGTTAATAAAAAGCTTCTTACTTGGTATGGCCTGCGTAGCCTTGCCATTGCTGATACAAGGACTGGCCGTTACCATGGGATTGCGGGAAAACGACGGCACCCTGCTGGGCACTGCCGCCTTTGCCTATGGTGTAGTAGGCGTTTCAGAAGAACTGGCCAAATTCCTGGTCCTCGTACTCTTCGCCTATCCTAAAAAAGCATTCAATGAACCACTCGATGGAATTGTATATGCCGTGATGATCGGAATGGGATTCGCTACCCTTGAAAATATTGCGTACGTAGGCAAATATGGCTTTGGTACCGGTGTGGCAAGGATGTTTCTCTCCGTACCGGCGCATGCTACCTTCGCTATCCTGATGGGATATTATGTGGGAATGGCGAAATTTATCCGGGACCGAAGTAGCACCCTCCTGTTTCAGGGACTACTCATCGCTATTTTCTTCCACGGAACATACGATTTCTTCCTGTTCCTCGGTAATAATATCTTCCTGATGGGCGCCTCGGTGATTACACTCATTTTTGCAGTACGACTATCTATCAAGGCTATACGAAAAGATAAAGCGCTCTCCAAACAACTGCACGAACAGCATTTTTTTGAAGATGAACAGGGATAAAAAGGTATCCATCTCACAAAAAAAATTAGAAAATGAAATTTACCTATATATACGATCCGCTCTGTGGCTGGTGCTATGGCTTTACTCCGGTAATACAACAATTACAGGAACGCGCCAGCAACAATATGGAATTCGATATCCTCTCCGGAGGAATGATCACCGGCGCTAACCGCCACCCATGGTCATCTATGGCCAACTACATCCAGCAAGCGCATGTGAATGTAGAAAACACGACGGGGGTTAAGTTTGGTCCCAACTTCCTGGAAAAATTACTGCCCTCGGAAGAAATGATGGATTCAGAAAAACCCAGCATCGCGCTCACGGTATTCAAAGAATATCAGCCGGAAAATGCCATCACCTTTGCGCATGATATGCAGGTTGCACTGAACTACGATGGACTGAGTCTGAACAACGACAGCACTTACCGGCAGCTGATTAAAAAATTTAATTTGCCGGAAGAAGCGTTTATCACCAAACTTCAGGAAGAACATTACCGGTACCAAACCAATCAGGAATTTCAGCTGATACAAAACTGGGGCATCACCGGATTTCCCGCTGCCATCCTTGATACCGGCAAGCAACTCTACCTCTGTGCCCGCGGATATACGCCGCTGAACAAACTGGAAGAAACCATCGAAAATATATTACGAGAAGAAAAAAGTTTATAAAACCTATGTACCAAATCAATGCCGCAACAGTAAATGATATTCCTGTTATACAAGCGCTGGCAGACAAAATATGGCGACCAACTTACCAGTCGATTTTAACGTCTGCTCAAATGGAATATATGCTGGACATGATGTACAGCGCCAACGCACTCCAACAGCAAATGACCGAAAAGCAACACCAGTTTTTAATACTGCTGGATGATGCCCAACCAATAGGATACGCAGCGTATAGTACGACTACCACGCCAAATGTGTATAAGCTCCACAAAATTTATATCGACCTCGGTTACCAGGGAAAAGGAGTCGGCAAATTACTCCTGCTGGAAGTGATTGACCAGGTGAAAAAACGTGGCGCCGACATCCTCGAACTCGACGTCAACAAATACAATAAAGCGAAATTCTTTTACGAGAAACAGGGCTTCAGCGTATATACAGAGCGGGATACAGACATCGGGCAGGGCTATCTGATGGAGGATTTTGTAATGCGGAAATCTATATAAAAAAAGAAAGCCCGGTAAGGACATACCAGGCTATTCCCAAGTTAACCATTAAAAGACACAACTCTTTAAAAGTAAAATAACATTGTTTTATGTAAGTGTATGTACGATAACTATTAACGAGCGGTTTTTCAATTCATAAAAAAAGCAGCATCTTTTATATTTTAATATAAAAGATGCTGCTTTTAAGTTTATTAATATTTTATAAAGATTTTAAAAAGTTGATGAGATGATTGCGCTCATCTGCAGATAGCTGTATGTATTGCTGTTTGCTGCTTTCCGCCTCCCCGCCATGCCACAAAATAGCTTCCGGTAAACTACGAGCCCGGCCATCATGCAAATAGTAAGGAATCCCATTTGTCTTTTCAAACAATCCTATTCCCCACAAAGCTGGTGTTTTCCATTCACTCCCGCTGGCCAGAAAATCCGGACGCCCATCCGCTAAACCAACGCCCATATCATGCAGCAACAAATCCGTATAAGGATGGATACGCTGATTGCTCAACGCCTTAAAGCGTACATCCGTGCCCGTTTGTATGGTGGGGATATGACAACTGCCACAGCCAATCTGTGTAAACAGGACTTCTCCCTGCTTCACGGACGGATCAGTGGTGCTTCTGCGCGCAGGCACAGCAAGCGTTTTAATATAGAATACGGTGGCATCTAAAATGGTATCTGCCAACAGCGGATCAGCCGGGCGACCTTCATTCTGCACTTGCCCATCACAACTTTCCTTCGGGAAAATACGACTGGTAATACCCATGTCCTGCTGATAAGCGGCGGCAACCTGTGTGAGCAAGCTGGCTGTATTGGCTTTCATGCCATAGCGTCCCAAAGCAGTTTTTCCGGTAGCCGGATCGTACACATAGTTGGCTTTTCCACTGATACCACGTCCCTCCCGCGCTTGCTGCGCCGCAAAACCGGTGATGGTAGATTCCGGAATCAGATCCAGCAACCCAAGACCAAAAAACGGCGGCGCCATACGGGCGGATAACATTACATTACCAGGCAAAGGCAGATAAGGATTGATCAGCTGATAACCGGGTTGATGCAATACGGTAATAGTACCATCCGGGTAAATGACATTTTTATCTGTATAAACAATATTCACTTTCGCTTCCGGCTGTTTCCCAAATATTGCGAGGTCTTGCAGCTGCAAACCGAAGCCAGGAACGGCTACCGGTCCACCGTGTTCGTCGGTGCCGGGAATACTGACGCGTACCAGCATAGACGAGGTATTTAACCCGGTAGTAGGATTTCCTTTACCATCGTTATGGTGGCAGCTTTTACAACTCACGTTATTATATACTGGCCCTAAACCACTGTTGACAGGCGACGGCGCGGTCACAAAGGTTTGATCTGATTGCTCATCTCCCACATCATGCACGTGTTGATCCTGCTCATTCAAACCGGGAATAGGGTGTCCGAAAGCCTTGCTCGTAATATCGAAAAAAGTAGCTTCTCCTCCGCTTAACCGTGGATCATACCCGCTTTCATCAAAGGTATCCGGCTTTTTACAACGCATCAGCCATATGGGCGATGCCAGCATTAAAGCCACTACATATATCTTTCTAATTTGCATTGTCGCTTAGTCAGTAATGTTTTTAACGACGAAATCTCTCAGCTCTGTGTCCAGCAATACTGCCAGCGCATTAATGGCTTTCATGGCATCTTCACATTTCACCCGCTGCTGATCGTTGAGAATAGCTTTCTCATAAGGCATGGTGATAGGATCAAAGGAGCCAATGGCTGCCTGAAAACCTTCCACTATCTTTTTATTCAATGCCGCATTCTTAGCCGATATCACCTGATCTAAGCCAACACCTTTGTTATTCAGGAAATTGCTGGTGTATACATTATACGCGCCTACCAGGTTGTTTTTAAAATCGGTGAGTGAGTTGCCGCTGAAAGGCGATTCTACTTTAGTACCATCTTTCTGATCAAAAGGCTCTTTCATTTTTCCACCACCTACTTCATCACAAATGCCTTTCATACCATCTACAATGGCGATGTATACATCCTGTTTTTTCGTATATACATTACCGCTGGCTCCAATGGTCAACAACTTGTTGCCATAGTTGCCGCCTGCTGGCGTCCAGCTGCTGGATAATTTGGTACAAATATTTTTCAGATCCAGGGTAAGACTCACAATATATTTCATTTCACGCGGCGTGATATCGGCAGCTTTACGCTGACCATCTGCACCCCATAATACGTATTCAATAGGATGATAGCCCTTCAGCGCGAATGTCAGCGCCTGGATAGCCGGCAGGTCCAGCTTGTTATTGGGATCGGCAATCACGGCATCCAGCGCAGATTTGTCTACCGGCCAGGTATCCATGGCCGGATCGAGGTTATCATCTTCCACGGGGCCGAAAAGAAATCCTTCGCACTGTTCCCAGGTAGCACGCATATCGCGCCACGACTGCTTTGCAGCGGCGAGGTTTTCCTCAGTAGGAGTAGTACTCAATATGGTAACCTTATCATTGAAGGTACCCGATTTTGTAGCCAGATCATTATATCCGGGGATAGCTGTTTTGCTGACAAAATCGGTAATAAAAGTAGCTTTCAGGGTATTGAAGTCCGCCGTAGGCGTGGTATCTGGTTTATCGCTCTTGGCACAGGAGACTGCCCCTGCGGCCACGATTCCTAACAGGGCTAATTTTAAATATTTCATGTAACAGATGAATTATGACACGTGAATAATGAGATTACTTTGTTGTATTTCCGTTTTCAACTGTAACAGGTGTTGATCGGCCGGACCTTTTTTTACATTGCCGTCTTTATCAAACTGGCTGCCATGCACTGTACACATATAGCCGTTGCCGGTAGGCGTAAGCGGATTATGCTGATGTGTGCAACGAAGCAACAGGGCTTCATAAGTATTATCCGGCAACTTGCGCACGGCTATTTCGTAGGCATAGCTTTTAGGACTCACCACTTGTAGCGGCGCGGCATCAAACAAATTCAGGGGCACAGTAACGGCATTGCCATTCATGGCTGCGCGGTAAGTCTTCACCGTACTGCAGGACTCCAGGAAATCTACCATGGACATACTGACCGCACCTACCAGACAGGCTTTGCAGGTATCTTTTAAAAAGCTTCTTCTGTTCAGTTGACTCATATCGTTAAGATTTGAACATTAAAATGAATACCCGATACCAATATTTAAAAAGGAGTTGTTTGTTTTATACGGAATCCGGTTGGGGCTTGGATTCACCACCAGATCAGGGTTTTCATCACCCGTGTGCATCAGTCGCATGTCTGCTTTTATCACCACATTGGGGATGGGCAGGTAACTGAATCCGGCAATAAGATGTTGTTGCTTTTCGGTGCCATCGTAGATCGCATTTACCGGCGTAGCGCTGTTGAGGTCAAACATTTCATAACGGGCAAAAATATTGAATTGCTGCCCGGCCATACGGCGACTTTTCTCAAAAAGATTATAAGCTCCTTCCAGGTAAGCGCCGTACATGCCTTTGGCCGTATTGCTGGCATAGGCTTTATTCACATCTTTTGCATCCGGGAATACAATAGAAGTCCCTAATAATTTAAAGGCAAAGCCATTGCGGGCATATTGTACGTCTGCCTCTCCGAGGTATACCGGCATAGCGCCCATACCATAGCTGAGCTCGAGGCTGTCTGATTTTCGTTTATTGAGACCGTTAGTACCACCGGCATAACCGGATACCTGGAATTTAAAGTCCCGCCAGAAGTATTGCACAGCGGCGGTGATGGCCAGGTTGTTGGCAAAGGCACCTTGCCCCTCTGCGCGTCCTTCTTTTAAACCGGTGCCATGGGCAAACTTGCTGGCATCCAGTCCATTTACGATGGCTACGCTATAGTTGATGGGCAGGTTACGTAAACGGCCATAGAAGCCTACGCCCAGCTCACGCCAGGTGGCTGGTATCACTACCTGTTCTACCAACGGACGTTCCACGCCGTTGAAGTTAACCGGCAGATGGTTTTCATTCAGCAACCCGATACGGGGTGTAAACAACCCGGCTACCAGGTATTGACGGGGATTCAGGTTGAAGCGCAGATAGGCTTGCTCAAAGGCAATTTCTCCCGTAAACCCATTATTCTCCTGCCCTATTCCGGCCTTGGCATTTTCCAGTTCCAGTTCACTGAAGAAGGCAATTTTGCCATTAAATTGATGTCCTACAAATAATACCGCCCGTTCCAACGTGGCGAAAGACATTTGCTCATTAAAGTTTCTTTGGTAGTAAGCAGACCCATAACCGGAGATCACTGTTTTACTTTTGGCGATACCTGCATTCAGGGAATCTTCACTGGTGGTTAATACTAATTTTTGTGCGGCTGTTAATTGTTGAGCGCTGGCTGATGACAGGGCAAACAGGCAACCCAGGAGCGTAGAAATGACCGTTTTCATTGCACAAATTTTGTACAATAGCGAAGATTAATAACTATCGTAAACGGAAAATTTTATGGGGAGATGAGTACTTCCGGGACAATTCCATTAAACATATTAATTATCAATATTTTAATGTACCTGCGCTTTATTAAATACAACTAAATACTGAATCTGGTCGCTCAAAAGCGGAAATTTATTGATTGTTTGCTGCAAAAAAAATTCCCGCATAGCTAACTATGCGGGAAGTAGGTGTGCCTGAAGCGCGTATATCGGTTATTGATCCAAGCCGTTATTATTTAGCTGTCAGCACGGTGCCTTCATCGTTATCATCATCATGGATGATCGCTACGGCTTTGTTCAGTTTCAGCTCAGGGGAGATTTTCAATACCCCTGCATTTGCTGCTGCTGTGGCGTCACGCAGTTTCACTGCTACCAAAGCATCTGCTTCTTTGATACGGTCGTTTACCAGTGCTACCTGGATATCTGTTTCGCTGAATGCGCAGTCGCCGGTAATTTTCACCATGTCACCATTCATGATCACATAGTCCTTACCGTAAACAGCGGTGCTGGCAGAGTCAACGCCGAAGAAGATATTGATATCGCTGCCGGTACAATTGGTTTGTACGGATTGGTCAGCCGCTTTTACCAGGATACATTTAAACATACTTACCGGTGCTGTAGCAGATTCATTGGCATCTGTCAGCTTCACCAGGGTAATATATGCGGCCTGATCCTGTATGTATTGGGAAGCAGAAATAGAGGTAACGTCGCCGTTGTAGCCTACTACTGCTTCATTTTCTGCTTTAATTTCGCTTAATACCAGTACTACTGTTTCCGCCAGTTCAAAACGGTTATCGTCTTTTACTTTTACGTTCAGGCTAGCCGTGGTAGCGCCACTGTCGATCGAGAAAGGCGCTTTAATGCTGCTCACGAAATCGGCGCCCGGTAAAGCGGTACCGTTACCAAACTTGTAGGTTAAACGCACTGGCTTGGAAGTAGCATTTATCAAAGGAGTGTTATCTCTTTTAAACAAACCAGCAGAAAACACTACGTCTGTATTAGGTTCTGCACCATTGTTACCACCAATAAATTTCACCATGGCTGGTTGATCCAGGATGGTTACTTCTCCTTTGGCTTTGGTCAGGTACAGGTCTGAAGCATCCAGTACTTCTACGTGGAAAGCTTCTTTACCTTCCAGCAGGTTATCGCTTTTAATCGGAATCTGGATGGATTTGGAGATAATAGCACCCGCAGCAAACTCAGACGGTACAAAAGAAATGGTTCCTTCTGTTACGTCGAAGTCGGCAGGACCTGCGCTACCTTTATGTGGAATGGTTTTGTAATGTACGTTAACGGGGGTACGAACTCCATTGCTTCTCAGGAATCCGGATAAAGTAATGGTGAGGGTAGCGTTAGATAAACCGTTCAGTGGTTCAGATACCGCGATATCATTAATAGATACCCCGTGGCTGATTTTAATGATGCGGTTACCATCTTCATCACCGCCACCAGCAGCAATGATTTCGCCGGAAGGGCTCATCAGCAGGGAAGCGAGACTCGTTTTAGCATCATATTTACCCAGTTGTTTGTCGAACATCATTTCACCGTCGGGACTTACTTTAATCATGCGGTAGCCATCTTTCGCCACTACGCAGATTTCGTCGTCTTCGGTGAGTAACAGGTGTTGGAAAACAGAGCCCATGTTTTTATTCACTACCATGGTACCATCGGGCAACAGTTTCACGATTTTACCGGTGTTAGTGCTAACGTTACCGCCGGCGGCTACTACTTTACCATTTTTACCAACTTCCAATGCGTATAAAGCGGCATCGGTTTCTTTGTTAAACAGTTCAGTTCCATCCGGACGCAGTTTCACAATACGGCCTTTGTCTTTTTCTTCTGCGCAGGCGAAGATCTGACCCAGGTCATTCACTTTGATGGCGTTGAATTTACCATCTACGGTGCTGTATTCTTTGTCGAATACTACCTGACCTTCCGCATTCACCTTAGCGATACGGCTGGCATTGCCGGTACCATAAGCGCCACCGCCCATAGCCAGTACAGCGCCATCTTCCAGCAATAACATTTTTTCAAAAACGGCGCCTGGTTTACCAAAGGAAAGCTCAAATTGCTTTTCTCCTTTACCATCTACCTTTACCATGTATGCTTTACCTTGTCCATCACCTACGTCACCACCTACAGCAACGATATTTTCATCTTCATCAATCAATACATTGGTAAAAACGTTGTGTGTACCAAAGCCTTTATCAAATTCAATTTTACCGTCGGCACTCATTTTAGTGATACGTGCCTGGGCCGGTTTGCTACCATCTACCCCAACGGTGATATAATTACCATGACGATCCGTAATAATTTTCGTGAAATAACCACCCTGACCGTTGCCTATGCTCTTGTCGAAGATGACTTCACCGGTAGCCGACAGTTTGGTAATACGTGCATTACCGTAAGCAATGGTACCGCCACCCACTGCCACCAATTCATTTTTAGGTAATAAAAGCAGATCCTGATAAGCTACCAGGCCACCTTTATTCAATTTGGCATTATAAATAAGGTTTCCTGTTGCAGATAATTTGGTAATGCAACCATTATCTGTTCCGCCGCCGATAGCAACAATCGCATTGTTTTCCGCAATCGCCAGCTTCTTATACTGGTTCTTGGGAGCACTGAAGCTCTTGTTAAACACAACAGGCATTTCCTGTGCGAAGGCTTGTGTGCCTACCGCCAGTAAAAGCATTAGTGAAGAAATTTTGTTCATTTGTGTTAGTTTGATATACGCAAAAAATAACCGATAAACATTTTATTGAATCCTGATCTCGCATCTCCGGTTCACGCCCTGCAGCTGAATGAAGATGTCTCTGTCATTATCCAGACTATATTGCTTTGCCACCCATATCGGCCGTGTAGAGCCGAAATAATTGATTCTTATTTTATCTGCATCCACGCCTCTGGCCAGCAAACATTCCTGTATATATACCGCCCTGTTTTTAGACAGGGACAGGTTGTATCTTTCTGTACCAATGATATCTGTATGGCCGTTCACCAGGATAACCCGATGAGGATTGGTTTTCCAGATACGGAAAATGGAATCCAGCTTCCGCCATTCCTGGTCTTGTGGCACATAAGAGTTCAGATCGTAATAAATAAAGCCTGGTACCTTCCACAGTCCGTCCAGCGTTTTCAAGGCGCTGTCTTTTCCCAGTCCATAACTGCTACCCTTATACGCAGCAGGTATACCCATGGGCTGTTGCCAGCTGACAACTTCCGGACTGCTATAAGCGGCCTGGCTGGTTTGTACGGTAGTAGTGGTAGTATTGGAAGATGTGTACGCAGGAGTAGTGCTTCCCGCTGTAGTCGTTTGCCAGGGGATATTTTCTGGTGAGCTGTCTATATTTTTTTCGGAATAATCCACCACGTTGCGATCAGGGGTAACGGCTACGGCTACACTGGTTACAGGTGTTACTACAGCAGGCGCCTTCACTGTTTGTTCCACAGGGAGATTGTCATACTGTTTACTACCTACTAAAGTTAGCTGTTGGCGGCTATCTGTCTGATTCGTGGTATAAGGCACTTTATCGTCTTCTTTTACTGGCTTGCCGGGATAAGGCAAATCCAGCTGTTTCAAAGGATTTTTCTTCAGGTTTAATACATAAATATGATCATTGTCATGCGCTCCCGAACGATCTGATGTAAAATATAACAGCAGTTTATTTTCGTCTAATACCGGATTCAGATCATCGAACTGGGTATTCACAGGATAAGGCAAATGTACGGTACCTTCTTCTGGTTTCTTAATATTGATCATAAATATATCCAATCCACCAAAGCCACGCAGACCATTGGAAGAAAAGAACAACTTATCACCTACCACGAAAGGATACAGCTCATTGCCGTTGGTATTTACTTCGGGCCCCATATTCACTGGTGTTTTCCACCGTTTCGCTTCTTTGTCCCAGTCGGCATAGTAAATATCCGTACCGCCCAAACCACCGGGCATATCGGATGCAAAGTACAACCGTTTACCATTAGCTGCAACTGATGGGTGCAGGAAAGAATAAGATTCCATATTTTTTCCCAGCTTCACCGGCACCGGTTTACTCCACACATCATGGTCCGGCTGGTAAATGGCCGACAACAACTGCGTACCATTATTATAATTGATATAGGAGTTTTTGTCGTTTTTCACGTCCGTGAAACGATTAGAGGTATAAATAACCTTCTGCCCGTTATCAAAGAAAGAAGCTGGTCCCACCTGTAATACACCCCGCAGGCTGTTATTAAAAGGCTCTACCCCATCTTCGGATACCTGGTATAATTTGGAGTTGGTATAGAACGTTTGCTGTTCCTTCTTCTTAAAATCATTGGACAAAAAAACAATATTGCTCTGGTACAAGGCAAGCCCGTACTGATAACCGGGCAGGTTTAACCGTAAGCTGTCTACCCGGATATTCTCCATAGAGTCGCGGTTAAAGAAGCTGTAATAGTCTACCAGCGACGATTGTAAATTGGAAAAGCGGGCATTACTCTTATAGTTATTGGCATATACCGCGCTGATCTCCTGGGCCTTCACCACCCTTCCGGTGCGCTTCAGCAGATCCATATAGTTGGTAACATCCGTTACCTGAATATCCTTTTCCGGCTTGTATAACAGCTCGTCGTACAAACTAATCGTTTTCTCGAACTGCCTGGTTTCGAAATAAGTCCTTGCCAATTGCAATTTTGCCTGACGCAACACGTCCTCCGTGGCGCCGTTATTGATCACATCATTGCACAACGAGATGGCACGCTCATATTCTTGTCTTTTATATAAACGTTCTGCGCGCCTGACCTTGGCGTTACTCCCTAAGCCACCTATTTGCACGTGATCCTTTACAAAGCTGCAGGAAACAAACAGGGAAACAATGCTCAGAAAAAGTATGAGGGAAGAGAAACTAAATTTTCGCATACTATTCTTGATTTTAATATAATTAGAAATAACGCGGCGCCACCACTTTCCACTTAGACCAGGCAAACCGGTAGTTTACCATTAACTCGTGCGATACCGTTTGTGCGCCCTTTAGATTCGACTGCATAGGCGCATCGTAAGAGTAGCCCATCTGCAGGTTCTTGGTAATCTGTACCTGTACCAACCCCGTCATGGTTTTCTCTGAACGCCAGGAAGCGCCCAGCCATACCACGTTTTTCAACAGGATATTCGCATTCAGGTCATACTGAAAACCGGCGCCTTTCACCTGACGTAATAACACGTTGGGCTTAAACTTCACGTCGTCATTGATATTAATCAGGTAGCCGGTTTGCAGATAATAATGGGATTCTACTTTCACCTTATTCACACTGTTGCCTAAGTCAAAGCTTTTGAAAGTAGGCGATGATAACCCGATAAAGAACCGGTCGGTGAACACCATGAAACCAAATCCGATATCCGTTTTCCAATAGCTCTGGTTATGCGCAAACACAGGATCTGAAGTCGACAGAGAGCTGTTATCCTCCCGGAACTGCGACATCCCACCCTTGAGCCCCATGGCGAGGTAGATTTTTTCGTTGAGCTTTACCCGTTGGGAAACGTTAAAGTTGACCGCCGTTTGTGAATTCACCGTGATTTTTTCATTCATCAGCGATACGCCAAAACTGGTATTGGTAGCCTTAATGGGCGTATAAAAAGAAGCTGTAGCTGTTTTAGGCGCTCCATCTACTCCCACCCATTGGTTACGCCCAACTGCGGTAAGACTGGAAGATTCGTCCATAGAAGGATACGCCGGATTTATAATCATGCCGTTGAACATGTACTGCGAGTACAGCGGTTCCTGTTGTGCAGTCGCTTTCAAACCCACACAACAGCATAGGACCACAATTCCTAAAGCTTGCATAAGACGCTCTTTCATAGGTATCAGCTTAAATATTTTATCAAACTCATCTTACTAATAAATTCATATATGCGTTAACGTTTAATCACGATAAAGCCCGTGACGCGCTCCTTCTTACCATTTATGGTCACCTCTATATTATAGAAGTAAGACCCATCTGGTACATCATTACCCGCACTGCCTCCTGCATTGGAACGTCCTCTGAAGTTGTTGGACTTATTGTCATAGTTCTTCAGCTTGAACACCGTGCCACCCCAGCGATTAAATATTGTCACTTCATTATTTGGATACTTCTCGATGTTCTCGATATACATCGCCTCATTACCCAAACCATCATTATTTGGTGAAATAGCAGGATGTACGCGGATCTTACCATCTATTCCATCGAGGTAATTAATTTTCTTATCCTTATCCAGGTTAAATCTGCTAACCGAATCAGGTACACCGTCACCATCAGAATCCAGATCCAGGAAGTTTGGAATACCGTCGCCATCGGTGTCATCATCAAATGGATCACCGTTACCGTTAATATCTTCCTGTCCGTCTGTTAAGCCATCACCATCGGTATCACAGGTTTTGCACATCGGATCATCATTCAGGATAACGCCTGTTGCTTTAAGCGGATTACCGAGGGTAGGTGTGTTTTGTCCCGATGGTACTGATACGGAAGACATTTTCACGATGAAGGTTTCATTTTGTTCAAACGTAGTATCACCCTTGATATTCACCGTAATCTGTCCGATGGTTTGCAGCGGAGCAATCACCGTTTGCTTGATCGTGTTATCGAAATCTACACCCGGTGTAGCTTTGAAGTCCATGTATGGATAGGATACCCCATCGGTAGACTCTTCAAAGTCGTAGTTAATGGTAATCTTACGGGAACTTTGTCTGCTCAGTTGTACGTTAAACCGCAGCGGTGTATTTTCTCCCAGGTTACCTTCTTTCACGCTGAATTTGTCAGCAGCAAAAGACAGGGTCAGCGGATCATTATCCGTAATGGTCACTCTGGCAGTATCGTTATCACCTGGTTTGTATACCAACGTGCTGCTACCTCCATTGAGGAACGGCAGTACGGTTGTTTTCAGATAGCCGTCATCATCGTTGATATCGTTATCGTTGGTGGTAAGGGTGAAGGTATGTTGCTTCGCATGTGCCGGCATGGTAATCGTCACCACATTACTGTTGGTGGTGCCTTCTCCGGCGGTAAACGTGCGGGCCGCATCCTGCATGACCTGTATCCGGATAGGAATATCATGTGCTGCAGACGATGGAGAGCTAAGGGTAAATTGCACCGCCTTACCTTCCGCTACGCTGGCATCTTTCGCGAAAATTTCCACCACCAGGGTATCATTATCATGAATGATGACAGTAGCCGATGCGTTAGAAGACAATGGCCAGGTCACACCCGGGATGGTGCTGCTAACGGTGCTTAACTGCGTTACTACGTCTTCATCTCCCTCTACAATATCATTATCAATAGGCGTAACTGCGATATCCGCACTATGCTGGCCAGCCGGGATCACCACTGTACCGCTGAGTTTACGGTAGCGGGTATCTGCTATAGCGCTACCAGACACGGTGTAATTAACGGTTACATCTTTGGCGGCAGATAACTGGGCATCTGTAAACTGTACCCGGAAAGATCCTACAGTAGCTGGTTCAGATGCATCTGCTGTTTTCTGGATCGTGATAGCGCGGCCCGGAGCATCTGCATCATCATCATGTACATTCAGGCTCACGGAATCACGGTCATCCACATCCAGGGCCAGATTTCTGTTAAAGCGTTTCATCTGTGCCAGCATCAGGGATACCTTCACCGTTTCATCTCCCTCAATAATCTTATTATCGATCACATTAACAGGAACGGATACACTGTTCTTCCCTATCGGTATCACTGCGGAAGTTTGGATCGGCGAAATATTGGTAGTGCCAGCAATGCTGCTCACGAAGAACACTACTTTCACATCGGCGGCGGCGGTCAGGTTACCTGGCAGCTTCACGAGGTAAGCGCCATTGGTAGCCGGTTCAGACGCATCTTTGTCTTTCTGCAGCACTACACGCATATCACCGGTTTCAGGGATGAGTACAATGCCCGGTTGTACTAGGGTATAACCAGCCGTACCTAACTGTGCAGTCAATTGCAGTTGCTCATCACCTTCCAGCACCTGATCATCGGTAATCTTCAGTTCATATACCTTATTGTGTACGCCAGCTGCCAGGGTTACCTGTGCAGGTACACCGCTGTAGTCTGCGTCATCTGCCGTAGAACTGATATTTCTGGCGATATTGATGATCACATCTTCCGAAGAAGTAATCTGACTATTTACAAATCCAACGGTTGCATTGCTGGCGCTGCCTTCATGTACCAGGGACGAGTCGATACGTACTTCCACTTTCAGGTTATCCGGATTCAAGCGGGTAGCATCATCAATGGTAACTGACAGGCTATCCCCTTTCATTCCAGCATACTGCGGCATTGCCTGAATCCACAACAGTTCTGGTTTTTCGAGGATGAAGTCTGTTTTAGCCTGGAAGGTGAAGTTCACACCGGACTGGCCAGCCGGAATAGTCACGGTAGCAGGCAGGTTGTCGATGTCTCCTGCGGTGGCCACAGATCTTGCACCGATATTCAATGTCACATCGATTGGCTTGCCGGAAGTTACGCCTGGTGCTAACGCTACCTTCATGGTATAGTTATTACCTTCCAGTACATGCGTGCCCGTAGTAACGGCCGTGAGATGTATCAACCCGGTAGCCGGATCATCATGGGTTCTGTCTTTGATGGTAACAGTAGTATCTTTTACTACTGCTGCACTGAATACCGGATCGGTGATATTACCAGTGAACACTACGGTTTCATCATCTTCCAAAATCAAATCTTTCACTGCTTTCAGTACAAAAGTATGTGTACCGATATTTTGTCCTTTTTTGATAATAATATCATAGGGAGATGGCAGTGCGTTATGATCTGTATTGATAGCCGTACTCAGGGTGTTGTCCTTATTAATATGTACCGTGATGTCCCTGCCCGCCTGTAAGTTAGCTGGCAATTGTACACTGAGCTGAGCTCCCTGTGCGGCACCTTCATCTATAGCGGCAGCAGTTGTGTGCATTACAATCGGCGCAGGCAATGGGTATTGTGCCGCATCGTCCTGGATAGTCAGGGTTGGGATAGCAATACTAAAGGTACTGATACCATCTCCGGCTGTTGGCGAAAGCGTAATGGTTTCCGGACCTTCCGTAAAATTATCTTTCCGGATAGCCAATCCCGTTACCACACTGCTGCTGTCGATAGTTACAGTGGTAGCCATGGCATAATCCAGTCCTGCTTCTGCAGTGCCTGCTGTTTGCGGCAACTGGATGTGGATAGGGATGGCAGTAGTTACTCCTGCAGGCAGACTAATAGTTACTGCGCCGCTATCGCCTTCTACCAGCGGTGATTTGAAGATATTCACACTCAGCTGCAGGTTGCCCGGAATGGTGCGGGTCAGATCCTGGATCTGCAGATTCAGGTCATTTACGGTGTAACCGTTGCCTGTGTTCGCTTTCACTACCAGTGATTCATTATTCTCCAATACTTTATCTGTTGCTGTTCTCAGCAGTTCAAAATCAGCAGTAGTGGTGCCGTGCGGCAGTACAAATGAAGTAGCAGACATCGTATAGTCGTCTACGTTTTTAGCCGTTGTCAGGGCATTATCTACTGCCAGTTGAATGGTTACATCTTTGGTAGATGCATATGGTACGGATACATGTACCATTACGCGGTTGCCTTCCGGCACCAGGGTAGCATCTGGCGTCAGCGTTATTTTTCTTGCATTTGGCTGAAGCTGGGTGATGTCTTTAATATAGATAGCGGTGCGGGTAGCAGGCATATCTACATTACCATCATTACCATCCACTACGATAGCGCCTTCGTCATCTAATATAACGTTGGTGCTGGTAGTAATAGCCGGTGTAGTACCAGAAGCTGCATTATTGGCAATGGTGATAGTAGCAGGGATGCTGCTATGGCGATTATCTGCCACGGTAGATAATGTTGCATTCTTAGCCAGGTTGATGGTCCATACTTTACCTGCTTTCCACCCATGAGGGAAGGTAGCGGTAATCACGGAGCTCTGTCCTTCGTTAATGCTATCCGGCACACTGGTCAATATCATGGAGTCACCGGCAGGGAATGGATATTGTGCATCCTTAATCGTCAGATCGAGGCTGGCCGGATTAAAGGTATAAGGCGTACTATAGATGTCGCTGATCGATGGCGTAATGTGAATATTCTCCACATCTTCCACTAGGATATCACCCGCTACTTTTACTTCAATCGCCGCGGATGCAGTGGTGAAGCTGGTATCCACAGGCAGGCTGTAATCGGTATTACGGGTAGCCGTACCAGTTGCTGGCAAGGATACTTTAATTGGTATTTCAGTGGTCACGCCGGCAGGCAGTTTAAAGCCAATCTGCTGTGTAGTGTTTTCCGGCATACCGGCTGCTGGCGGTGTAAACGTGATCACGGTTTTAGTGCCATC
Organism: Chitinophaga sp. 05T412; assembly: GCF_056396465.1. Taxonomy (NCBI): domain Bacteria; kingdom Pseudomonadati; phylum Bacteroidota; class Chitinophagia; order Chitinophagales; family Chitinophagaceae; genus Chitinophaga; species Chitinophaga sp. 05T412. The sequence goes on from NZ_JBFTLN010000025.1 coordinate 57,825, forward strand.
TCTGCGGGTAGCATCGTTGATTTTCAACAACACATCTGTTACCGTATATCCTGGTGAGTTAGTAACGGCAGCAGCGATATTCAGTTGTTCATCTTTCTCTATAATCTGGTCTACCAGCGCTTTGATGACTGGTGAAGCAGTTGTAAACACGGAGGTATCCTGCGGGAATGTAATAGCTGTTTGCAGGTATTGGAAGTCGGTGGCTGCTGCTTCTGTACCAGCTGCTTTGGTAGTCAAAGCAATGGTCAACGGTTTAGCAGAGTGGTAACCTGCCGGCAGCGACATTTTGAATGCGGTGCTGTTACCTTCGGTCAGGGCAGCGCTGTCTGATACGATGGTCAGTACCTTCTTGGAAGGGTCTGTATTGTCTTTGATATAAAGACTGGTACTACGCGCTGGCATCTTCACATCGCTCTTATTACCATCTATGAACAATGCACCTTCATCGCTGAATACGCCATTAGGCAGTGTTTGAATAGTAGTAGTTCCGTTGGTACCATTCGCCGGAATGCTGATGCTGGCTGGGAAGCTGGTGTAGCGATCATTACCAATGGTAGATTTCACTACATCTTTTGTCAGGTTCACTGTCCAGGCTTTACCTGCTTTCCAGCCGTGCGGGAAGGTAGCGGTAATCACAGAGCTTTGTCCTTCGTTTACGCTATCCGGAGCACAGCTCAGTAATACGGAGTCGCCCGCCGGGAATGGATACTGCGCATCTTTAATGGTCAGATCTACGCTGGCTGGATTAAAGGTATAAGGCGTATTATAAATGTCACTGATGGTTGGTGTGATGTGGATATCTTCCACATCTTCTACCAGCATATCACCAGCTACTTTCACTTCAATCGCTGCTAATGCAGTGGTGAAGGTCGTATCGGTTGGTAAGCTGTAATCTGTATTACGTGTAGCCGTGCCGGTAGTTGGCAGGGATACTTTAATTGGTATTTCAGTAGTCACACCGGCAGGCAGCTTAAAGCCAATCTGCTGTGTAGTATTTTCCGGCATACCTGCTGCAGGCGGTGTGAACGTGATCACGGCTTTAGTGCCATCTCTGCGGGTAGCATCGTTGATTTTCAACGACACATCTGCTACTGTGTAACCAGGAGAGTTAGTAACCGCGGCAGCGATATTTAATTGCTCATCTTTCTCCAGGATCTGATCTGTCACGGCTTTGATAACCGGTGCAACAGTAGTGAACACAGAAGTATCCTGTGGGAATGTAATCGATGTTTGCAGGTATTGGAAATCTGTAGCGGCGGCTTCCGTTCCGGCTGCTCTGGTTGTCAGTGCAATGGTCAGCGGTTTAGCGGAGTGGTAACCTGCCGGCAGCGACATTTTGAATGCTGTTGAGTTACCTTCAGCCAGGGCGGTGCTGTCTGATACGATGGTCAGTACCTTCTTTGA
>NZ_JBFTLN010000026.1:0-49731 GCF_056396465.1 Chitinophaga sp. 05T412
CTTTTTAAACGTTTGGGTGATTGAAGGGTTTCGAACCCTCGACCCTCAGAACCACAATCTGATGCTCTAACCAACTGAGCTACAACCACCGTGTTTCAACGGTTACCCCGTTTTTCGGAGTGCAAATATAAGAGAATCTTTTTCTACTAAAGAAATTTTTTTTGATGTTTTTTCAGATAATATTTTTCTGTTGGAAGAAAGGAGATTTTTGAGCAGTTTTTGCGCAAAAATTATGGCGCGATGTTTTACGCAGGATGTAAAAACAAAAAAGGCTTCCTTTTACAGAAGCCTTTTTAAACGTTTGGGTGATTGAAGGGTTTCGAACCCTCGACCCTCAGAACCACAATCTGATGCTCTAACCAACTGAGCTACAACCACCGTATTTCCGTTGTTGGGAGTGCAAAGATAAGCGAAACTATTTTTAAATTCCAAATACTTTGAATAAAAAATTTTCAGCCTATTACACATGTAGATAATTTTTCAAGTAAAAAGCTGCATCAGCCGGAGATGATGGAGGGACTTGTATAAGCAGGGCTGTGACTGATCAATTTCCTTTGCTGGCTTGTGTTTACTGCGTTGTGCACTGTGAATTATACCCGGGCAGGTATGATATCAAAAAACAGCTATTTATACACGCTTATCAACAGCTATAACCGCTGCTCCCTTTATGCCCCGGGCTTTTTGTTGCTTCAAAAAATATCGTATCTTTGCGCACTTTCCCATTCCATTCCCATTTATATAAGTTGTTGGTAATCAACTGTGTGTTGTTTTTCAAAGCATCCGCGCGCCCGTGTTTTTGGCCTGTTTAGGCTGGATATGTTAACCAGCGCGAAAATTTTTTTTAAAATTACGATGCGCTATCAAGGATTTAAAGTAAGTATTTAATATTTAATTGTATATACATTATGGATCAGCTTAAACTGAAGTTGCAGGAGTACTATCAGCGTTACCAGCAAATGGATCAACGGGTGAAGCCTGGAAAGGAGGAGCCTGGTTTTGAGGACGTGCTGGACATGGAAAACGATATTCTTTCACAATTTGGATTGCCTGCATCACGGCGCTTTGTGCAAATACTGCATGATTTTGTGCATCATGGGCACGTAAGTGATCAATTGGTGGATTATGTGAGCAAGAAACTGCGTGCGGCAGCACGTAAGTACCTTTTGGCACCGGTTATGTCAGATATTGATCTTTTAGAAAGTGGACGCGACCAAAAACGCAGTCCATATGACGTGTTACCTGAATTGGGATACCCGGCACAGGAATACGCCTTATTTCTCATTGGAGAACTCTTCTATCGCCGTAATATGGATGCCGGCGATATCCTGGATGAATTGAAAAAAATGCAGCATTTCGACAGCTGGAATGACCTGATGCTGCTAAGTAAAATACATAATCATACTACGCATKAACTCTATGCTAAACTGAAAAAGCAGGAGCTGCGTTTTATTGATGAATTCATACAATTCACCCGTCGCCAAGAACCTTCCCGCCTCGTGAACAAGCGCGCTACGCCACTGGAAGAAGGGTATACGCCCAACTATAAAACCATTACCAAAGTACAGGTAGAAGATATCATCTTTGATGAACAAACGACGCCCAGTTTATTTGGTAAGATAAAAAGCGGCAGAGGCTATGCCCGCATCACCATCAGCCTGGAGTTTTCAGAACTGAACCAGATCCTGATGAGCAGCGATGAACTAGGCGTGACCATCAGCAACCACATTAAAAAACGGTTGGCTAATCCCGCTGCTGAAAAACCAACGGTGATAGATATACGCGCAGAATTTGGAGACGTGTTAAAACTCGACAATTGCTACCTCGAAGTGTATAAACCACAGCACAGAGAAGGCAAGAAGTGGGTAGAAGATAAGGATAACTTCTACTTTGTAGATAAAATTCTTACTAAAAAGGAATTCGAAAAACGCTCCAAAGAAGCAGAAGTAAAAACTAAAATAACGGAATGCCTTGAGCTCATTGGTGGTTCTTATGTATACTATCAGCGCTTGCGCCGCTTAGGTATCACTGACGAGGAAGCCAAGCTGCGGGCAGGTTTGCAGGACGAACTGTTGTTTAAGTTGTCCTACTTCCTGAATAAAGTAAAAGAATAATGTTAAGGTGAGATGAGCAGCATAGCTCATCTCACTTTTTTTATAGTAATCCTAACCCAAGCGTAATTACACTGACCCCCAACATCACTACTCCCACATACAGGATACCAATCCATTGATTGGGTTGTGTGCGGCCACTGCCTGCTGCCGCAGCAAAAAATCCTCCGCTGATAAATATAGTACCTAAAGGAATGCCTATTCTTACTCCCCACAACAGGGTGGCGCCTAACATGGCTTCATCTGCCAGCAGCTGRCAAACCAGCGATAATATCACCAATACGCCGGCATGCGCATGTCCTGCACGGAACATGGATCGCTGGAAAGGCGTGAGTGGCAGCTGTTTCATTTTACCACTAAGGATTTTTAACAGGAAATACCCCCCAAATTCAATGGTAGGAATAGTAATGAGAATAGCACCGCACATTAATTTGGCTGCAGGAGTCATAACGGTTGTATTTGGTAAAGCCAAAAGTAAATGCTTCCCCTGCCATATACCCTAACAAATGTTAGTTTATTCCTTTTGCCGGAATTTTTTATGTTTGAGGAAAAAAGAAAGATGGAAGAACTCACACTTGGCGTTGGCTCCAGGGTACAACATGCGCACTATGGTCCCGGCGTAATTGTGGCGGTAAAATACGCCCAGTACCGTGTTACTTTTATGGACCATGGCATTAAGATGATCGATAAAACAGATCCGCTTTTTGAGGTGCTGGTAGCTGAAAATACCACCCCTGAAGTGGAAACGGCTTCAGAGGTGGAAACATCGTTGCTGAAAATTCTGCGTTTATGGGGAGGCATTGCCGAAGTAGTGCCATTGGGTGATCGCTGGAAAGGTGGTAATCTCATCCTTCAGCCCGGCGATCCAACGCTGAAAGCCAAAGAACTGCCGATTGATACCTTCTTCCATAAAATAGTCATGCTACGGGATCGCCTTCGTGTACTGGAGCAAAACATCAACAGTCACAAAGTACTCACCGACGAAGAGAAGGTAAATATGCAGCAATACATTACCCGCATTTATGGTTCCCTCACTACTTTCAACGTGTTGTTCAGAGATAAGGAACATTGGTTTACCGGAGAGAAGAGCGGTAACGATTAATTGGCGTCTACATGGTAGATCTGCTCCAGCTCCCATCTGTAGGGCTCTAACATGTGATGCCTGAAAATGTTTTTGCCATCAAACGGAAAATTCTCATCGTACCCTTTTACCGGGTATAGAATAACAGGCGTACCTGCCGGCGTATAATTGTGACTGGTCACAAAATCCGGGCGCTGATACTCCGGCAGTATCTTTTTTACACGGGTATAGGCAAACTTGCCTAAGATCCGCTGCATACGCCTGGCGGCCCGTTTGGCCGGACGATCCAGCCGGCCGTACATATAATTGAGTACCCAGCGGATGGCCCATTTCTGGTCCTTCATAGATGCTTTAATGTTAGAGAAAGGATTCACCGTCGTGAAGTCCCGCGTAGTTTGCAGGGAAAATGGTGTTTCCGGTACCCAGTCGCGTGTATTCACCACACGTAGTCCCCAGCCATCTCTGGTAATATAATCGTAGTCGTAAGCATAGTTCAGGTTACCCGGCTTCGGGGCTGCGCTGGCGTAGGTTTTAAACACGATGTCTTTGGGCAATCCATCCGTATAGGCAAAATAGGAACGCATCAGAAAAGAGATGGCGCCGCCCTGGCTATGACCAAAGATGATAAATTCGTGTATGCCTTGCTGATAGTACTCTTTTATTTTACGGATCATATCCGGTCCCATGGCTGCTACGGCCAACATCCAGCCGGCGTGTACATAGGCTTTGGGATCTTCTGCTACTTTATAAGGAACGGAAGTACTGTCGTTGAGTTTCACCGTACCCTGCGCAGGAATCATGCCCGCATAAAAGTTTTCCAGCCACGAAGTGCTGCTGCCTACTGTGCCCCGGATCACTATAATCCCCACACCATCTTTTCGTTTCCACAAATCCCAGCGATTCACCAGCCCCGATTCGGGGGAACGGTATACCAGTTCACAATCGCGGGGAGGACTGCTTTTTACTTTCGTCCAGGGAGTATCAGCCAATCGGTCCACCATTTTCAATAGTTCCGCATATTCAGATGGGTTAAAATGAGGTTGGAGGTGTTGGGCAAAAGTTAGATTTCTCCCGAAAAATAAAAATAGAAAACAAACCAGTGAAAGGCGGTAGATCATGGAAATTTATGAATTACTAATCGTGAACAATAGGCGAACTACTAATAAAAGCGCATCTCTTTAAGATAAAATAAAACAATTCGCGCTGTTTCATTGTTGTAAATGCGTTTAACTTTCAAGCCTAAATTACTTTAAATATGGCAAAGAGAATTGAGCACGATTTCCTCGGTGAAAAAGAAATACCACACGACGTCTATTACGGTATTCAAACCCTGCGTGCAATTGAGAATTTTCATATTACGGGCATTCCCCTGAAGGTAGAACCCATTTTCGTACAGGCGTTAGGCTATGTAAAGAAAGGCGCTGCGATGGCCAATCGCGACCTTGGTGTACTGGATAAAAATATTGCGGAATATATTATTAAAGCCAGCGATCGCGTGATTGCCGGCGAATTTGATGACCAGTTCCTCAGTGACCTGATACAGGGCGGGGCCGGTACTTCCGTGAATATGAATGCCAATGAAGTGATCGCTAATGTGGCCCTTGAAATGATGGGCAAAGAAAAGGGGCAATATGAATTCTGTCACCCTAACAACCATGTAAACTGCTCCCAGTCTACCAACGATGCGTATCCTACTGCTTTTCGTATAGCCCTCATCAATAAGCTCACCGGATATAAAGTTACCCTCAGCCAGCTGGCAGATGCCTTCGCAGCCAAGGGCKAAGAGTTTAAGAACGTGCTGAAAATGGGACGTACCCAATTGCAGGACGCTGTTCCGATGAGCATGGGGGATGAATTCAAAGCCTTCGCTACCAATATCAATGAAGAGTTGGCACGTGTGGAAGAAAGCAAACGCCTGATCTCTGAAATTAATATGGGCGCTACCGCTATTGGTACGGGCGTAAATGCACCGAAAGGATATGCGGAACTGGTGACTAAACACCTGGCCACTATTACGGGGCTGGACCTCATACTGGCAGGCGATCTGATTGAAGCTACGTATGATACCGGTGCTTATGTGCAATTATCAGGTGTGCTGAAACGCACAGCTGTAAAGATTTCCAAGATCTGTAATGACCTCCGGTTATTATCTTCCGGCCCACGTACAGGCTTAAACGAAATTAACCTGCCACCTATGCAGCCGGGATCTTCTATCATGCCTGGTAAAGTAAATCCGGTGATCCCGGAAGTAGTGAATCAAACGGCATTTTATGTAATTGGCGCTGATTTGATGGTAACCATGGCCGCAGAAGCGGGACAGTTGCAACTCAATGTAATGGAGCCTACCATTGCGTTTGCATTGTTTACTGCCATCACTTATATGAATAATGCATGTCAAACGTTGAAAGATAAATGTGTGGTGGGTATCACGGCCAATGCGGACCGTACCAAAGAAATGGTGATGCAGAGCATTGGTATTGTGACGCAGCTGAATCCTATTATCGGTTACGAAAAATGTTCTGCCATTGCAAGGGAAGCGCTGGCAACGGGTAAGTCGGTGCACGACCTGGCAGTAAAAGAAAAGAAGTGGGTAACACAAGAGAAATGGGATGAGATTTTCACTTTCGACAATCTGATCAGACCCCAATTCATACAATAAAGTACGAAGGCAGCCGCCCGGTGATGCCGGCTGGCTGCCTGTTTTATTTTCCCTGTCAGAGCCGGTTGGCAGAGGAGAAAAAGCTAATCATCAGATATACACGCTTCATATGATCTGGTTACAATTTGCAATTTTGTTGGCGGCTATCCTGGTAGGCGCGCGTATGAAAGGCATTGGCCTGGGAGTGATGGGTATGGTGGCATTGGCCATTTATATATTCCTGTTCCGGATGCGGCCCGCTGACCCGCCCATTGATGTGATGCTGATTATCCTGGCGGTAGTAACTACTGCGGCTACTTTGCAGGCAGCCGGTGGAATGGATTACCTGGTACGACTGGCCGAAAAAATATTGCGTAGCAAACCTTCGCTGATTGTATTGCTGGGACCATTGGTCACGTATATGTTTACGTTGTTTGCAGGCACTGCGCATATTACGTATTCACTGTTACCCATTATTTCAGAAGTATCTACCAAAAAAAGAATCCGTCCGGAGAGAGCGCTTAGTATTTCTGTAATTTCTTCTCATCTGGCGATTACCGCCAGTCCTATATCTGCCGCTACTGCGGCGTTGCTGACTATACTCAGCGGCAAAGTAGAGCTGTTGGAAATTCTTAAAGTATGTATCCCGGCTACGCTGGCAGGTACATTGGCAGGTGTGGCGGTTTGCTGGAAGAAAGGGAAGGAGCTGGACAAAGATCCGCTGTTCCTGGAAAAAATGAAGGACCCCGAATTTGCAGCAAGTATTAATGCAGATCAGGCATCTGCAGAAGCGCCATTGCTGCCGGGCGCAAAATTATCGGTGTTGATTTTTGGACTGGCCGTGTTGTTGATTGTATTGGTGGGTGCTTTCCCTGCGATGTTGCCTTCCTTTGGCCCTGGTGTCAGCAACCTGGCGGTAGATGGCGTGGGCAATGTTAAGATGGCTGCTGTGATAGAACTGGTGATGCTGGCTGCTGCTGCGGCGATTATGCTGCTGTGTAAAACGTCTGCCGCATCTGTTGCCAAGGCCAGTTTGTTTAACTCCGGCGCGCAGGCTGTGGTGTCAATTTTTGGCGTGGTGTGGATGAGCGCTACGTTCATGCAAACGAATACGGCCGTGATAGAACATACCTTGGGAGACATGGTTCGTTCTGCTCCCTGGACTTTCGCGATTGCTTTATTTCTCCTGAGCATCCTGCTCTTTAGCCAGGCCGCTACTACCAAGGCGTTGATGCCGTTGGGATTGTCGCTTGGCATTATTCCTCCTCACCTGGTAGCCATGTTTCCGGCGGTGAATGGCGATTTCGTTTTACCAGGCTATCCTACATTGCTGGCGGCGATTAACTTTGACCGCACCGGCAGTACACATATAGGCAAATTTCTCGTGAACCATAGTTTTATGATACCTGGTATTGTGAGCGTAGCGGTTTCTGTCGCGGTGGGCTTCCTCCTGGCGGGAATATTGTGGTAGCGCTACATACCGGCTAGTTACTTCCGAAATCTATTGATTATGCATATCCGTAAATGGTGGATGGCATGCATACTATTGTATGCTGTCACTGCATCCGCGCAGCAGCAGGAAGCCAAAAATGATACCCTGCATACCCCGTTGATCCCCGTCAGCAAGCAGTCTTTACTCAATAATGTAGATGTGCTGGCTAATATGCGTGTTGCATTCCGCAATGATTTTCAAAATGGGACGTATACTGGTTCCCGTTTCGTGAATGAACAGTTCCGGTTGGAAATCAAAGGTAAGGTATCGGATAAGTTGTATTTCCGATTCCGTGATCGCTACACCCGTGACCCTGCCACCCAATCGGTCGATAACCTCAGCAGATCCACCGACCTGGCATATGTACGTTTTGATCCGAGCGAGAAATGGAAGATATACGCCGGTAAGTTATGCGCCGACTGGGGCGGTTATGAGTTTGATTTAAACCCCATCGATATTTATGAATACTCTGATATCATTGAGTATGCCGATAACTTCCTGACAGGCGCCGGGCTGGGCTTTCTGCCGGATAAAAACAATGAATTTACTTTCCAGATTTTAAATAGCCGCACCAAAACATTCAAAGAATTATATGATACCATCCCCGGTATCAACGAAAGTAAATTCCCATTTGCCGCCGTAATTAACTGGCGGGGTAATTTGTTTGATGGCAAGTTCAGTACGATCTGGTCTTACAGCATCTTTAAAGAAGCTACCCATCAATACATGAATTATTTTGCTTTTGGTAACCAGTTGTCCCTGCACAATTTCCGGCTGCAATATGATTTTAAATTAAGCCTGGAGAACCTGGATCGTAAATTATTGGTGAGCAGCTTTACACCTGATAAAAAGGCTGTACAGGGAGTGAGGTATATGAGTCATTGGCTGAGTGCTGATATTAAACTGAGCCGCATTGTGCACCTGGCCTTAACCGGGATGGTGGATTTTGCTTATTGGGATGGTAATCCTGATCCTGCTAAAGATAAGAAACTGCGTACTGCCTGGGGATATATACCGGGGGTAGAAGTATATCCGTTTAAAACAGTCAACTTAAAAGTATACGCTAATATGATCGGCCGGGTATACCGTTATAGCGACTACGCACAAACGAAATTTGGTATGGTGAACAATGATAACTTCCGTTTCTCTGTTGGGATCGTAACACCGTTATTGATTTTGTAACAGCGGATATTTTTGATTAAAAAATTAGGGAAGATGAATGCGGATATTCGCTTTCATCTTCCCTGATTTTTTATAATCTATTATCAGAATAATTCTGAAAAAGGCTAAAATCCGCTTTTATAATTCCTGTTCCAGTCTGCCTACACTACCATCATCTCCAATGCCTTCTACTACTAAACGGAAACGTTTAGTGAAGTCGTTGTTGTAGAACTGTATTCTCGCGGTGTGCGTGAGGGTATCTACTGCCACATTTGGATTCCAGTAGAGGGTCAGGCGTTTATCAGGTAATGCATGTACTTCTTTCTTGACGGAGTAATCCGGAGAATAGAATTGTTTTACGATGGTATAACCTGCTTTTTTATAGAGTTTGAAACCGCGGATACTCGGATCGTTTTTAGGGGCGTTATCACCGCCTTTCTTAGTGTATACCGCGATAGCGCCGTTAGCGCCGCCAAAGCCACCCATAAACGGAGGACGGAATACTTTAACGAGGGCGATGTCCTGCATAGAGAGGGTACTCAGCATGCTTACATCTGTTTGCATTTCATTCAGGTATAAGCCTGGTTTACCACCCCGCCAGGAGAGCGAAGGATTATTGTAGTCGCCGGTAATCTGGAGGCCGGCTACTTTTGATTGCAGGTATTGGAATACGTTGAGTGCAATCGGATTTTCCTTGGTGAGGTCAAAGGTGTAGCCATCGCCGCCGGAGAACATACCGGAAGTATAGCGTTTCTCGGTGGTTTCTTCTGGTTTTACTTTGGCTGCGTTTACGTTTACCTCTTTCAGGTATACCATTTTATTGTTGATAGAACGGTTTACCTTATTGCCTTCTGAAGCGCTGGTGAGGAATTGTTTCAATGCATTATTATCTACTGCTGGTGGAATGCGCAGCGGATAAGGTATCTTAATTTGTGTAGGCCGTTCGAAGAAGTGATTATCGAACTTCACGTTGACGTCTACACCTTTTTTCACGAGGTCGTTGCCCTGGTAGTAAATGTAGGCGGTATCCGGGAATACCATGTTGGCTATTTCGAATTCTCCTTTTTCGTTGATGGGAGCAGAAGCAAACATAGAGGAGCTGTCTATCGGCAGGCGGATGATCATATCCAGTTTACCGGTAGGCATGGGGCGGCCATTCAGCATGGTAGCCTGTCCTTTCATGAGCAGTCCTTGTTCATAGGGGAACCTGATTTCCGGGAATTCGTTGTTCTCAATTTTTTTCCAGTCGAAGCGTGTCCAGCCATGGGTCATCATCACGAGGTCGAGGCCACGGATGGTAGAATCGGCTTCGTTACGGAAATACCAGGAAGGGTTGTATATGTAGCCTTTCAGATCGGAGGTGAGTAAGAAAGTAGAGATGATGTTATTGGAATTTTTATCTACTGGTACCGCATCAGCGTCTGTGATAGACATCGATATGTTGGTGGTCATAGAATCCGGCAGGCGTATTTCGATGGCATTTTTGGCTCTGGGCTCTTTGTGGGTGTCGGCATCCAGTACATCCATTTGGAGGAAGTCATTTTTGCGGACAAAGGAGAGTCTTTCAGAAAGTGGCAAGCCGGATTTGGCGAAAAGGGTAATATGTAAGATGCCGGAGGGCAGGTGGTCAGCCGGGATAAAGCCACTGATCCGACCTTCGCCGATATCCAGGTTGGCTTTATATACCAGTTGAGAACCCATCTGGGCAATGATAACGAGGTCATTAAAGGCGGTATCGCTTACGCTGGCGGGAACGGCCTGGTAGAAGATGCGGGTGCCTTTATTGAATACTTTCAGGGAAACGCCGGTGGTAACTGGTGCGGGGAGGGCAAAGGTTTTGGTTTGTCCTTTCGCATTTTTTATCGTTGCCTGGAAAATATCCTGTCCGTTGGTGGGAGTGATATCGAAGGTACCCATCCCATCGTGAACAGATTTGAGGGCAATGGGATTGCCGCCTTTGGCATCTTTCACGGTACCGGTGATCTCAGTKGGGTAGCCGTTGTTATCGATGGCTTTGAACGCTACGATGTTAGGCTGACCGGCGATGAGGTTACCCCCTTCCGGGAAAAACTGTACGGCAAAGTCGGGCGTGGTAACGCTATCGGCTGGTGCGGCTGTTTTTTGGGAAGGATCAAATATTTGTATGGTTCTGCTGTAGCTGAAAGCGGGATCGAAGTTGAGCATCCATGCGGTATAAGCACGGAGCTGATATACGCCGGGTTTCTGTGTTTCGGGCAGGTCGAAGTTGCCCGGAGAACCTGCATTACCCGCTGCGAACAGTTTCTTTTGTACTACGTTATTATTCTTATCCAGCAACTCTACATAAAGGTTGGTAGCGGTGGTGGAAGGCATTCCCTGCAGGGTGATATAGCCTTTAAACCAGATGGTTTCACCGGCAGCATAGTAGTCCTTATCAAGGTGGAGATATACTTTTTCGGCTGGGTAACGGGTGCCGAATGTTTGTAATGCCTTTACTATGTGATCAGACCAATCGTTGGGCGAAGGTAGTATAGCCAGTGCACTCATTGCGCCGGTCAACAGAACGGCAGGGATCATCCATTTCAGGTGTCGCTTTTTCTTCAGGTGCGGTTGCATGCAATATATTTTGAGCCAGTATAATATATGTAAAAATATAAACTTCGGAAGATTAATCGGTAATTAATCGCAGGTTTGTTATTATTGCGTGTTCAAGCCATGGTTTTAACAAGATTTTAATGAGTTCAGAACAGAAACGTTTAGTGGTGGCAGGCGGTGGAGCTGCCGGATTTTTTTGTGCGGTAAATGCAGCCAGACTATGCCCGCAGCTGGAAGTAGTGCTGCTGGAGAAAACAGGCAAGCTACTATCGAAAGTGAAGGTAAGTGGAGGCGGCAGGTGTAATGTGACCCACAACGCACCGGATATTACGTACATGGCTAAACGTTATCCGAGGGGACAAAATTTTGTCAAAAAATCATTTTCCCGCTTTTTTGTGACGGATACCGTCAACTGGTTTGCGGAAAGAGGAGTGAAATTGAAGGCAGAAGATGATGGCCGCATGTTTCCCGTAACAGACAGTTCCCAGACCATTATAGACTGCCTGCTGCGTGAGGCAGATAAATACCGCCTTAGCATCCGTACCAATACAGAAGTGACTTCCTTTAAGAAAGATGCTGGTGGCCGTTGGCAGCTACAACTGCAAAATGGCAATACCCTCACAGCGGACTACCTTTGTATTGCCGCAGGTGGCTACGCGCAGGCGGATAAATTTGCCTGGCTGGTGCAAAGCGGCCATAGCGTAGTGCCTCCGGCGCCTTCGCTGTTTACGTTTAATATGCCAGGGAATCCTATCACCAGCCTGATGGGCGTGGCACATACCGCCCATGTTAAAATAGCCGGTACCAAACTACAGGAGCAAGGTCCTTTGCTGATCACCCACTGGGGAATGAGCGGGCCGGCAGTACTCCGGCTCTCCGCCTGGGGCGCCCGCGAGCTGCAGCAACTGCAATATACTTTTACAGCCATCGTAAACTGGTTGCCGGATTATAATGAAAACAGTTTGCGGGAAGACTGGCAGCACCTGCGTTTTGAGTTAGGCAAACAGAAACTGCATCATAAAAATCCCTTTGGGTTACCACAACGGCTATGGCAGTTTTTGCTGCAGCAGGTGGGAATCCCTGAAGATCTGCGCTGGGCCGACCTCCCGGCAAAAGATCAAAACCGGTTGATGAAATTACTGGTGAGCATGGAATTTCCGGTAAAGGGCAAAACGACTTTCAAAGAGGAGTTTGTGACCTGTGGCGGTATTACCCTCAGTGAAATTGATCCCGCTACCATGGAAAGCAAGCTGGTACCCAACTTATATTTCGCCGGAGAGGTGATGGATGTAGACGGGATTACCGGTGGCTTCAACTTTCAGCACGCATGGACCAGCGGTTTTGTAGCCGCGAATGCTATTGCTGGTAGGCAGAAAGCATAAAGCGGAAAGCAAAAAGCTATTGTTGCGAATGATTAGAGCGTATAAATATCCGCATTGGTCATTCGCAACAATAGCTTTTTGCTTTCCGCTTTATGCTTTTTGCTACAGTTTCAAATAGTGTACTCCCGGTGTATACTCCTTTTCCAACGCTACCAGCAGGTTTTTAAAATCGTCCGGCTGACGGATAAAATCCACTTTAGTAGTATCTACCATGAGCGTACGTATAGGATGCTGCTTGATGTACTGCATGTAGGTATCGTGTACACTCATCAGGTATTCATCCGGTATCTGTTGTTCGTACGTGCGATTGCGGTGTTTGATATTTTCCTGCAGCTTGGTAACTGGTGCATTCAGGAAAATCAGTAAATCGGGTTGTACCAGTTGTGGATTAATGATATCGAATAACTTTTGGTACAGGGCATATTCTTCTTCCGGCAGATTCACTTTGGCAAACAGCAGGCTTTTGATAAAGAGGTAATCGGAGATGATGATATCGCTGAAAAGATCCTTTGATTGCAGCATTTCCTTGAGTTGCTTGTAACGTTCCGCCATGAAAAACAGTTCCAGCGGGAAGGCGTATTGCTGGGGGCGTTCGTAGAACAGTGGCAGAAAAGGATTGTCTGCAAATTCTTCCAGGATTAGTTTGGCGGAGAAATGAGCAGAGAGCATATTGGCTAAAGTTGTTTTGCCAGCGCCGATGTTTCCTTCTACCGTAATAAATTTATAGTGCATGAATATGTTGTTTAGTGTGTAGGCTTACCAGTTCTTTAGGGAAGCTGGTAGCGGGTTACCGGTAATGTATCCGGGCAGATATCAGCCAATTCCTGTACTGTTTTGTGTAGCACAGGATGTACGTAGTCTGGCACAATTTCGTTTAAAGGTACCAGTACAAATTGTCGCAGTTGCATTTGTGGATGCGGAATCTTTAATTCCGGCAGCGACAGGATACTATCGTTAAAAAAGATCAGGTCGATGTCGATGACCCTGGAACCCCATTTCTCCTGACGAATCCGGCCAATCTTCCTTTCTATTTCCAATAGTGTATGCAGTAACGTTAGTGCATCCATAGTGGTGCGAATGGCTACTGCCTGATTCAGGTAATCAGGTTGGTCCACGGCTCCCCAGGGAGCGGTCTGGTATAAGGAGGAGGTGTTTACGACCTCACCGGCTGTTTCGTTGATCAATTGTACCGCCTTTTCCAGGTTCCCGGTACGATCGCCCAAATTGCCACCTATAAGTAATATTGCTGTATTCATGTATATTTCGAATCCCAAAAGTAGCCATATTCCTTATTTTTGAAAAAATGTATCTTTCCACTTCAGTTTCATCTTAACAAAAAAGTATGCGTTTCTTCAAAGTTTTTCTGGCCGCCCTGCTTGCATTCATTGTATTTGCAGGTATATGCGTCATCGTTTTGCTGGTGATGTTAGGCAAGGCCTTAGCCCCCAATGAGATTACCATTAGCCCCAATTCGGTACTGGTGCTGGAAACCGGTCAATCCTACAAGGAACAAACTGTCAGCAATCCGCTGGGCACCTTCCTGCAGGATGAAGAAGGAGAGACGCCAGGTTTGTTTCAGGCAGTACGATTAATCGAAAATGCCTCCCATGACGATAATATTAAAGGCATTTATCTGAAAGTAAATGGTAACCCCAGCGGTTTTGCCACTACTGAAGAGTTGCGTAACGCGTTACTGCGCTTCCGCAAATCCGGCAAGTTTGTATATGCCTATGGCGAAGTAATTGGCCAGGGTGCCTACTATCTGGTGTCTGCAGCAGATAAAGTGTATCTGAATCCCAAAGGAGGCCTGGATTTCACCGGTTTCTCCACACAAATGCCTTTTGTAAAAGGTACGCTGGAAAAGCTGGAAATAAAACCAGAGATTTTCTATTGTGGTAAATTTAAAAGTGCCACAGAGCCGCTACGCGAAACGCAGATGACAGATGCTAACCGTATTCAGACCAGCCAGTTCCTGGGTGAGTTATACGGCCATTTCCTGACAGGTATCGGCACTGCGCGTAATATAGACACGGCGGCTTTACATGGCTACGCCAACGAAAACATGATTCAGGAACCCAACGACGCCCTGAAATATAAGCTGGTAGACGGCTTGAAGTATGATGATGAAATTACCGCAGAATTGAAAAGCAAAACCGCTACCAAAGCAGATGATGCCATCAATTTTGTGTCTCTCGGAAAATATAACGTAGCGGCCGACTTGCCGATCAGCACCGCCGACGGAAAAATTGCCCTGATTTATGCAGAAGGTGATATCGTGGATGGGGAATCTGACCGAGGCACCAACATTGCCAGTGCCGACTATATCAGTGAAATCCGCAAGGTAAGAGAAGATAAAAGTGTAAAAGCCATCGTGTTCCGTGTGAACTCCGGTGGAGGTAGTGCCCTGGCATCTGAAGTGATCTGGCGGGAGCTGTCGCTGGCGAAGAAAGTAAAACCCGTGGTAGTATCTATGGGCGATTACGCTGCTTCCGGTGGTTATTATATTTCCTGTATGGCAGATAGTATTTTCGCAGAACCTAATACCTTAACGGGTTCTATCGGTGTATTTGGGGTGATGTTTAATATGCAGGACTTCTTTAAAAATAAGCTGGGGGTAACGTTCGATGGCGTAAAAACCGCGCAGTACGCCGATCTGGGCAGTGTTGGTCGTCCGTTGACAGAAGGCGAAAAGCGCTTTATCCAGAATGGGGTGGACAGCACCTATGCTTCTTTCAAGTCGCGCGTAGTAGCCGGCAGAAAGCTGGATGCTGCTGTGGTAGACAGCATCGCACAAGGACGTGTATGGAGCGGTCTGGAAGCAAAAGAACTGGGCCTGGTAGACCGTATTGGTGGCGTAAAAGAAGCCCTGGCTTGTGCCGCACATCTGGCCAAATTATCTGATTATCGTTTGAGGGAATATCCGGAAGCCAAAAAGAACAAAATTGGCCGGTTCCTGAGAGGATTGGGCGCGGAAACCCGCACTGATATGGTTAAGAAAGAATTAGGTACTAATTACGAATTATACCAGGAGCTGAAAGAAGTACAGCAAATGCATGGCCGGATACAGGCCAGGATGCTGCCATTTAAGTATAGCTTCTAAAAAGAGCAGAAAGCGGAAAGCTTAAAGCAAAAAGCTATTGTAGCAAGTGACCAACGCGCATGAATATTCGCAAAGATCACTTGCTACAATAGCTTTTTGCTTTAAGCTTTTCGCTTTCTGCTTTCTATCCTATGCTTTCTCCTTTTTTATTGTAGTTTTGCCTGCAACTTTAGAAAAAGGATGAAAGGAGCTAAGTACAATCAGTTGAGGGCCATGTTGGCTATTACGAAAGGAAGTTTAAGGGGTATATTCCGCAGTCCTTCCGCCGTGGTGTTTAGTTTGGGGTTCCCGCTGGTATTTATCCTGGTGTTTGGGTTTATTGGGGGGAGTTCCGTTTCTGTAAAAGTGGGGATCGATCGCCAGACCGATATTAAAACGGGCTTTTACCAGACCCTGGAGCACGTTTCTACGCTCAAACTGGTAACCACCCAGCCAGCGGCCGAAATGGAGGACGATTTGAAGAAGGGAAGACTGGTCGCCATTTTGAATATAGTGCCGGTTCCTGGCACAGATTCCATCCCACATTACGAAATCAACATCCGTACTTCTACCGCTTCCGATGCCGGCAAGAAGATGATCCTGATGGGAATATTGAAGAGTGTGACCACCCAACTGGATGATGTAAGTTATAAACGTCCTTCTGTGGCTGTTTTCAAGCAAACAGAGATCCCCGGACGTGAATTTAAGACCATTGATTTTATTTTACCGGGACAGCTGGGCTTTGCGCTCATGAGTGCGGCCGTATTTGGCACTGCTTTCCTGTTTTATAATATGCGTCAAACGCTGGTTCTCAAGCGTTTCTTCGCTACCCCKATCAAACGCACGTACATTGTACTGGCAGAGGCGTTGAGCCGGATGATTTTCCAGCTGATCAGCTCTGTCGTGATTATTGCGCTGGGACATTTTGCGTTTGGCTTTACGCTGGTGCATGGTTTCGCTACATTCCTGGAAATGCTGGTGCTGTCTGTATTCGGGCTGCTGGTATTTATGGGCTTTGGCTTTGTGGTGAGTAGTTTGGCGAAGAACGAAAGCACCATTCCGCCGTTGGCCAATATCGTTACCCTGCCGCAATTCCTGCTGGCGGGTACCTTTTTCCCGATTGATTCTTTCCCGGGCTGGTTGCAGCCTATCTGTAAAATAATGCCGCTCACTTACCTGATTGATGCGTTACGTAAAGTGGCCTTTGAAGGTCAGCATTTGTGGCATGTGGGCTGGGATATTGCTATTTTGACTTTATGGGGCGTTGTCGTGTATGCGGTAGCCGTGAAAGTATTCAAATGGGAGTAGCCTGATTTTATTTAGCTTTGTGCTATCTAAAATCCAGTCAGATGCAAGCCTTTTTCATTATTCTGGGTGCATTTATTGTCCTTGTGCTGGGGCTTTTCATTTTCAGTTTCTTCCTGTCACCCACCGTTAAAGTGGAGCGTTCCCTGGTAATGCCGGCGGCAGTTGGGGTGATTTTTCCGTTGGTGAACGTAGTCCGAAACTGGGAGTTATGGTCGCCCTGGAAAGAGCTGGACCCTGCTACCCGGATTACGTATGGTGAGAAAGAGAGCGGGGTAGGTGCGGGATATAGCTGGGAGAGCAATAACCGCAATGTAGGCCGGGGACATATGTCGGTCACGGAATCGAGAGAAGACCAATACATTGCGACCGATAATGATTTTATGGCCATGGGCATTGCCAAAGGCTATTTCCGCTTTGATGCCGTTCCCAATGGCACCCTGGTTACCTGGGGAATGGTGTGTAATACCGGGCAGCATCCGTTACGAAAGGTGATGGGGCTGATGATGGATAAGTGGATCGGGAAAGATTTTGAAAAAGGATTGGAGAATATAAAGCGGTTGTCATCCGCTCAATCATAAGCATGCCGGAGCATGCATTCGTTAGCTGTAATTTCTGTTTATGCGTTTTATTAAGATGTTGCTGCTCAGTGTGGTTATTCTGGGTAGTATGATTTTTTTGTTGTCGTTGTTATTTCCTTCCACGGGTGTAGTGGAGCGTACCGGCGTGATCCGGGCGCCTATTAGCGTGGTATATGCGCATGTGGGTGACCTGAAAGCCTGGGAATCCTGGAACCCCTGGACCAGACCTGATACCACCGCCAACCTGGTATTTTCTTCCCCCTCTGCGGGTACTGGTGCCTGGTATAGCTGGGATGGTAAACAGAGCAGCGGCAAAGTGACGATCCTGGATAGTGACTCCACCAAAGGTGTACATTACCTGCTGGACATTAAAAATGCCCGCCCGGTAAATGGGGGTATAGAGCTGAAACCTACTGCCGATGGCACAGGTACTGCAATATTCTGGCATATGGAAATTAAATTGGGGATGTTGCCCTGGTGGAAATTAAGAGGTTTTGTGACCGACCGGATTTATGGTCCCTCCATGGAAAGTGGGTTGACGAAGCTCAGCGATATCTGTGAGAAGAAATAATATGGAGTTATTTTACCATTGGTCCCAATGTTTTGTTTGCAACGGATTTAAAGGGTTAATTTAAAGGATAAAGCTTTCTTGAAAAATTCTTCTTATTTCTGAAAAAACTAACAAAATGAAACATTTCTTTTTGGCAACCTTATTTTTGGCCGTTACCAGCCTCGTTTTTGCACAGGAAAAACCGCGTAAAAGCCCTCACGTTACAACAGAAGCCAACGGAATTAAAGTTGTTTACGGACAACCTTCTAAAAATGGCCGTGTAATTTTTGGTACCCTGGAGCCATTTGGTAAGGTATGGCGTACTGGCGCTGATGAAGCTACCTTAATCACTTTTAGCAAGGATGTAGTTTTTGGTGGTAAGCCAGTAAAAGCGGGTACTTACACCCTGTTCTCTATTCCAGATCCTAAAACCTGGACTGTGATCCTCAATGGTAAGCTGGGACAGTGGGGTGCGTATGATTATGAAAAAAATAAAGGAGAAGATGTGGTAGCTGTGAAAGTAAAGCGCGAAGCCCTGTCTAAGCCTGCTGAAAAACTCACCTTCACATTGCCGGGCAATGCCGTGGTGTTTGAGTGGGATGATACTAAAGTTGCTGTACCGGTAAAATAATGTACTGGTAAACGTATTTAAAAAGGGCCGCAACTACTTCGTTGCGGCCCTTTTTGTTTGTATTAAAGTGTGGGTATCAGTTCGCGGATGCTGCTATATACCTGGTCCAGTTGTTCGTTGGTAATACAGTAGGGAGGCAGTATATATAACGTATTGCCTAATGGACGCAGCATAATTCTTTTTTCCCGGAAGAAGCGGTGCAGGTGATCCGCCAGCACATTCGTGTAACCATCAGCGTTAGTAGTGATGATTTCAAACGCAAGAATGGTACCGAGTAGTCGCGGATGTTTGATCACAGGTATTTGTTGCAGTTCCTTCAGGAAGGCTGCATGTTTTTCGTGTATGCGTTCCCGGTTGGCCGCGCAGGCGGGATCTGTAAAGAGGTCCAGGCTGGCCAGTGCAGCAGTACAGGCTAATGGATTCGCGGTAAAGGAATGGCCGTGGAATAAAGTTTTTAGTTTGTCGTTGGAAAGAAAGGCTTCATATACTGCCGCCGTGCTGGTAGTAACGCCCAGCGCCATGCTGCCGCCGGTGAGTCCTTTGGACAAACAAATCATATCCGGTTGTGTATGTACATATTCCATGGCGAAGTTCTTGCCGGTTCTGCCAAAGCCGGTCATTACTTCATCCGCAATGAGCAGTATTTGCTGTGCAGCACAGTATTGCAGCAGTTGTTCAAAAGCGGGCGCCTCGTACATGATCATGCCCCCGGAACCTTGTAGCAATGGCTCAAAAACAAATGCCGCTATATCTTCCGGTTGTAGCGTGGCAATAGTATTAATAATTGGGGAGATGTTATCCGCGGTGGGGACATCAATGAAATGAACATCAAACAAAAGGTCGTCGAACACGCGGGTGAACACACTTCTACCGCTCACACTCATGGCGCCAAAGGTATCGCCGTGGTAGGCGTTTTTGAATGCCAGTATTTTCCGTTTGCGGACGCCTTTATTATCCCAGTATTGTATCGCCATTTTCAGTGCTACTTCGATGGCGGTAGATCCGTTGTCGGAGTAGAAAACGCGGCGTTGATTATCCGGCAGTATTTTAAGCAGACGTTCTGCGAGGTTTACGGCCGGCGGATGTGTATATCCGGCAAAGATGCAGTGTTCCAGTTGCAGCGCCTGGGCGGCCAGCTGCTGTGCAATATGCGGATGTGCATGACCGTGTATATTCACCCACCAGCTGGAAGTAGCATCGAGGTAAGCATTGTTTTGTTCATCAAAAAGGAGAGCGCCCTGTCCGCGTACAATGCCGATGGGGGCAGGCGCGGTCTGCATTTGTGTATATGGATGCCAGATCACGTCGAGGTCGCGGGCCGACAAAGAAGAATTTTGCATATTGTTGGCTTTTGTGCAGGCGCGAAGGTACTACAAAAGACATCAATGCGGTGGCGATTATGCTTTGCTGTATTGTGCCAGCATCTGCAGCAGATCTTCTGCCGCATAAGGCTTTGGCAACATATCTTTCACCTGTAGTAGTGCAAGACGTTCTTTTACTTCCGGCATTACATCGGCGGTGAGTACAATAATGAATGCATGCGGTTGCAGGTGCTGGATATGCGGAATGGTAGCATAGCCATTCATTTCCGGCATATGCAGATCGAGGACCACGCCATCAAAAGATTGTTCCTGCATTTTTTCCAGTGCCTGCCGGCCATTATTGGCGGTAACGATGGTAACACCGGAATTTTTCAGTTGCAGGCCAATGATGCGGATGTTGATGGCATTGTCTTCCACTACAAGAAGGTTCATCCCTTCGAGGAAGCCGGGGCCATGTGCCTGTTTTTGGCGGATCTGATTCGCCGCCGTTTCCGGCACGGGGAAGTCCACTTCAAAACGGAAGGACGTGCCTTCATTTTTTTTGCTTTCCAGTGTAATGTCGCTGTTGTGCAAGGTGACCAGTTTTTTAGTGATGGCGAGTCCCAACCCTGTGCCGCCATGGTGGCGGGTAGTAGCGGAATCTTCCTGTACAAAGGTTTCAAATATTTTGTCGTGCATTTCGGGAACGATGCCGATGCCGGTATCTTTTACCTGGAAAGAAATTCGGCAATTGTTGCTGGCCATCGCTTCCTGATGTACGGAAATGGTTACGCTACCTTCTTTGGTAAATTTGACAGCGTTGCTAAGCAGGTTATTGATGATCTGCGACAGTCGCACCGGATCGCCGGTAATCTGTGCTGGCAGCCTTTTATCAATATCGGTGTGTAACGCAATGCCTTTGGTTTTTGTTAGCGGCAAATAATTATTGGCAATGCCTTGTATCAGTGTAGCAGGATCGAAATGAATTTTTTCCAGCTCAATTTTTCCGGACTCCATTTTGCTGAAATCGAGGATGTCGTTGATGAGGCCCAACAGGTGGTTGGCGGAGAACTGCAAACTCGGAATGATATCCGCTCCTTCCGGTACGGTACTGCCTTCCAGGATATTGGAGATGCCAATGATTGCATTTAAGGGCGTGCGTATTTCATGGCTCATCACGGATAAAAATTCACTTCTGGCCTGTGCTGCTTTTTGTGCATTATCTCTGGCAGTGGTGAGCGCCAGTTCTGTATCTTTCTTATCGGTGATATCCATGATAATGCCGCGGAAATGGGTCAGCTGGCCGTTGCTGTTGTACACTGGTTTGCCTACAGAGCGTACCCATGTTTTTTTGCCTTTGGCCGAAATCTGCCTTATTTCCAGGTCAAAGGGAACCTGTTCGTTGATGAGGCGATCTCTGGCTGCATTGAACGTGGGCTGGTCATCAGGATGATAGAAACTGGTAGCGCCCTGCATCGTAATAGGATAGCCGGGAGGTACTTCTCTCAAAGCATATATTTCTTTGGTCCAGTACATTTCTCCGGTGACCACATTAAATTCCCAGCCTCCCATTTTTCCCATCTGCTGACAAATACCCAGCAGCTGGTTACTGCGTTTGAGTTCCGATTGCGCCTGCTGGTAGCCAAGGTGCTGTCGTTCTCTGGCAGAAATATTCCGGATCAGTATCAGTATGCGTTTAGGGCCGGGGCTGTTGATCAGCGTCATTTTTATTTCATACCAATGTTCGAGGTCCTGCCGGATATCGGGATAGATGTATTGTTGTGCTTCGTTTGTCCGGAGAATTTTATCAGCCAGGCGATTAAAGGCAATGGCATGGTGACCGAGTACTTCTGAAATGGTTTTGCCTATCACTTCTTCCCGTGGTCGGAACAGCAGGCTTTCCTGGCTACACCATACTTTGGTAAAGATTTTCTGGTCGTTCATCTCAAACACAATATCGTCCAGCGTCAACATCAACGCTTCCCATTCGGATTTCTGGGTAGCATGTTGTTGTTTCAGTTGCTGATAGTGGCCAACGGCTTGTGCATTCACATGTTGATACCCCAATACCTGCAGGAGTGGCTGCAGGAAATGAATGGTATCTTTCGTATAAACATTAGTGGAGCTGACGATCCCGATTACTGCCAGTGTTTCCTGTTGGAAGATGACCGGCAGGCCGATAAAAGTAGTAGTATTATTGATTTTGCTGATTTGTGGTTGCCTGGTATGCGCTACCACCAGCAGGGCAGCTATCACACTCCATTCGCTATTGGGCAAGGGATTGCAGGTGGCGAGTGGCTGCAGGCGGGTACCACCTTCCGGACTTTTGATAACTTCTCCTATAAAACCATGTGTGCCCTGCAATAGCAACAGTAGTGCTGGCAGCAGGCGTTCATATGCTTCGGACAGTTGATGACAGGCCGGAAAATCAACATGAGTGCGCCCAATGATGTCCAGTAGTTGCTGTTGTATGTTTGGTTCATGTCCTTGCGCACTGTTTTTCAGTTCCCCTTTGGTAGGATCATGACGGGAGGGATCTGTAAAAGTAGTAGCCAGCATGAATAATAAAGATTTTATTGTTTTGGTTGCTGCTTCAATAAGGTATAGCTGTCAACAAAAGACAGGGCTTTTACATCACTTGACTGCAACTTAAAATAGGCCAGATTATGAGCGCCGGTGGGTAGTAAACAATCTTAAGAATACCGGAAAAATAAATTTAGGGAATTAAGTGCAGAAATAAGCTGAAATTTTAGAATCTTTCGCGGTAATGCATTAAAAAAAAGGCCGGAGCATTTTATCGCTCCGGCCTTTTTTTATTTATTTTTTCATGCCCCCGTTTTTAAACAGGAAGTAGGCCGTTTGATAGTTGGCGATACTGTTTCTGAGCAGCGCGCTATCCATGGGCGCCGGGTGTTGTTCATTGCGGGCTTCATTCCAGTTGAAGCATTCTGCTTTTTGTTGTGGGCTGAGGATAAGCAGTTTGCCTGGTTCCAGGTAACCCAGTTTCTGGTAGGTGCTAATCATGGCGCGAGGCTGATACCCCGGTTCCAGCACGTTTTTACCATAGAGCTTGCTATTATAGTTCCAGTGCAGTAAGTTCAGCAGGGTAGGGTAAATATCGATCTGGGAGCACATGGCGTTGATTTCCCGTGGCGCCGCACCTGGCACGTTGTACACGATGCAGGGGATATGATATTTACTGATTTCAATTTCATTCTTACCGGCGCTGCTGGCGCAATGGTCGGCCACAAAAATGACTACTGTATTTTTAAACCAGGGTTTGGTGCTGATGTTTTTCAGGAACTCGCCGATGGCGTAGTCAGTGTATTTCACGGCGCCTTCGCGGCTGGTACCGGATGGGATATCAATTTTACCAGTGGGGTACGTGTAAGGGCGGTGATTGGAAGTAGTCATGATGAAGTCGTAGAACGGCTTCCCAGCGGCATATTTCGCGTCCGCGCTTTTGATGGCGGCGTTATAAATATCTTCATCGCACACACCCCAGGCATTTTCAAAATGCACATCGCTATCTGGTATGTTGGTACGGGTAGTGGTAATTTCATCGTGTACAAACTTATTGCGCAGGCGGTCGGTAATATCGTAGCCGTTGTTGCCAAAAAATTTGTTCATGTTATCGAAATATCCGTCGCCACCATAGAAGAAGGTGCTTTCGTAGCCTGCCTGTTCAAAGATTTGCCCGATAGAAAACAGGCCTTCGTTGTTTTTGCGGCGCACAATACTTTGTCCCGGTGTAGGTGGAACGGCCAGGGAAAGGGCTTCCATGCCTCTCACTGTACGGGTGCCGGTAGCATACATATTGGTAAACAGGATACCTTGTTTGGCGATGCTGTCGAGTACAGGCGTGATATGTTGTGTATTCCCGAAGCGTGTCATGAAGTCGGCGCTGAAGCTTTCAATGGTCACCATGATCACATTAGGTGTTACGTGTGCAGTGGTATCAGTAATGCTTCTGAGTATGCTATTGCCGTTTTCCACATAGCGGCTATCGGGCGATTGCAACAGGGTGCGCATACGTTCAAAGGCCCGGCTGTTATCTTCCTGTAAATAATATTTATCGTAAGCCAGTTCATTATTCAGGTAGGCCGATACAAATGAGTACACGCCTGCTTTGGAAAGCTCTTGCGCATAGCGGTTTTTGCTTTGCTCTGCCCAGGTATTGCTGATCAGAAAAGTATGCAGCAATAATAATCCGAGGAGCACTGCAAACGTACCGAGTCTTTTTCCGAAAGAGGTATTGGATTGAAAGCTCCGGCGGAAAGTACCACGACGGGCGAGGCCCCAGGTCAGCAGCAATGTAAACAACAATACGCCGCCTATCAGCAGGGGCAGCGGATAAGATTCGTTGATATTACTGATGACTTCATACGTGTAGATGAGGTAATCAACCGCAATAAAGTCAAAGCGACCAGCGTATTCTCCCCAGAAAGTGAATTCTGCAAAGAAGGAAAATACCAGGATCATCAGTGCCAGAAAGCTGCCGATATAAGTGAACAGCCGGTTGAATAAGGTATTATTCAGCCGCTGTGGTAATATCAGCAGATAAAAAGCGTAGGCGATGGTGAAGAACAATGCCACACCGATATCATATATCAAGCCTTTGCCATAAATAACGGGTACATCAGAAAAGTGGAKGCCGGATTGTGGGTAAATCCAGATCAGCAGCGCAGTTCTTACGAGGAAAGACAGTATAAGGAGCAAGGCGCCGAAGCCAAATAGAACGGCGTACCTGTTTTTTGCGAATTTCATCTTAATACAGAAAATTAKGATCGCAAAGGTACGCCGTTCTTAATATTATCTATAAATTAAATTTTACGGACAGGTTGATGGTACGTCCATCGATAGGGCCCCAGAGGGAGGCAAAGTTTGGATTACTTACCGGGCCGGTAAAGAGTGGAGCGTTTTTACCCTGACGTGCGTCAAAGATATTTTCACCATTCAGTACTACGGTGATATGCTCGCCAAATTGGCGGGAAATCATAGCCGCCCAGAACCAGTAGTTCGGTGTTTTCTGGTTGTTGTAATCGTATTGATTGCCAATCCAGCTGTTTTCAATGCCAAAGCGCCATTTCCCTTCTATTTCATATGCCAGGGTGCTGGCAAATTTATCCTGTGGCGCAAAAGGAATGTTTACAGATCCCGTGTTGTTGTAGCGGGAAACGGTGTGGTTATAACCGAGGTATAATTCCAGGTGGTCTAATGCAAAGCGGAGGTAAGTATCGGTACCGAGGCTATTGACCGCGTAGGGCATATTTTCCAGCAGGAGCATGTTTGAATGAGTGGTGCTGGCGACTGGCAATATTGGGTCTTTGATGTGCGTGTAGTAGAAGGCCTGGTTAAGGATCATTTCTACTTTGCCAAATGAGGTGCGGTAGTTGCCATCGAAGTTGATACCCTGACTTTTCTCAGATTTGATACCGGCGCTCAGTGGCAGCAGGTTGCGGTAGCCGATGGTTTGTGTTTGTGCCGTAAAGATAGCGGGTGATTTATACCCGGTACCGGCACTCAGGCGCAGCGAAAGGTCGTCGACTGGTTTGTATACAAAAGCGAGGCGTGGTAATACATACCATCCGAATACGTTGTGGTAGTCGGCGCGTAGTCCTGCTTCCGCGAGGAACTGATCAGTGATGTGGTAGCCATCCTGAATAAAGGCGCCCATGGTGTTGTAGGTGTAGTTGCCGAGCAGGGTGCTGTCGCCGGTAGCGCGGCGATAAATTTCGCCGGTGTTGTTGAGACCTGCTACCCAGTCGTGTTTGCCACTTTTTTTGTTATAAGAGGCTTCTGCATAGGTGCTGGTTTGATTACCCAGCAGTGCAAAGGTGCCCTGATCGTTTTGCAGGTGGAAGAAGCTTCCCACGCCTTTGATGGCGAGGGTACCGCCGCCCAGATTTTTGCGGGTAAACTGGAGGTCTACGCTATGCCGGTCGCTGTTATTTACCTCTGTGTATTGGTGAATATGATCGGCCTGATGTTCCAGTACCTGCATATCGCCACCTTCTCTTTTTTCGATGGTACCGGTGTAACCTGCTACCAGGGTGGTAAGCGGGTTGATGTACCAGAAGAAGCGGGGATGCAGGAGGTATTGGCGCAGGCGGGGTACATCACTGAAGCCGTCTTTGTTCACGTCTACCGGATTTTGCGTGGTTACACCGGCAAAGAGGGTGAGTCCTGTTTTGCCATAGCGTTCTGAATAGAAAGCATTTACGTTGGTTTCTTTCAGTGTGCTACGATTGGCAAGGATGGTGAGTTCCGGTTTGCTGCCGGGTGTTTTGGCCACGAAGTTGATGATGCCGGCAATGGCGCCGCCGCCATACAAGGTGGACACAGATCCTTTGATGATTTCTATTTGTTTGAGGTCCAGTGGGGGAATAGCAAGTACGCCGAAGTTGCCGCTGAGGCCTTCATATACGGGTACTCCATCGCGGAGCAGCTGTGTGTATTTACCATCCAGTCCCTGCATGCGGATGGCGTTGTTGCCACTCACTGCGGACGTGTTTTGAATATGTATCACGGATAAGTCGCCGAGAATGCTGGCTACGTTGCCGGGTTTGATACCACTTTCTTCTATCATTTCTTCTTTACCCAGTACTTCCACTTTCATGGGTAAGTCTTCAATGCGGCTGTTATTACGGGTAGAGGTAATGATGACTTCATTCAGATCGGACACTTTACTGATGGTGTCTGCCGGAGCAGGTTTGACAGTGTCTTTAACGGGGGCGGCTACACGATTTTGAGCGGCCAACGGAAGAGCTGCGCTGAGTACAGTAAAGGCTAGTAATATTTGTTTCATTTAACGGCGCTTATGGTTTACGGGACAAAGTAAAGCAGTGAATCTGGAGTAAATCTGAGCAATTATACGGTGATGGTAAAAGTATGTTGGTTATTGCTATAATCATAGTGGATGTTCAGGTGATAGGAATCTGCAATTTTTTTCACGATAGCGAGTCCAAGGCCATTGGAATTCGTATAGCCGGCAGATTGTTTTTTAAAGCGCTGAAACAGCATGGCGGCAGGGATTTCCGGCAACTCGCTGGTATTGCTGATGAGGAACGTATTTTCTGTAATCCGGATATCAATATTTCCTTCCCGGTAATTGTATTTGATGGCATTGCCCAACAGGTTACTGACGAGGATATCTGTGAGCGCCGGGTGCAGGGGCCAGGGGGCACTGTCTGTCATTTCTTTATGGATGCTGATATGCTTCTCCCGGATTAATTCTTCAAAAAGGAGTAAATACTTTTCTATGACGGCACAGAGGTCTGGCTGTTCCGTAACAGGGTATTGCTGATTTTCTATTTTAGCCAATAGCAATAGGTTATGATTAAGTCTGGATAAGCGTTGCAGCTCGTCATAGCTTATCAGGATGCCATTGAGTTGTGTTTCAGACAGGGTATCATCCTGCAGTAATAATTCCAGTTTGCTTTGCGCAATGGCCAGTGGTGTTTGCATTTCATGGGCAGCATCTTCCGTGAGTTCTTTGATGCTGGTATAGTCCTGATGAATGCGGCTGGTCATGTTGTTGAGCGCGCCGTTGAGCTGATTAAATTCGTGGGTATTGGTGCGGTCAAATACGGTGTTTTCCAGTTTATTCAGTTGCAGGCGTTGTATCTTATCGAGGGAGCGATAAAACGGGCGCCAGATGCTTCTGCTAATCAACCAATTGATGATCAGCACAAACAGCAGTAATCCACCGAAAGCGGTGAGCATAACGTAAGCTACGTTTTTGATCAGGTCATCTTTTTCGATGAGTGATTTGCGCAGGGTGAGTTCGTAGTTCTGGTTGTGCAGGGTGATTACCTGCGACAGCTGCCGGAAAGGAGCGTAACTATTTTCCGGTTCCTGGTAAATATTGATGCCTTTTAGTTTGTGTTTATGCTGTGCTGCTTTTTCTGTTGGCTGCAAATTAAACTCTGGTGTATGGATGCTGAACACGGGATTGTTAACGCTGGCGGTATCCAGGTAGCGCATCCACTGTAGTTTATCGTTGATCAGTTCTTCATCTGTTTCATGTTTTATCTCTTTATTAAATTTAGTATAGAAGAAGAAAGCGCCTGCGGTAAAAACAGGTAACATGATCAGCAAAAAGTACACGGTTGTTTTGGTCAGCAACTTCATGATAGCGGTGAATATTTATTTGTGAGGGCGGGGTTTATCCGAAGCGGTAACCGGTGCCATAAACCGTTTTGATATAATCTTCTCCGCCAGCTTCCAGCATTTTTTTACGGAGGTTTTTGATATGGGTATAAATGAAATCGTAGGAGCCGGCCTGGTCGTATTCATCTCCCCATAGATGTCCTGCCAGCGCGGATTTGGTGACTACCCGGTGTTGGTTAGCAATGAAATAAAGCAGCAACTGGTATTCTTTGCCGGTGAGGGTGATAGATTTATGGTGTATCAGCACTGTTTTAGAAGCCGGTTTTATCACAATTTCCTGGAAGCTGATGGTGGTATTGCCATCAAAGTTTTTGCGCCGTAAAATGGCGTTTACGCGGGCATTTAATTCAGATAGATGGAAAGGCTTGGTGAGATAATCATCTGCGCCGAGTTCCAGGCCACTGAGTTTATCTTCCAGTGAATCTTTGGCGGAGATAATAATGATGCCTGCTTTGGATTCCAGCATTTTCAGTTCTTTTACCACATCCAGCCCGTTGCCGAAAGGGAGACCAATATCCGCTACAATACAATCGTAGTCAAATTCATTGACTTTATCAATGGCCTGGTTAAAGTCGGCGGCCAGTTCACAGATATAGCCCTGGTGTTCCAGATATTCCTGTATACTGTTTCTGAGCGCGGGTTCATCTTCTATAATCAGCACTTTCATGGGCTAAAAATAGGGATAATTCCTAAAGGAATTCTGTAGTGACGGTGTTGAGCCGTATACAAATGGGGAAACGGTGCCAACCATTGCTAAATGGTTTTTCTCCTAAAAAGTAAAACTATGCATGCACGCGTTTCGTACATACATGCATTACGGAGATCAATTTAATCATGCAGGCATTATTATGAATTCTTACTTTAAAATGATTGCAGATAGTATATGGTTAAAGAAGTTGCCCGAAGAGCCAACAGTAACCAGGCGCGTAACAGACGAAGAAACCAAAGAGCTGATTGCTTTAATGGACAATATACCTAACGCCAGATCAGTAGCAGCCGTTTACCAGAAAATGATGAAGTCAGGTCACCGTTTCAAAAGTGGTGATCCCGGCAAACGTTGGCTGGAACTGGAGCAGATGGTGCTGAACAGAGATGAGCGGCGCAAGGGAAACCGGCGTAAAGTTATTTGGATGTTGGTGGTGTTTGCCTTGATGGGTATTGCGTCTTACCTGGGTGGAGTATACTTGTTAACGAAAGGTAAATACCTGGGTGTACACGTAGTCAGATAAGTGTGAATAATACGCTTGTTTCATAATGATAGATAATAACCAGGCTGATTAAAAAGAATACTTTAATCAGCCTTTTTTTATGCCCGTTATTTTCTTTCCGGCATGGTTACACTGACTGGTATTTCATTGCGTAGCATTTTCGCCGCTTCTCCCGTTAACCATAAATAATGATCCGATGGTTTTCCATCCAGGTCAATAAATGGCGTGGTATTGCTTACGGGTGGCTGGTTAGTGGTTTTAAAAATGGCCGTTGCTTCATTTACTTCATCGAACATCGCTACATAGAGCATATCCGCACCGGCGCTGAGGGAGGTGGTGATTTGCTGCCAGTAGAAACGCCCGCCTTGTCTGGGGATAGAGCCTGATGGTTTTACATCATCCGGAAATTCGTAGCGGCTCAGGTTATGCCAGCTGAAGCCGGGATATACGCAGGGTACATATTCCACTTTGTGGGCGCGGCACCAGGCCAGATCGGCGATGGTATTGTCGCGGAACCGGTCCATGTCGTTGTGTAGCAACGGAGAATAACGTTGTACCGTCCACGGTAATACGATATCGGCTTGCTCGATCAGCGTATGCAGGTAGGGATCGGGAAGACAATCTGCTTGTAACGTACGCCAGGCGGTGGGGACGCCCAGCATCACCGCACAACCTCCGTATACCGGATCATTTTTAAGAAAATTGATCAGCCGATCCAGGCCAATATTACGAAGTTGGTAGGGCCGGTCCGGAAAACCAATACCCCAGATAGCGACTACCGGTTTACCATTTTCCTGCAAATACGTTTTGTTGCCTGGTTGATTGGTGACGTTCAGCTGATCTACCAGGTATTTCCAGTCTTCGATAATAGTGGAACAATCTTCCCCGGACGCTTTCAGGCCGGAGAGGTCGTACATAACGGCAATGGCTCTTTTATATTTCGAGGCGGCGGCAAAGGCATTTTTGAGGATGGCGCCGGAGGTACTGTCGTGTCGTTTGGCATTGTTAAAAAAGCGTTGCATAAAAACGCCGTCGATGTTGTATTGCTGCATCCATTTGAAGTGGAGGTCTACCGTGCTTTTATCATAGGAGCTGAAGAAGCGGGCGGGTTGTCCGTTCGCGAGTTTAAACGGGGTGGCATATGTTTTTTCATATTCGCTGACATCGGGCCACATATCGATTCCACTGCGGTTTTCGTCGCCATAGGCATAATGTTGGGCGCCGGAGCCGTCGCCGGCGGCGCGAAACCAGCCCTGGTAGCCGGCCATGATTAATCCGTGGTAAGTGGGGTACTGTGACGCCTTGCTGTGTTTCAACTGTGCCAGGCCGGGTACTGCGAAGAGCAGCAGTAAAGCCGTTAAGATACGCTTCATATGAACTGTTTTTTAATAACGTGGAATGGTGGTGACCGTAAAAATTGGAGAACCCGGTGGGCCGGATTCTCCATAGGTTTTGCATTCACCTTTTGTTATTCCGGTATATCACACCGGAATAAGCTGCAAGTAAAGCGGATAGCCCTAATGAAAGCGTTAATAAAGCATTAACCGGATGGATTAATGGGCACTATGGAGACAAATTTTTTTAGCGATACAAGGGGAGCGGAATAACATTATCTTGGTTCAATATAACTATCCATCATGTTGAACCACACCCTCCGCTTTTTTTTCGGGTTATTGTTATTGACTGCTTTATCCGGCACGGCCACTGGTAAGCCGGCATTCAGGGCGTTGGTGTTGTATGAAAACGGCGGACATCATGTAGCCTTTTCTGCAGCGGCGCGTATATGGCTCGACCAGCTGGCGGCTACCCATCATTTTGAGGTGGAGTATATTCAAAGTCCGGATGTAATCACCGATGCATACCTGGCGCAATTTCAGTTGTTTATACAATTAGACTACGCACCGTATGGCTGGAAACCTGCTGCGGCAGCAGCTTTTGAGCGATATATCACGGACGGGCGCGGTGGTTGGGTAGGGTTGCATCATGCCACGTTGTTAGGAGAATTCGATGGTTTCCCTATGTGGAACTGGTTTTCCGGTTTTATGGGCGGCATTCGTTTCACCAACTATATCCCGGATTTTGCCGATGGCAGGGTTAAGGTGGAAGATAAAAAACATCCGGTGATGAAGGGTATTCCTTCTTCATTTATTATTCAAAAAGAAGAATGGTATACCTATGATAAAAGCCCCAGGAGTGAGGTGCGTGTGCTGGCCAGTGTAGATGAAGCTACTTATGTGCCGGCATCAGACCGGAAGATGGGAGATCATCCCGTGGTGTGGACCAATGAGCACATGAAAGCAAAGAATATCTACATTTTTATGGGGCATAGCCCTGCGTTACTGCATAACGCCGTGTATACGCAATTGTTACAGCAGGCTATTTTATGGGCGGCTGCGAAGTAGTATTTATTTACGCGTAAAAAGATCCACAGCAGGCCATGGTGTAGCTGTATTGTTGACCGCACCCCATAATAAACCATCGAGGTCGTTAAAGAAGCTGCCGTCTGTGCGGGTATTGCAAAGTATTACCCAGGTAAAGCCGTGATGAGAGCGAATAATTTCGCTGGCGGTGCCGGGCAGTGAACCGGCATGCCACCAGTTATGATAAGGATTTACGCCCCAGCCCAGGGCGTAGCCTGTATTAGCTTTGGAACCCGTTGTCATAGCGGTAATGGCGGTATTAGTGAGGATATCTTTGGGCGAAGGAAATCCGTCTATATGTACCAGCAGGCGGGCCAGATCAGTAGCGGAGGCAATCCATCCGCCATGTGCATCCATGCGGGTGATGTTGTAGATGTAAGGTCGTTCGCCATTTTGCCCATAATAGGTGACTTCGTTTGCTTTTTGTTGTGGACGGGTGTTGCCGCCGATCTGCATATCGTTGATGCCGCAGGGTTGCAGGATAGCTTTCTTCACATAGGCCTCGTAGGGCATGCCGGAGACTTTTTCGATGATTCTACCCAATATGCAATAGCCGAAGTTAGAGTAGGCGAATACTTCGCCGGGCGTATTTTTCAGTGGTTGATTCATGATGGTCCATGAAATCAGTTCATCAGCCGACAGGTTGGGGTGGCTAAACATCGGATCGGTGCTGTTGTTCGTCCAGCCGCCGGCGGTGTGTTGTAGTAGCTGTCGTACCGTGATTTTCCGCAGATTTTCCGGATACGGCGCCTGTCCGTATGCGGTGCCGAGTACGCCTTTTTCCCCAAACACGGTGGCGTCGAGGGAGAGTTTCCCGACATCCACTAATTTTAGTATAGCCGTGGCCGTTATGCATTTAGATACGCTGGCAATACGAAAGAGGCTATTGGTAGTTACGATTGTTTGTTGTGAAGTATCCGCATAGCCATAGCCTTTGGCGTATACCAGCTTACCATGATGGGTAACAGCGATGGCCATACCGGGAACGTGGTATTGGGTCATGAAGGCGTTGACGGTACTATCTATGGCCGGCAGACTTTGTGCAGTGGCGAATGTGGTAAAGCAGAGTAATATCCAGAGCGGTATAAGGTAGCGTGTCATTGTTTTAAGGTACAAAAATATTTCCTTCGAGATAGGTTTGGCACTGGCCACCAATGAATACGCGATCGCCGGCATCCACGCAATACAACTTTCCGGTTCTTTGAGATACCTGTAGTGCGATCATTTCTTTTTTATCTAGTTGTGCACTCCAGAAGGGGATGAGGGAGCAGTGGGCAGAGCCGGTAACAGGATCTTCGAGGATGCTGGCCTGTGGCGTAAAGAAGCGGGACACGAAATCTACTTCCTTTCCTTTTGCGGTGACGATAATACCGCCGGGGTCCAGATTGATTTGGTCCAGTATGGATTTATCTGGTTGCAGCTGGCGTACAATATCTTCATCGTGGTATACGAGTATATAGTCGCGTGCTTTCAATACCTCCATGGGATATACGCCGATGCCTTTGAGTATTTCCGGTGGCAGAGATGCGGTGGTAGCGGGCCTTGCCGGGAAGTTGAGCGTGAGCAGGTGGTTATTTTTGCTGACGATCAGCGGGCCGCTTTGCGTATGAAATGTGATTTGGTGGAAGTCCCACCCCAGGTGATTGAACAGCACATGTGCGGTGGCAAGGGTGGCATGTCCGCAGAGATCCATTTCTATTTCGGGCGTAAACCACCGGAGTTCATAATGCCCGGATTGTGCGGTGGGCAGGAAGAAAGCGGTTTMCGGCAGGAAGTTTTCGGCGGCAATTTTTTGCAGTATACCGGTGGGTAACCAGGTTTGCAGCTGACATACTGCGGCTGGGTTGCCGCGGAATAATTCGTCTGTGAATGCGTCTACCTGGTAAATGGGTATATGTGGCATGACATGGGTTATTTACGAAGCCCTAAAGTTATCGCTTTTTTATGGGTGCGGGTGCGAGGTAGGGTGATGGCCCAGAAAGCGAGTCCCATGGCGCTGATGGCGGCACCGAGTATGCATACGCCTGTCCAGCCCGCGTGGGCATACGTGGTCGTTGCTGCAATGCTGCCGATGCCGCTGCCGATGGAGTAGAAGAGCATGTATCCGGCTACCAGTCGGTTTCTGGACTCCGGTCGGATTTGATAGATAATACTTTGGTTGGTGACATGCACCGCTTGTACAGCAAGGTCCAGCAAGATGATACCGATAATGAGTGCGGGAAGGTAGCTGGTTGTAAAGCCCAGTGGTAGCCAGGAGAGTAGGAGTAAGGTGAGTGCGGTGCCGGTAGTCCATTGGCTGCGGCCCTGATCGGCCAGTTGTCCGGCTTTGGTAGCGCCGAGTGCGCCGGCAACGCCGATGAGTCCAAACAAACCGATTACGGTATGACTGAATTCATAAGGTGGTGCGCTGAGGGGAAGTACCAGGGAGGTCCATAATACGCTGAAGGCGGCAAATATAAATCCGGCGAGGATGGCGCGGGTACGAAGTATTGGCTCCTGTAGCAGCAATTGAAAAACGGAGGCCAGGAGTTTAGGATAGGTCGTTACTGTTTTGTTTGGGTCTTCCCGGGGAAGCACGCGGAACAGGGCGATGGCGGTGAGCAGCATGAGTGTGGCAGAAAAAAGATATACCGCTCTCCATCCTGCAATATCCGCCAATGTGCCGGAAATGGTGCGTGCCAGCAGGATGCCGAGTACTACGCCGCTGGTGACTAAGCCCACCATGCGGCCGCGTGCAGCTGGTGCAGCGAGTGTAGCGGCATAGGCTACCAATGTTTGGGTGACTACCGCCAGCATTCCTACCGCCGCCATTCCGGCAAAGAAGAACAGGCGGTTGGGCGCCCAGGCTACCAGGCCGAGTGCGGCCATGGCAAGCAGCAGCTGGGTGACAATTAGTTTGCGGCGATTGAACAGGTCGCCCAGCGGGAGCAGCAGTAATAGTCCGGCTGCATAACCGGTTTGCGTAATGGTGACGATGATACCTGCATCGGCTGCCGGGATGTGCAGATCCTGGCTCATAGTGTTGAGCAGGGGTTGCGCGTAGTATACATTGGCAACGGCGCACCCGCTGGCGATGGCAAATAGTATGGCGGTGGCGGTAGTGAGTGGTGTGGTTTTTTCCATGCTAATGAATTTATATTGTACTAAATGGTACAAAATTAAGTAAGCGTTTATCTGATGCGATTAAAAGGAGTCTTTCGATTAATCCAGGATTTTTAACTGCATTTCTATGAGTTCCCCGAGGGTTTCATTATCGGGATAGATCCGGCGGGTAATACCCAGTCCGTTCCAGTTGTTGAGTAGTAAACGGGCCAGCAGTGCGGGATCTTGTTTAGTATGCAGTTTGCCCAGCTCTTTGCCGCGGAGCAGGGCCTGATGGAAGAGTCCTTCCAGTTCCTGCAGGTGATGGGCGGCTTTTTTCATCAAAAGGGCGTCGGTGTGTGATAATTCTGCTACCGTATTTCCCATGATACAGCCGCGTTGGTGTATTTTTTTGGGGCTGAGGGTAATGCCGCGAAAGAACTGCCGGATATATTCGATTGGGTCAGTTGCTTCGGCGATTTCTTTTTTAAACCGGGTGATGGCTCTTTCACTGTTTTGGGTTAGGGCTTTTTCGAACAGTTCTTTCTTCCCTCCTTTGAAAGCGAGGTAAAAACTGCCTTTGCCGATGCCCATTTCTGTCAACAGGTCTTCTGTAGAAGTGGCTTCATATCCTTGCCGCCAGAAAAGATCCGCCGCTTTATCGATCACTTCGTGCTCATCAAATATCTTGGGTCTGCCTGACATGGGTGTATGATTTTAGGGTAAAGGTATATTCTTTACCAAATAGTACAAAATTTATTTCCAATGTTGAAAGCTTGATACAGACGAATACAACATTGGAAATAAAGTGGTTAGTGATGCGGGGTTTGTGGGTGGAGGAGTTGGAACAACGCTTTCTGCAAATCATCATTGTGAAGGTTGTTCAACGCCTCGGTGGCGATTTCGTAGAAGGCTGTTTTTTTGCCTAATACGCCAATCACAAACGTGTGTCCAGCTTGTACTGGTTCACCTGTTTGAGGGTGCTTTTTAGATAGTGTCACCACTACGTCTTTGAATTTTGACATTTAGTGAATGTAACAAAAAAAAGTGGATTGGTGGGGAGGAATGCGGAATATCTGTATTTTACTGTATGACATTAAGCAAGCGGGCGCGATTTGAAGGCTGTATTTTAGCCGGCGCCATTGGTGACGCCTGGGGGAGCTGTTTTGAAAATACGCCTTCCCGCGATGATTCACGTACTTTTTACCTGGGGAAAATAACCCCTCCACCGCCTCGGTGGCTATTGACCGATGACACGTGGCTCACGCTGGCTACCTGCGAAGTATTATCTCTCGATAAAAATACAGATGCGCTGGCTGCACAATTCCTGCAGTACTTTAAAGCCGGTAACATCGTGGGCATTGGCGCCAGCACTTTAAAAGCCATGCAGGATTTAGCAGCGGGTATACATTGGCGTTATGCCGGCAGTAAAGGCGAATATAGCGCTGGCAACGGCGCAGCTATGCGTATTGCCCCCTTTGCATTTTGGGATAGCCGTTCCCGTGAGGATATCAGAGACGCCTGCAGGATCACTCATCAGCATGAGGAAGCTTATATCGGTGCACTGGCGGTGGTACTTGCCATACAGGCTGCATTGATGGGTACCTGGACCACCACCACCCACCTGCTCGATTTACTCATTCCACAACTACCGGATACGCGTATACGGGATCGGCTGATGGAGATACAGCAGTTGGGAAATACAGCAGGCATAAAGGATGTAGCGGCTCTGGGGAATAATGGCTATGTAGTTAACTCCGTTCCCCTGGCCTTGTTTGCAGCGTCGAAGGTAGCGCAGACCGGGATGCAGGAAATGTTTGAAGGGCTCATGGCAGCAGGTGGGGATACAGATACCAATGCTTCTATCGCCGGACAGGTAGCGGGCGCGCTATTGGGACCAACAAAAATTCCGGCCACGCTGTTACAAAAGTTACAATCGTTGCCGGAATATGTATATATAGATCGGGTACTACAGCATAGTTACCCTAAGTCGCATTAACTAACTCTCACCCCATGTAGCAGCTTCTCCATCGCATTTTGTAGCGACCCAGCGCGGGTCACTTCTCCCGAATTCACAAAATATATTTCATCTGCATTCTCAATGGTATTCAGTCGGTGTGCAATAATTACGCGGGTGGTGGTATCCGGCAATTTCTCCAGGATTTCGCCCAGTAATTGTTCGGTTACCGTATCAATATTAGCGGTAGCYTCATCCAGGATCAGCAGGTCTGGTTTGCGGAGCACTGCGCGCATAAAGGCGATCAGCTGTTTTTGACCCAGGCTGACACCATCGCCGCTGGCGGCTACTTTTGTTTCCAATCCTTCTTCAAAGATGGCCAGCAGTTTTTCCAGGTTGGCTTCTTTGATCACTTCCGTCAGTTGCTCGTTAGAATAGTCCTTGTAATGCGGATTGCCGTACAGGATATTTTCTTTTACGGTACCGGTGAATAAAAATGGTTCCTGTAAAATGAATCCTATTTTTTGAGAACGTTCATTGGCATCATAACTACGGATGTCTTTCCCATTCAGTAATACGGAGCCTTGTGTGGGATCATAGAGGCGCGCCATGAGAGATGCGGTGGTGGTTTTACCGCCACCAGTGGGGCCTACCAGTGCATAGGTTTTTCCTTTTTCCAGGATAAGACTGATGTTATGCAGTATTTCCCTGCCTTCCGGATAGCCGAAGTGTACGTGTTTGAATTCCAGCAAAGGTGCATTGGGAGCAGGAGTAGCAGTAGCCGGTACGGTGATCAGGTCTGTTTCCAGCGCCAGTATTTCAGAAATACGATCCCATCCGGCCATGGCCACCTGGAAGTTAGCCCAGAGGGTAGCAAGTTGTCGTAATGGGTTATAGAAATAGTTAGCATATGCAAGATAGCTCACTAAGAGTCCTATCGTGAATTCGCCCTGTGAAATCAGGTAGATACCGCCGGAGAGTACCAGCAGCTGCGCCACGCTGGCACACATGGCATAGAAAGGTAAAAACACGTTATTCGCTAAGCCTGCGCCAATGGCTGTTTCATAGTTTTTAGTGTTGGCTTCGTTAAAGCGTTTTCTAAAATAATCGCGGCGGTTGAAGGCAACGATCACTTTAAAATTGCTCAGACTTTCCTGGATTTCCGCACTCATGCCGCCCACTGTTTTCATACTGGCCGCATTCTTTCTTTTGATCCAGGGAGATAGTACCCGGGTGAAAATAAGAATGAGCAAAGCCGGCGCCAGTGCGGCAATACCGATTTTATAGTTGATGATGATCAGGAAAACACCAGCGCCAATCATCATCATAATGTTACCCACAAACTGCATCAGTGATTGAGAGAAAAACTGGTTGAGTTTATCTGTGTCGTTGTTGACACGGGAAATGAGATCGCCTGCCTTGTTCTGATTAAAGAAGGCTACTGGCAGCTGTTGTATTTTACTGAAGATGGAATTGCGCAGGGTAAAGAGGGTACGCTGACCTACACCTCCCATCAGTTTGGTTTGGAAGTAACTGGTGAAAAATGCCACCACATACATACAGAGGAGAATGCCGGAGAACACCAGTACGCCATGATATTGTTTCTGCACTACATAATGATCCACGGTATAACCAATCAGCAAAGGGCCGGACAGGTTAAGGGTAGCATTCACAATGATGGCCAGCAACGCAATGTACAGGTTCTTTTTTTCATGCGTGATGAGTTGCAGCAGGTTTCTGAATGCAGTATAGTTGGATGTTTTATGTTCCTTCCCGGTATATTTATTAAGATTGTAATTCATAGTTGCTGGTACTTTGTTGGGAATTAAAAATCTGGATGTACTCCGGGCTGGAATTGATCAGTTCATGGTGCGTACCGCTGGCAATAATTTCGCCTTGCATGAGCAGGATGATCTGGTCGTAATGCGTTACGGAGGCAATCTTCTGCGTTACTGACAGCAGGGTGATGCCCGGGTAGGCCGACTGTACATTATCCAGTATTTTCTTTTCTGTATTGGTATCTACTCTGGCGGTGAAATCATCCAGCAGCAGAATGGTAGGATTCATGGCCAGCGCGCGCGCCAGCATCAGGCGTTGTTTTTGTCCGCCGGAAAGACTGGTTCCTCTCTCTGATACGATGGTTTCCAGTTTTTCGGGAAGTGTGTCTGTGAAGTCCCGCAGTGCTGCGGTATCCAATGCTTTTTCCATGGCGGCATCGCTTACGGTATCATTGAAGGCGATGTTTTCGCGGATACTGATGTTGAAGATGATGCTGTCCTGGAATACGAAGCCGATTTGTTTGTGAATGGCTTCGGAGTCGTAGGCTGTAACCGGCTGCCCGTCTAGCAGCACTTCGCCGCTATCTGGCTTTATGAGGCCGGTGAGTAAGTAAAGCAGCTGGGTTTTACCGGCGGCGGTAGGGCCTATTACCGCTACTTTCGATCCTGCTTTTACAGAAAAGGAAATATTTTTCAGCACTGGTTTCTGACCGTAGTTGACAGATACATTGTTGAATTGGATATCTCCCTTAACAGGGGTAGTAATGGTACCCGCGGGCATAATGTCGGGCATATTGATCACGGAGCTGATTCTTTGGTAAGAAGCAGATGCCTGGGCAATCACGTTACTCATAAATCCGATCACGAGGATGGGGAAGATGAGCATGGCGAGGTAGCTGTTGAACGCTGCAAAATCACCGAGGCTCATACTATTGGTGATCACGAAATGTCCGCCGAGGGCGAGGATGATGAGTCCGGCAATGCCAGCGGTAAAGGTGATCACGGGAATCAGTCCGGCGAAGAGGCGGATAATGGTCAGGCCAAAGTTCATGGCTTTGGTGTTGGCATCGAGGAATTTTTCATATTCCAGCTGCTGGGAATTGACCACGCGGATAATGGCGGCGCCCAAAATACTTTCGTTGATGACTTTATTGAGCCAGTCCATGACTTCCCTGCTTTTCATGAACACGGCTCTGACTTTGCGCAGTACCAGGAAAAAGGTGATGCCAATTACCGGGAGGGTGGCAATGACTGCCAGCGCCAGTTTCCAGTTGATGGTAATCAGCAATATGCTGGCGCCGATGATGACGAACAGCGAAGATACCAGCGACACGATGGCCTGGGACACAAATAATTTGATGGAGTCTACATCTGCGATCAGGTTGGTGAGCAGGCGCGAAGGGTTGGCTTGTTCCACCCAGGCGTAGCTTTGGCCGGATATCTTATTAGATATTTGTGTGCGCAGATTCCGGGCTACTTTTTCAGATACATATGTTTGTATGATATTCTGAAGATAGGTGAACACCAGGATAACGATAATGGCGACGCTGAATTTTATCAGCAACGGATTGAGCTGAAATGTGCCGTGTTCGTAAGCATCGATGCCATTTCCGATAATTTTAGGGAGCCATAAATTGAGGCCATTACTCAACAGCGTAAACAGTATCAGCAAACCGACCATTCCCATGTATGGCCGTAGCAAACTGAATATGCCGGCTTCTTTCTTTTTAGTACCAGCTTCTTGTTTCATCTTACCAGATATATGTTTTGCAGGGTGTGTGGCTAAAAAACAGGATTTCCTTTTTGAAGACGATTGTGTTCTGCAAATATTGTGGAAATATTTAGCAAGATATCACATTTTTTTAGCTGTGCACATCATTTATTTAAATGCATACAGCGGAGAATGCCCGTATTCTCCGCTGTAGCGTTGTTGTGTTAAATGCCGGCAACTGCCTGTTGTTTCTTGTCTGTGATAGCGGTAGCCAGCCATTGGAATTCGTCTATGAATCGTAGTGCCGATCGGGTGGTGATGTCACTGGTGAGTTCCTGTGCCTCGTTGAAGGCGCCGTAAACTTCGGGTACCAATAGTTTGGTGGGAAGCGGAAAGGCGCCAAGGCTGAGGATCACGTGTTGTAGTTGTGTAGCTGCATTGATACCGCCGAGTTTGCCCGCGCTGACGGTTACAATGCCCACTACTTTTCTCGAAAATTCGCTGTAAAAATAATCGAGTGCATTTTTCAATACCCCGGAGAAGCTGCCATGATATTCCGGGGTCACCATGATGACCGCGTCGGCGGCATGCAGGCGGTTACTTAAATCCTGCACTACGGCTGGTAGCTGCGGATGTTTACCTACGCGCTCTTCCAGCATGGGGAGCGGTGTGGCCGCCAGGTCTACCAGGTCAATATGGTGACCATKGCCCGTTAGTTTATGTTGCAGATAATGGGCAATCTTCTGGGATTGTCGTCCCTGACGGATGCTGCCGATGATGATCGCTATTTTCATGGAAGTAATGTTTATGTTTTAGTAGGCACATGCCGGTCTGGTACTGCAGGATAAGTCTGCAGCGCAAGCGTTGATTCATCAGTTATATTTAATCTTATCCCTCCG
This sequence comes from Chitinophaga sp. 05T412, assembly GCF_056396465.1. Taxonomy (NCBI): domain Bacteria; kingdom Pseudomonadati; phylum Bacteroidota; class Chitinophagia; order Chitinophagales; family Chitinophagaceae; genus Chitinophaga; species Chitinophaga sp. 05T412. Next base: position 41,110 of record NZ_JBFTLN010000026.1, read on the forward strand.
GAGGGCCCTGCCGGAGGAGTGATGCCGGAGTACCCCGCATACAGCCACTGCGCACGGTATACACGCGGCAGTACCGGTATGGCGGTACGGAACTATTCATCGTATTTCTGGAACAAAGATAGTATCTTTGCTGAATAAACCAAATAAACACTTTGTTTATTATGAATAATAGCTTTGCCGACAATGAGCGCGCGATATGGATACTTAAAACCAGGGGACCACAACCGCTGCAGACGCTGGCAGACGAGTTGAAGGTGACCATGGAAGGCGCGCGTTTTCAATTGCTCAAACTGGCAAATGAAGGGCTGGTCACAGCTACCACCGTATCAGAGGGCAGGGGCAGACCTAAACAAATATGGGGACTAACAGAAGCGGGCAATGCCCGTTTCCCTGATCGTCACCAGGACCTGGCATTGAAATTACTCTGCAACATGAGTAAAACACTGGCGCCGGAGATGATGGGACAGGTACTGCAAGCCACCGCGCAAAGTACACTGGAGAAATACCAGGAAGAGCTGAAAGACTGTAAAGACCTGGAAAGTAAAGTGATTTTACTGGCCGATCTACGCAAGCGCGAAGGCTATATGGCAGAATTTAAAAAAGAAGGTGCTACCTTTTGGTTGATAGAAAATCATTGTCCCATTCAGGCGGCAGCTAAATGCTGTGGCTATTTTTGCCAGATGGAGCAGGAAATTTTCAGTACGGTACTCGGGAAACACGCCGCTATTGTGCGGACAGAACATATCACCGACGGGCAACGCCGTTGTGTGTATGAAATTACCGCAAAATAATTTTTAGGGAGATGGATACCGGGATGTAGTTTTTTTGTTTCGGTCTGATGTAGCGATGACTCCTGAAAATGAGATATACCTATGGAAGCAATCATTTTTTGTGGCATTCAGGCCACTGGTAAATCCACTTTTTACAGACAACATTTTTTTGATACTCATTTGCGGATCTCGATGGATCAGCTGCATACCCGTAATAAAGAGGGGAAGTTGCTGGACTATTGTTTTTCCAGAAATGAGCAGCTATTTGCAGGAAGAAGAGGTGAATTTGTTCTATTGCAGGGGCATCGAAAGTTTAAAACTGCGCTGCGGAAAAGGAGCCTAACAGCTCATTTATCCTGAATATCTTCCTATGTTTAGCGCTTTGAATACGTATTCCTTATAGCTGCTGCCAATAGGCAGTGAGATGTTGTGTATTTCTAGACTGGCGGCCGTAAAAGAAGTGATATTAGATACGCTTACAATAAAGGAGCGGTGTACCCGGAGGAACCCTTTTCCTTCCAGCTCTTTTTCAAAATCACTGATTTTATATTTGGCGATGATCTCTCTTTCTTTGGTACACACTTTAATATAGTCTTTCATGCTTTCTACATACAGGATATCATCTATGTTGATCCTGAAAAATTTGTTGACCGACTTGATGTAGATGAAATTTTTTTCGCTGGAAGACGATACGTTAGATACCGTTTTATTACTGAGTCGCAGGAATTTTTCTATTGATTTGAGGAAGCGGTTAATGGTAATGGGTTTCAGCAGGTAATCAACGATGTCAAGGTCGTAGCCATCCAGGGCATATTCCCGGTAAGCTGTAGTAATGATCACGTTCGGGGCGCGCCGTAATGTTCTTAACAGGTCGATGCCGGATACTTTAGGCATTTTGATATCCAGGAATAGGAGGTCTATGTCCTTTGTATTCAGGATCTCCACTGCCTTTAACGCGTTATTGCAGGTGCCCACCACTTCAAAATTTTCCAATTGCTCCAGGTGTTTCTGCAATAACGAAATAGCCAGTGGCTCATCATCTACCAGTAGACATTTTATTTTCATAGTTGAATAGTCATAGACGCGATAAATAACCGGTCTGTTCGCTCAATATCTAAGATATGCTTTTTAGGGTAAATTAGCTCCAGTTGCTGCCGTAGATTTGGCAGACCTATCCTTTTGCCATGATGGTGGAGTGCGTCGGGATCATAAGTGTTTTTCACGGTAAACTGGAAGAGGGAGGTGGTAGACGAGAGCGTGATGTCTATCATCGGGTCGTAAATACTTTCACTTGTCCCATGCTTAAAAGCATTTTCCACTATGGTGAGCAGGAGCATCGGAGCAATGTTGCAGTCATGGTCACATGACGTTTGAAAGTGTACCTGCAGCTGGTTGTTATACCGTAGTTTCTCCAGTTCTATATAGTTCCTGAGCAGATTAACCTCATCAGACAGTAGTACAAATGGCGCATTGCTCCGGTAAAGTACGTGGTCCAGTATTTCTGACAAGCGCTCAATGGATTCGGATGTTTTCGCCGACTGGGAAATAGACAGGGAATAAATGTTGTTTAATGTATTGAACAGAAAATGCGGGTGGAGTTGATTTTTAAGCATCTGCAATTCTGCCGCGGATTTTTCTTTTTGAAGCTCCAGTGATTGCTGGGCTATATCATTTTGATCTTTCAATGATTTGATCAGGAGAAAAATGAGGGCTACAGAAAAGTTCCTGAAAAAATAAACGTATACCAGTTTGGAAACATTAGTAGTGATATTCAATAAGTTTTCACTCTGTTTGGGTGGCACACCAGATAAAGGCTCCTGGATATAGATAGTAATCACCCGTGACAATACACAGATGATGTACATGCCCGCTATGAAAGTGAATAACACCAGCGGGTATTTTTTCAGCTGGAAAAGACGCGGAATAATAAAGTATGCCAGGAAATACGATGTCATTACCTGTGTGGCAAGGGTTAAGCCGTTATATATGTAGGTGTTCCATGAAAGCCAGTTTTCCCGGTAATTATAATTCCTTTCTTCTGTGGAGATCAGTAATACGCCCAGCCAGAAAAATATATGGGTTAACACCCGGTGGTGCTTATGGAACTTGTTTATTCTTCCAAGTAAATTCATAATGGTAATAAAGATAATATTTATTTATCTAATTTGTTTCGGGGAATTTGAGGGTCCGGTATCCCTTTTTTTGCCGAAAAAGCGAGCGTATTTTTGCGAACGAAAAGTAAAATGTTTCCGGAAACCGATTACAGGATGAATATCGTACTGTTCATAATTTGGTAACACAGAACCCTCTGTCAAGCGTGGTTTCGGGTTTTGTCTTCTTTTCGTAAAAACCGCAATAGGATTACGTAGTAATACTATTGGCAGGCTTTTTATTTTGATTTACCTTTAAAAAAATGATTCGTAAAACCATTGTTATTGGTTCCCGTAGAACTTTAACGCATGTTTATTAACCAGCTTTTTGAGCAATGTCGGATAAGAGTTTGGTCTTAAAGCCCTTTGGAGTAAATTGTTTTCGCTTTTTACCCTAAACCCTGGATTTTAGTGTTGCCCGCGAATTCAATTGCATCTATCCGGACCTGCCACGTGGTTATGCGCGATCAGGTGAAGCCAAGAGTGCAGGAATTTTGAGGATGATTATTAGTTAACAACGAGGCGATAGTCAATTACAGGCTGCGGCCAGCAGCAATTTGTGTAACATTTATTTTCTTAGAGTGCTGTGTGTGTCACTTGCAGTAGCGATAGCTCTGCCCCGAAATGAGCGATAGTTAAGGAAATTCCCCAATTTGAAAGGATACCCTGATAAAATAGATCAAAGCAATCACAACGAGACCACTCAAGTTAAATATGCTGACTGTCACAAAAAAATATCCGGACATATTTCAGCTGAAAACGTAACGACTATAACATCTCTGACTGTTTGCTACGGCCGCTGAAATACAGCACCGTGTGAATCCTATTTTTTACCGCTGATTATGATAACCACTACCACACTTCAATTCCTTAAATCGAAGCCAATGAAGAACTTTAACGCTGGATGGTACCTGGTCTACACACGCCCTCGCCATGAAAAGAAAGTAAATGATTTACTTACTGCAATGAACATCAAATCTTTCCTTCCCACCAGAAAGGTTTTCCGACAATGGAATGATCGGAGGAAGTATATTCTTGAACCGTTATTTCCATCCTACCTTTTTATTTACCTGGAAACACCCAATGAGTACTTCCAGGTGATGAATATTGATGGTTGTCTCTATTATGTAAAATCCGGAAAAGAAATAGTCAGGGTCGATGCATCCATTATCCACGATATACAGCAAGCAGTTGATCATGCGAATGAAATGGAAGTTAGCCACCATTATTTTCAACCAGGAAGACGCCTTGTGATCTGTGAAGGCGCACTGTCAGGCCTTTCGGGAGAGGTGGTGGAACTTGACAATAAACAGAAATTGCTGATCCGCGTAAATCTCCTGCAGCGATGCATCCTTGTGTCATTGCCGGAAGAGCATCTGCTAGCCATCTAGTCTTTTTTCTTTCATATCGTCCCATGCAAATCTGAGTCATTTATGCAAGCCTCCAAGAAGAGTGTCATTGATCACCTGATCTTTTATGCCCGCTCGTGTCCAGACAAGACCGTTTTTTCTTTTACCGACAACGGTTTGGATATTACCCACCAAATATCATATCATCAACTCCTAAACAGCGTAAAATCGTTGGCCGTGCAGCTTGCCGGCCGGCAGCTCCACGGGAAAAGGGCCCTGCTCGTGTTTCACGATGTGGCTTCTTTTATCGTTTCATTTCTCGCATGCCAGTATGTGGGTGTTATTCCTGTGCCGGTATCGTATGGGAAAGGAACCCGTCAATATACCCGGCTGAAGAGTATTACAGAAGATGCCAATGCATCGGTGATTCTTTGCACACTCACCATTGCCAATCACCTGGAAAAGGAAATGAGCAGTTTCCTCACCGAACGCCACGTCAATTTATTACTCACCGGGTATGACCCGTCAACAGATAATTCCGGACTTCACATCGAACCGGTTTTTCACCCTGTCGCATTTATACAATATACTTCCGGCTCTACAGGCCAGCCCAAAGGCGTAATCATTTCTCAGGAAAACCTGTTGCATAACCAGCAGCTGATCAGAGAAGCATTTGGTTGTGATGAAGCATCCCTCATTTTTTCCTGGCTTCCTTTTCATCACGATATGGGGCTTATCGGGAATATCCTGCATACCATTTACATCGGCTGCACTTGCGTACTGATGTCACCTTTTAACTTTATGCAATCGCCGGAACGCTGGATAGAAGGGGTTTCCCATCACCGTGCCACACATAGCGGCGGTCCTAATTTTGCGTTCGATCTTTGTGTAAACAGGGTTGCCCCGGAAAAATTACCACATCTCAATCTCTCTTGCTGGAAAGCCGCGTTTAACGGTTCCGAACCGGTGAGATATGATACACTACAACGTTTTACCACACATTTCCGTTCGGCCGGTTTCCGGGCGGAAGCCTTTCATCCCTGCTACGGCCTGGCGGAAGCCACACTGCTGGTAGCAGGAATACCGTCATCCAAAGAGCAGCGGGTCATCTTCATAAAAAAAGAAAACAGTCAGATTCACCTTTCCAGTCAGGAAGATGCAGCTGCCAAACCAGTAGTAGGCGCAGGAAAAATCCCGGCAGGCATGGACGTAAAAATTGTTGCAACAGGCGGGGATATATGTGCAGCACTGGAAGAAGGGGAAATATGCATACACGGAAACAGTGTGACCACAGGATACTGGAATAAAGATAATACCAATGTGTTTTATCAGATAGATGGGAAACCCTATCTGAAAACCGGTGACCTGGGATTTATGTTTGAAGATACGCTCTATGTCAGCGGAAGAGCAAAAGAAATGCTGATTGTGCGTGGGCGCAATATCTATCCATATGACATAGAAGAAGCAATTGCAGAAAGTCATACTGCCATAGAAAACAATGGTGTAGCGCTTTTCAGTGAGGAGGAGTCATCCACAGCGTTGATCGTGGTAGCTGAAATAAAAAGAAGTCATTACCGCGGATTGGATATGGATACCGTGATAGCCACGATTCACAAAACAGTGGCTGGCCTTACCGGCTTGCACCTGCAAAATATTATACTCACTACGCCACTGGGTATCCCGCGAACTACCAGCGGAAAACTGCAACGCCTCAAATGCAGGGACTATTATCAACAGCAACTATTCAATGTGCTGGCTTCTGCACTGGAAATGCCGGCACCATCTATAAATGAAAGAGATCCTGTTTTACTGGCAGCAGTATTGCAAAACCCTGACCAGTACAACATCAACAGATATGTACAGGATCTCGTAGCCAGTAAACTGGGTAGCCACAAGATATTACCGTTAGATGAAAATGCGGAGCTGACCAGCCTGGGACTTGATTCTCTCCGGGCCATGGAGATGGTGAATACGTTGTGCCATGAACTGCATATCCAGCTGGATGTAGCACTGGTCCTGCAGGAAAATAGTCTGCGGCAACTGGTAGATGCTATCGAAAATTTTCTTTGGTTAAAAAATGAAAAAACTTCCGGTAAGGAAATTACGATATGAATACTTCAGAGATCATTGCAGCACTGAAACGATATAACATTGTTCCCAGACTGGACGGAGATCAGCTTAAACTGGTTGGTGAAACAGACACCTTACCGGACGCGTTGTTACAACAGGTAAGGATGGCTAAATCAGCTCTGATAGCCTTGCTGAAAAATGTGCATGCACCTGTTACTACTTTTTTAACACCGGTGCCGCTGCAGGAACGTTACCCCGTTTCTCACGCCCAACGGCGTTTATGGGTGCTCAGCCAGTTTGAAGGCGGACTGGAAGCCTATAATATTACAACACGGTTTTACCTGAAAGGAGAGCTGGTGCCCAGCCTGCTCAAAGCCGCATTTGAGGCGAGTATAATACGGCATGAAAGTTTACGTACCGTATTCACCAACACGGATGGCATACCGGAACAGGTGATCCTGGACAACATCACATTTGTGATGGAGGAGGAAGATATTTCCCTGCACACCGATCCCAAAGCAACATTGCAGATAGCCGCAGCAGCTTGCAGCCGATGGCAGTTCGACCTGGAAAATGGCCCGTTGTTGCGAGTGAAGTTATATCGTATATCGGCACAGGAACACGCGCTGATGATAGGCATTCATCACATCATCAGCGATGGTTGGTCGGTGGCATTGCTGATAAAGGAAGTGATCGGGAATTACCATGCGCTCTCTAATGAAAAACAACTGTCAGCGCGGCCCCTGGAATTGCAATATAAAGAATATGTACAATGGCAGGAGGCGGTCGTAAATGGCGATAAAGGTGCTGCTGCAGCTGATTTCTGGAAACAGCAGCTGACCAATCATATTGATCCGCTGGAATTACCATATGATTTTCCACGGCCCGATGTGCAGTCCTTTGAAGGTGGGGTCTCTAAATTCTATTTGGATGATCACTTCTATGCAGAAGTAGAAGACTTCTGTCAGCAATGGCAGGTGACGCCCTTTAACTTTTTTAATGCTACTATCGCTATACTGCTGCATAAATGTTCCKGGCAGCAGGATATTACGATCGGTGTTCCGGTAGCCGGACGACACCATTCTGGCCTGGAACAACAGGTAGGCCTATACGTTAACACGCTTCCATTCAGGATGCATGTGGACACACCCGATACTTTTCAGGAATTTTTGAAGCGGCTCACAGAACAGTCATTCCGTATAATGGCGCACCAGGACTACCCGCTGGACCGTATCGTGGACGATTTGCAGGTGCCCCGTGACACCGGAAGAAACCCCTTGTTTGATGTGATAGTGACCCTGCTGGATACCAGTACGGGTGATAGTAAATCGTATGACTTTGAACTGGAGCATCTTGACAGCTACCTGCAACAGGGTAACGTTATTACGCGGGAGCATGTTTTTGCCAAAACAGACCTCACTTTTACTTTTGGTAATGATCCCGGGAATCTTTTTTATCTGGAGATAGAATATGCATCGCGGCTTTTTGCAAAACACCGTATTCCCGGTTTTTTTCACTCCTGGCGTTATATTGCTGCACAGGTAATGCAGCAGCCGGCTATCCGGCTATCTGCTATAGCAGCAGCCACTGAAGCGGAGAAACAACTGGTACTACATGATTTTAATGATACGGCTGCTGCTTACCCGGAAGATAAAACATTGGTGCACCTGTTCGCAGAACAGGTAGCAAAAACGCCGGATGCGGTAGCACTGGTATTTGAAGATAGCTCCTTTACCTATGAGCAACTGGATGCATACTCCAACCAGTTAGCACATTACCTGCGCGGGCAATATGCTATTGTTGCAGATGACCTGGTGGGGGTGCAGCTGGAAAGAAGTGAACGAATGATCATTGCTTTGCTGGCGGTGCTGAAGTCAGGTGGGGCTTATGTTCCCATTGATCCTGACTTCCCGCAGGAACGTATTGATTATATCGTGTCCGACAGTAGTTGTAAAGTGCTGATTGATGAAGCGGAGCTGTTGCGTTTTAAAGCAGTGCAATCAGCATACAGCACCACAACGCCAGCTATTGTTAACCAGCCCCACGACCTGGCTTATGTGATTTACACTTCGGGTTCCACGGGTCGTCCTAAAGGCTGTATGCTGGAACACCGTGGTGTGGTGAACCGGTTGGAGTGGATGTGGCAGCATTACAATTTTACGTCTGCAGACATCATTTTACAGAAGACCACTTTCACTTTTGATGTATCGGTATGGGAACTGTTTCTGCCACTGTGCTGGGGCGCCCGTATGGTGCTCTGCCACAAAGATGATATCGGTGCGC
>NZ_JBFTLN010000027.1:0-47728 GCF_056396465.1 Chitinophaga sp. 05T412
CACACTATCAACTTTGGCAACCACTGGTTTAGGATAGTTTACAACAGAAACGGCTGCACTGGTCGAATCGCAGACGCCGTTGGTTACCCACCAGATAAAGGTTACTCTGTTACCAGCGGGAACATTTACGGTGGTCGTTGCTTTMGTGCTATCGGTGATGGTTACACCCGGAGTAGGRGTAAATCTCCAGACACCTTTACCACCGAAGGTAGTAGTAGGATCATTTCCTTTAATCGTGAAAGTAGCATTATTACACTGTGCTGCCACACTATCAACTTTGGCAACCACTGGTTTAGGATAGTTTACCACAGAAACGGCTGCACTGGTCGAATCACAGACGCCGTTGGTTACCCACCAGATAAAGGTGACTCTGTTACCAGCAGGAACAGTTACTGTGGTCGTTGCTTTCGTGCTATCGGTGATGGTTACMCCCGGAGTAGGRGTAAATCTCCAGACACCTTTACCACCGAAGGTAGTAGTMGGATCATTTCCTTTAATMGTGAAAGTAGCATTATTACACTGAGCTGCCACACTATCAACTTTGGCAACCACCGGTTTAGGATAGTTTACAACAGAAACGGCYGCACTGGTCGAATCRCAGACGCCGTTGGTTACCCACCAGATAAAGGTKACTCTGTTACCAGCAGGAACAGTTACKGTGGTCGTTGCTTTMGTGCTATCGGTGATGGTTACACCCGGAGCAGGAGTAAATCTCCAAACGCCTTTTGCTCCTGGAGTAGCGGTAGGATCATTCCCTTTAATGGTGAAGGTAGAATTATTACACTGAGCAGCTGTGCTGTCAGTTTTCGCTATCGGTGGTTGAGCGTATACTGTTACTGTTACAGATGCACAGCTGGTATTACCGCAAGGGCCGTTGCTTGGCGCCATCACATAATAAGTAGTGGTAGCACTTACTGCGTTGAAAACAACAACAGAGCTGTCAGTGGTCAGCGACGAGTTAGGGTAAACGCGTTTGCTGCCAGGTGAGCCAGGACAGCCTCCGGTGTACCATTTCCAGGTAGCAGGCTTACCTGTAGAATCAACACCCAGAGATCCTCCTACAACAGTCAGGGTATCATTTGCCTTAACACAGATGGCTGTGGTAGATGCAGTGACCGAGGTAGGATTAGTGGATGGTTTTTCTACGGATAGAGAGAAGGTAACTGTTTTGCTACAACCTGCTAACGTATCTTCCATGGCAGTCAACACAAAATCATAATTACCGGCAGGTGTGTTTGCAGGTAATTTGACTTTGAAGGAGTCGATCGCCTTTTGACTTGGCCAGATACCGTTGATTGGCGTAAAGCCCGGCATTTTTCTGGCAGCAGGCGCGGTAGGGGATACATCCAGGGTATATTTAGAAATGTTACCTGTTTTACCGGTAATCATCACTTTAAAAGAGTCCACGGTATTACATACTGCAGGAGCGCTTATATTCATCGTTGGAGGCGATTTCAACGTCAGCTTGATAGTAGCCGAAGTTGATCCGCTACATACGCCGTTGGAAATGCTCCAGATGAGGGTCACTGTTTTATTACCACCTTTGATGGTAGCAATAGCATTGTATGCGGTATCATAATTCAGACTCACATCTGTTCCCGTAGTACCCGCGCCAAAAGTCCATTTACCTTTTTCGCCGATACCAGGTTTATTGGCAGTCAGTTGGAAGGTGGTAATGCCACACTGTACAACATCAGTTCCCGCAGTACTTGGTGTGAGCGATTTGGTATTGATGAGCGTAACCTGGCTAACAGCAGTACAGGCAGCAAGTGCTTTATTGGTGATGGTCCATGTAAGACGTATCGTATCACCAGGCTGCACACCTGTTACTGTTGTTTGTGGATTGGTTGGATTGGTGATTACCGCGAGCTTGGAAGGACCGTTGAACGTCCATTGACCCTGCTGATCTGTTGGCAGTGGACTTCTTTTAATATTGAAGTCATTGGTGTTACACTGCATGTAAATGGTATCAGCGTCTGCTTTAGGCTGGGATCTTACATTTACGATAACAGAGTCGGCTGCACTACACGCATGATTGCTCAGCGTTACTTTGTATTTCTTCGCACCGGTGTCAATCGGTGTATGCGTGAGCGTTATATCATTCAGGTTACCGATGTTGACACCATTATATGTCCATCTCCAGGAGATACTATCAACCGGAGCGCCACTGTTGGTTTCCTTCAGGGTAATAGATTTACCCAAACAGATCTCCAATGGGGTGGCGGTCATGTTCACGACAGGTTGCAGGTCTACAATCACCTTTGCATAACCGGTATCCCTACATTGCCGTGGTTGTTTGGTAACGCTATTCCATCCATAGTCTGCAATACCAATCGCACCGAAGGTGGTGTTCACGGTAGGATAGGCTGTCATCTTAGGCCCTTTGACTACGGGAACCGTTTGCCACTCATAAGCACTATATCCGCCATTGGCGGTGAGTATTACTGAATCTCCAATACATATCCTGCCCGAGGAAACGGTTACCTTAGGTTTGGGGAGTACTGAGATTTTTGTGTAAAGAGATGGAGACGCACAGTTGCTGGGGTTATTTCTTTCCAGGATGTTTACCCGGAAGTAATAATCTACAATCTGGTTAGGATCTCCTTTCAGTGTTCCTACCGGGAAGGTAAGTACATCTGTATTGATACCGGTAACACCTGCCGGGAAAACCGGACTAGCAGGCCAGTTGAGCGTGTCTTTGGTGTACTGCCATTGGTAAACAGGATCTTTAAAGTAATCTAATGGGCTATATACCGCTTTAATAGTAACAGGAGCGCCTTCACACAACGAATCCGCCCTTAAAGGCGGTTTGGATTGTCCATCAATAAATGAATAAATATAGGGACTACAATATTTAAAACTGATATCATCAATGGCGATGTCGTTTCCGCAATCACCGAGTTTATCATTTATAATAGAGAGTGTTACACTGGTTACATTAGCGGGTGTTTTAAATGCGCCTCCATATTCCTGCCACGTGGGACCGTCGAGGTTCATGGATACGTCATAGGTTTTGAAGTTGGCAAGTACTGCTCCGGTAGCGGCATCTGCAATCTGGAAAGTAACCCCTGCGTAGTGATAACCATCACTGTTACCTGCAGCACAAGTAGCGTTAAATACTTCCAGGCCGTTTACGTTCATAAACCAGGCACTGAAGTTATACATAGAGCCTGGGCAAACAGGTACGCCTGTTTTAACAAAGAAAGTTTTCTTGGCAACAGCAGAGTTACATACCAGCATACCACCTACTGAGTCAGGACTTGGGTTAGGGGTGTGGTTGGTAGCATTTACCCATTCGTTTCTGATATGGGTATTCCAGTATACCATATACTTGTTATCACCAAAATTACCTGATGGATAAGGATCATATACGTAACCAGCAGGATCTGGAGGTACGCTGGGACTGCTGTTACTGTAATTGGCGCCTACGGGAAATTTTCCAAAGTCTTCCAGGAAGTCACCCACGCCCGTATTTTGTCCAAGACATACAGCCTTTGAACAGTCCTTTACATAGATCGTTCTGGTAATGGACTGAATAACACCGTTACGATAGATGTCTGCTTTTATCGTATATAAGCCTAAACTATTGAATTGTATGGTTAAGGCGTTTTTATTGTAAGCAGTTTCCCGTTTCTGTCCAATCAGCTTAGGAATCTGATTGACTCGTTCCGTAGAGTACAGAATATTATAGGTTCCTCCGGTAATATACCAGCTGACCGAATCCGCCAATCTGTAGTTCCCATCTTTGTCGGGCCACAAAAAAGCATTGGTACTGGCGAAGCTTCCCAGACAGGCAGAATCCGGCAGGTTCATCCATGGCTTATTCGCGGATGGTGTCTGCGCATCTGCCTGCTTATTCAGCAGAATGAGCCCCAGTAGGAGGAATAAAAAGGTTAATAGACGTTTCATAGGTGCAAGCAGTTAAGTAAAAAAAGTATCAGGGTTGGTAGATCGGTCTACTCAGTCCCGTTGGTGCTCAACTCTTTACATCGATAGAAAAAGCCGGGGAGGGATATCCGGCGCAGGTTAGATAATGTGTAAAATGGTTTCATAGGCGTCAGGTGTTTATACATAGTATGGTTAAAATATGTAATTAAATTAAAATTAAAATTATAAATAATATAGAGAAATAAAAAAAGTGATAATAATTGTAATATGAATAGGCGCCAGATAAGTTGGAAGAGGAGCAGAAGAAAAATTGATTGTCAATAGCTTGCGGAGGGGTAAAAAAATATTAATAAGTTATCCACATTTGGGGTCCGGGCTTATTTATTTACACAAGACTGTGCTTTATTGAATTAATTTCATACCTTTGCAGACCAAATTTGATGTAAGATGCCCAAAGTAAAGACACATTCCCGTGCCAAGAAAACGTTCAAGGTTGGTGGGAACGGACAGATTAAGCGGTTCATGGCCTTCAAAAGCCACTTACTGACTAAAAAATCTACGAAAAGAAAACGTAGCTTAAGAGGTAGTACGCTGGTTCATGAAGCAAATCTTAACCTGGTTAAGAGAATGCTCGGAATGCGCTAGTATCTGTCAAAAGAATCGAATTTTATAACCTGAGAAAAAAACAAAGCAAATGCCTCGTTCAGTTAATGCCGTAGCTTCAAGAGCCCGGAGAAAAAGGATCTTAAAGCAAGCCAAAGGCTTCTACGGTAAAAGAAAAAATGTTTACACCGTAGCGAAGAACGTTCTTGAGAAAGGACTCACTTATAGCTATGTTGGCCGTAAATTAAAGAAAAGAAACTACCGTCAGCTGTGGATCGCCCGTATCAACGCTGCTGTTAGAGCAGAAGGGTTGACCTACTCTGTGTTTATGAACAAATTAGCTGGTAAAAATATCGACCTGAACAGAAAAGTTCTGGCTGATCTGGCTATGAATGAACCAGAAACTTTCAAAGCACTGGTAGCTTCTGTAAAGTAAGACTTACTTAATAGTAAATAAGCGATAGCTGGCATCCCACAAGATGTCAGCTATTTTGTTTTTAGGAAAGATCCCCAACAAAGCCGAACCACTACCACTCATCGTGGCATACAAAGCCCCCGCTTCATATAATTGCGCTTTTATTTTCTCCAACGCCGGATGCGCCGCAAATACAGGTCCTTCAAAGTCATTCGTCATTTTATCTTTCCATTCCGTTACAGGTAACTGAATCACTTCCGGCAAGGACCAGGCAGCCGGCTTCGGCGTCAGCTGCTTAAAAGCCCAACCCGTGTTCACATGAATCCCCGGATGTACTAACAGCAACGAATACCCGGAAAGATCCAGGTTAACAGGCGTCATAATTTCACCACGGCCGGTAGCAAAGCAAGGCTGGTTCAGTATAAAAAAGGGACAGTCGCTGCCTAGCTGTGCAGCATAAGCCACCAACGCCTCCGTACTCAAACCAAGTTGAAATTTCTGGTTAATCAACCGCAACATAAATGCAGCATCCGCAGATCCTCCACCAAGACCAGCACCTATCGGTATGTTTTTGTGCAGATGAATGTGTAAGGGTTGCACCTGGGGAAAATCCTGCCGTACCAGCTGAAATGCCTTCAGACAAAGATTGTCGGACATATCGCCGGGAATATCAATACCACTGCTTTCAAATTGTAACGTAGCATGTGTAATCCCTTCCAGTGCATCACATACAGGCAGGGGATAAAAAATGGTTTCCAGGTCATGAAAACCATCCGGGCGCTTTTGAGTAATATGCAGACCCAGGTTTATTTTACAGTTGGGAAATACAATCATGTAGCATTCATTGCATAGCAAAGCAACAGCTGCAGTTTGGCACTGCCGGCTGCATCGCTTTTACTGAAAAGAATTTATTTGCTTTTGCGGCTGTTAATCTCATCGCGTATGGCGATGGCACGGATATAATCTTCCTGTTCCAATACTTCCTGTAACAGTGTAGTTAATTCATCTACATTCATCGCTTTGAGGTCATCTTCTGCGCCTTTTTCATGCTCCGAAATGGTAGGGGTCACCGGCTTGTTAGTCTTCTTACCCGCAGGATCATCCAGCAAGATGCCTGCGCTGTTAAGAATATTCTCAAACGTATAAATAGGGCAGCCAAAACGAACCGCAAGCGCTAATGCATCAGATGTACGGGAATCAATCTCGATGGTTTCATCGTTATTGGCACAGATAAGCTTGGAATAAAAAATGCCCTCCTGCAAATTGCTGATCACAACCTCCTGTAATTCTACATTAAAGGCGTTCATGAAGTTCTTCATCAGGTCGTGTGTTAAAGGCCGGCTGGGTTGCATTTTCTCAAGCGCTACCGCAATCGCCTGCGCTTCAAAGCCTCCAATCACAATAGGCAAACGGCGTAAGCCATTTACTTCTCCCAGTACCACGGCATATGAATGAGTCTGCGTAATGCTGTGCGATAAAGCAACTATTTCCAGTTCTATTTTTCTCATATCTGTCTTGCGTTGTCGCTGAATAGTTTGTAAGACCGTGAAGTTAGAAAAATATTCCTTATCTAAAAAAAATCTATCATGATAAATGCCTAATATACAAGTTAGGAATTAAGAATTGCGAACAACAGATGCAACACGATCTTAAAGTTTGTACCAGCCCTTCGCAATTCTTAATTCGCAACTATGATTATTATCCTTCTTTAAACTTTTTCACCGCCTGGGTCAGCGCAGGCACTACTTCAAAAGCATCACCCACAATACCATAGTCCGCAGCTTTGAAGAAAGGCGCTTCCGGATCTTTGTTGATCACCACAATCACCTTGCTACCATTAACTCCTGCCAGGTGCTGTATCGCACCGGAAATACCAATAGCCACATAAAGGTTAGGGCGTACGGTTAAGCCGGTTTGACCCACATGCTCATGGTGCGGACGCCAGCCGGCATCAGCCACCGGGCGGGAGCTCGCTGTAGCGGCACCCAGCGCTTTAGCCAGATCTTCCAGAATACCCCAGTTCTCAGGACCCTTCAATCCACGGCCACCACTCACAATGATTTCTGCTTCCGTTAATGGAATATCGCCACTCACGGTTTCGGTTTTTATCACCTTCACCTTAAAGTCAGCATCGTTGATAGCTGGTGTGAAAGCCTCCACCGTAGCAGTTCCTGTACCCTGAACCGGTGGGAACGTGTTAGGTATAATGGCAATTATTTTGACGTCAGATGTAATGTTGATGTTGGCAAATGCTTTACCGGAAAACACATTCTTCTTTACCACAAAACCATTGCTGGTATCCKGATAGGAAACCGCACCCGATACCAGGCCGGCTTTCAAACGGGCTGCCACTCTTGGTGCTACTGCCTTGCCATCAAAATTATGAGGGAAGATGATCACCTTACTGCCTTCTTTGCCAGCCGCTTCTGCAATCACTTTGGTATACACAATGCTTTCTACTTCGTGTAAACGGGCGTCTGCAGCATGTAATACTTTCTGTGCACCATAGTTGCCCAATGCAGCCAGCTCACTGGCTTCCACAGGCCCTAATACCAGCGCAGTGGCGGTAGTACCCAGTTGTTCTGCTACTTTAGCACCGTAAGTGATGGCTTCCAGCGCTGCTTTTTTAATTTTACCCTGTGCCTGATCGGCAAATATTAATATAGACATGAATAATTTAATTAGTTGTGGAGAGATAGTTGTACCCTTAGATCACTTTGGCTTCTTCATGCAGCAGTTTCACCAGTTCCGCTACGTTATCAGGACTGATGAGTTTTACGCCTGCTTTAGCTGGTGGCAGTTCAAAGCCTACAACAGCCGTCAGTGAGTCTGCCGCTACGGGTGCTACTACGGTCAATGGTTTGGTTCTGGCAGCCATGATTCCACGCATATTCGGAATACGTGCTTCCGCCATTCCTTTCTGACAGGAAACCACTACCGGAAGAGAAACTTCGCATACCTCTTCTCCGCCTTCAATCTCCCTGTTTACAGTAGCTACGGTACCGTTCAGATCAAACTTCGCAGCAATAGATACATAAGGTAATTCCAGCAGTTCCGCGATCATACCGCCAATGCCGGAGCCATTATAGTCAATTGTTTCCTTACCGGTAAAAATAATATCATACTGTTTATCCCGGGCATGTGCTGCTATCTGTGATGCAATGTAATAACTGTCTGCACTGTCTGCATTTACACGGAAAGATTCATCGCCACCCAGTGCCAGGGCTTTGCGTATAATGGGATCACAATCTGCCCCACCTACGGTAATAAGATGTACATCCGCTCCGATGGTTTCTTTCAGCTCCAGCGCCCTCACCAATGCATACCATTCGTCGTACGGATTAATGATAAACTGTACACCAGCCTCATTGAATTTCGTGTTATTGTCCGTGAAAGCTATTTTTGCAGTCGTGTCCGGAGTTTTGCTGATACATACTAAAATCTTCATGGCCTTAAACTGTTTTATTTAAAAATGCGGTAATAGCAAATATATCTAAATAAAGTACGCCAACCACAGGGGGAGAAGATGATTTTAATCAGTATAACGATTGACATATTGTATAATAAGATAATAATAAAACAGTATGGACAGAATTGCACAAATAAAGCAGCTTTTGTTGGCTACGCCCAACGACAGCTTTCTGAAGCACGCATTGGGACTGGAGTATATTAAGATCAATGATGATGCCGCTGCCCGGCAACAATTTGAAGAGCTGCTGGCCAATGAGCCGGGTTATGTGGGTTCTTATTATCAGCTGGGAAAGTTGCTGGAAAGGGCTGGCGACAATGCCGGCGCCCTGAAGGTGTATGAAACCGGGATGGCCATGGCCAAAGCAGGTAATGAAAGACATGCTTATAACGAACTGCAATCGGCTTATGAAGAGCTGGCCTATTGATATTTTAAATCCAATCAACACTAGATGCCGCAACATTTAATAACTAATTTCTCCAATTATA
Organism: Chitinophaga sp. 05T412; assembly: GCF_056396465.1. Taxonomy (NCBI): domain Bacteria; kingdom Pseudomonadati; phylum Bacteroidota; class Chitinophagia; order Chitinophagales; family Chitinophagaceae; genus Chitinophaga; species Chitinophaga sp. 05T412. The sequence goes on from NZ_JBFTLN010000027.1 coordinate 8,864, forward strand.
TTTCCCGGCAACAACTGTTTGATCCGGGTCAGAAGGTGCTGCTGGCGGTTAGCGGTGGCATCGACTCCGTTGTAATGGCCTGGCTCTTTAAACAAGCCGGCTACCAGGCAGGTATTGCCCATTGCAACTTTCAGCTGCGAGGCGAAGAATCTAAAAGGGACGAAGCATTTGTACAGCAACTGGCTGCCACCCTGGAATTGCCGCTATATACCATACAATTTGATACGCAGGCGTACGTAACAGAAAACCGCGTTACTATCCAGGTGGCTGCAAGGGAACTACGTTACCAATGGCTGGAACAAATACGCGCGGAGCATGGCTTCGCCTTTGTTGCCACCGCACATCATATGCAGGATAGCGTGGAAACGGCCCTGATGAATTTTACAAAAGGTACCGGCATAGCGGGCTTGCATGGCATATTGCCGAAGCAGGAACACCTGATCCGTCCTTTATTATTTACGGAAAAGGAAACACTGGAAGCCTATGCAGCGCTGCATAATATTGCCTATGTGGAAGACAGCTCCAATATAACCGATAAGTATACACGTAATTTTTACCGGCACCAGATTATTCCTCGTTTACAGGAAGCATTTCCTGCTGCCGTAAAAAATATGGCCGCCACCATTGAACGCATGAAGGAAGCGGAAATCCTTTATCAGGAGGCGATGGGCAAGCATCGTAAGCGCCTGCTTTTCCAGGAAAATGATACCTGGAAAGTACCAGTGCTGAAACTGCAGAAAAGTATTCCGCTGCAAACTATTGCCTGGGAATTGTTTCGTGAGTTTGGTTGTTCTTCTGCACAAACACAACAAGTATTGCTGCTGCTGGACAGTGAGTCGGGCCGGTATGTAGAAACGGCTACCCATCGCATTATCCGCAATCGTCAGTGGTTGCTGATTACACCGCTTACTACTGCAACGGCGCCGTTGGTGGTCATAGAGCCGGAGCAGTCAACGATTCATTTCGGCGGCGGACAATTGCACCTGCGTCAACAGGAGAGGGGGACCACAACTATTCCCACAGCAACAGAAACTGCCTGGCTGGATGCCGCAGCAGTGAGCTTTCCGTTGATGTTGCGCAAATGGAAACAAGGCGATTATTTTTATCCGCTGGGCATGCCCAAAAAGAAAAAGGTAAGTCGTTTTCTGATAGATCAGAAATTATCGTTGCCGCAGAAAGAAAATGTGTGGGTACTGGAATCCAACAAACGGATTGTGTGGATAGTAGGGATGAGGATAGATGACCGGGTGAAAATAACCCCTAAAACAAAAGCGGTATTGAGCATAGATTTTATCAAATAAACAGATGGATTTAGTTACATCTCCCGTAACTAAATCCATCCACCTGCTTATTACCGGTGTAAAAGCGTTTGTATAAAATACGTGCCCAGTTCAGGATGAAAGACCAGGGGGAATACAAAGCCATATATGGCGCCCCAAAAATGCGCGGAATGATCTACGTTGCTACCACCTTTCCTCGACATATACGCAGATCCTGCCAGGAATAACACGCCGTAAATAACTGCCGGCAATGGAATGGCTGCAAAGACATAAATCTTCTGCCATGGCGCAATCAGGATGGAAGTAAATACAACGCCCGAAATAGCCCCTGAAGCCCCCAGTGATGCGTAATATTGATTATTACGGTTTTTTATGTAAGAAGGAATATCTGCTACGATGATGCCCAGTATGTAGTACGCTACATATACCAGTTTGTTTTGGAATAGCTGTTCGAAAACCCCCTCAATGAACTCACCAAAGAACCATAGGGTCAGCATATTGAAGATTAGATGCGGGGTATCCGCATGTACAAAACCGGAAGTGATAAAACGATAATATTGGTGATAATGCGTTACCATATAGGGCCGCATCATCAGCTTTTCTAGTTGGTCGTTATTCTGGAACGCCATAAAAGAAATGAGGGCAGTAATAATGATAATAATTAAGCTGATAGTAATTGTCATATGAATGGCTTATTGTTGGTATCCTGAAGATAACTATTGGTGATGATATTTTTCGCGGTTTAGCACAGTATAAGCACGATATAGCTGTTCCGTGAATATCAGCCTTACCAGCTGATGCGGGAAGGTGAGGGGGGATAAAGACATTTGCAATTGGGCTCTTTGCAATACGGTACTGTCAATACCAAAAGCGCCGCCTATCAGTATAATCAGCTGCCTGGTGCCGGCATTATTGCGTTGTTGGAGGAAGTCCGCAAATTGTACGGTGGTCATCATCTTTCCCTTTTCATCCAATGCCAGCAAAAAATCGGTGGGCTGCAACATATCCAGGATGATTTTTGCTTCCGCCTTTTTTAGTTCAGGTACCGATAAACTGGCGGCCTGCTTTACGGTAGGGATCAGCTTTACTTCAAAATCCACATAATGCTGTAGTCGTTTTTGAAATACAGCAATGCCATCCCTGATATAGGGATCATGTTCTTTTCCGATGCTCCAGAGTTGAATTTTCACTTCTTACAATAATTAATCAATCGTTGTAAAAGTAAGTGTAAATCAGAAGATTGGAGCGTTTTTTTTAATAACTGTTTGGCGGTTAGAAAAAAATAGATAACTTTACTATTCCACTATTTTAGGGCTCTGTAGCTCAATTGAATAGAGCATCTGACTACGGATCAGAAGGTTTCAGGTTTGAATCCTGACAGGGTCACAAAAGGGCTTCCATCCATGATGGAGGCCCTTTTTTATTGATAGTCACATCGTACTGCTTACCCTGCAAAATCATCCAGCATATCCATGGAAGGGACAAAAAATAAACTTCCTGTAGTAGCAGTACTAAAATCCAGTATGCGGTCATAGTTGCCTTCCGGATCACCCACAAACATATTGCGAAGCATCTTTTCAACCGTTGTAAAAGTGCTGGCATAACAGATAAAATAAGTACCCATTTCGTTGGTAGTTACATTACCAAAGGGCATATTATCCCGTACTACTTTAAAATCGTCCCCAATATTAGCCAGTGCAATATGTGCGTTCTTCGGTTTTATATCATCACTCATTTCAATGTCATGTTCTTTTGAGCGGCCGATTACTTTCTCCTGTTCGGCTACGGGCAGCGATTTCCACGCATCAAGATTGTGAAGATACTTTTGTACAAAGAGGTAGCTGCCGCCTTTATAGGTAGGGTCCTGATCACCAATGACGGCAAAATGGTCACGGTCTGCTCCATGCGGATTTTCCGTACCATCTACAAAGCCCAGGATAGAGCGGCTGTCCCAATAGCGGAAGCCCTGCACTTCCACGATACAATCTGCTATCTCCTTCATAAAATCAGTAATCGTGGAAGCCATATCATAGGCAAAGCTCTGTACATCAGAACGGATGTGAAAATGGAGATCACCTTTAGTGGCAACGGCGGTATGTTTGACGCCAGCTATGGCTTCAAAGTTTTTAAGTTCTGCCGGTAAGGGTTTGGGTAAGTCCAGTTGCAGCCATGCGTTGTAGCCAACGCCCATTGTACAACTTGCCTTTGAGTTGGGGAAACGATCGAGTGCTGAATTATTGAGGTTGATCACCAGGGCGCATACCCTTTGGAAGACGGGCTTTATCTGCGCTGTGGTGAAGCCCTCTTTAAAGTTCCACACCAAAAAGTAGGTATTGTTGTTTGGGTAATCCGTTACATTTTGCGGATGGTTATTGTTAATAGTACCAACAGTTGCCATGTGAAATAATTAGATATAAAAAGAAAAATTAGTCCGGCTGGTACCGGTCTTACTGCTAATATAAAGGTAATATGGAATCAATATATCAAGTAGAAATACTATAAACGGAATTATTGAATTATATAAATAGTTTATGTGTTGTCGTCATTGCGCTGCAGCGCTTAGCGCTTTGACAGGGGCGCAAAGTAAAACAGGCTTCCGGTTTGGGAAGCCTGTTTTTTATTTTGGCAGGAAGCTTATTATTTACCAGCCGTTGTTGCTATATTTTTGCAACTTAATCTTCACAGCAACAAATCATGGGCACCTTCACTAATCTCGATGTCCTGTAAATTCTCATCTTTCCCAGGTTTTCGCCCAAAGGCTCTATCACTGCTTCGAAGTTCTTATACATTTCAATAGCCACCACACTTAATGAAGTTTCCTTCGGTAAACCAAAATTCACCAGCATCATTGCTATCTCATCATTCGACCATCCACAGGAAGCATTTGCTTCAGTGATTTGTTTTTTTAGATAATTATCCCGTTTCATATACATCTGGCGACGGGTTAACAGGATGTTTCTGTTCTCCATACCATTCGCCTGGGAAACTTGCGCGTATAGCACTCCCCATAACTCTGTTTGTGGATTACCCAACAAATTCCGTCCATTGAAAACAGGTGTGGCAAAATCTGCTGTCATACTCACTCCTGACTCATCACGGGTGGTAATACAACGAATCGATGGCGCCGGATGCTGTATGCCTGTTATCGTGATCGGTCTTCCAAACCTTCCCTGAGCAGTTGACCACACACGTGCATGACCAACGCAGAATTGATATGTGAAAAAGCCAAATAATTCTTTAGAATCAAGATTTAATCCAGGTGGAAGAGGAATGATAAAATGTCGTGGTGACATTTCTTTGCATGGTAACAAACGTTGCCAGGCATTCAATCCGGCCTGATCATCCGATTGATCTTGTGTGATAACCCTTATTAATTCTGCAGGCAGAAATGGTATATTGTCCTTTGGATCACTAATGGGCTGTTGACCTGTCAGCAAAATCGGGTCGGGGGAATAAGATTTTACAAATGCGAAGTAGTCATCATCAGTGGGGTTTTCAACCGGTTCCGCAAATTCAATCCAAAGCACTTTTCTTCTGTCATTAGTCGATGAATAATCATCCGATTTTTCATAAGGGGTTAAAGCAATGCCAGCGGAAACAATTTTAGGGACCTGTGCCGGCGGGATGGCTACAGGCACCGTTAGCATCACATTTTTATCCGTATCCTGCTGTGCCGGATCTTTTTGGAAATTTGTAGTAATGGTATATTTGATGTCTTCCGGTTTAGGAAAAACGCCTCCAAACTCTTTTGGGTCAATGGCATCAAAAAATATGATTCGTGTATAGGACCTGTCAGCGTCCTTTAGCGCCGTGATGCCAACTGTATTTTGAAATTCAACAAATCCAACTTTGTCAACTCCGTCTCTTTTGATATCAAAACTTTCCATAGCTAATCCATCCCATGCCCAATCTCTATTTATATCTACGATAATGGTAGCAATCCATTGATGCGTTAAATCTGCTTTCGAAGCAAACGTAATGCTGGCATGTTCTGGCGAAAGCGTATGTCTTATTCCTTTAGCACACCCAAAAATTACCCGTTGACCAGGTTTTCCAAATAAGCTTAATCCTGAGGTATCCAGTTCAAGTTGCTCTGCCAGTCGCTGAAATAAGTTTGCCGGCGTGGTGGTTCCCAGTCCTGCAATCCGCTGTACGGCGTCTGTATTCAGAGATGGAGCTGGATCGGGTTGTAACATGATGCACTGAAATTGTTTTGCTGAGATGGCGGCTTTAAACAATGCTCTTTCATCACTTGCTTCCGCTCTTGTATACAAGGTAACGGGTTGGCCGATTCTGGCTTCCTGACTGCCAAAATATTTTAATGTAGGATCTGCTTTGCAAAGAGGCGTCACCCTTATCCTGATATTACGTGCTGTTGGTAATTGCAGGGGGGAAGTATCGGTGGTTAATGGCAAATCTCCCAGGTCTGCGGCATCACCATACTTCACGGTTTTTACATCATGAAATGCTACTTCCAAATGGAAGGGTTGTGTTATGTCATCAGGGAAATTGCGTTGGGTGGTAAATAAATGATAATAGGCTTCATCTCCACTATCGGATAAAGCATTGTCCATTTCCGGGGCTTTAATATCTACATCAATAGTAAACATGGTTACATCCGGATCAGGATAGGAGGCCTCTCTTTGTTCAGCCATTGCGCTGGGAAGGTCCGCCAGTAGCAAATTGTAGGCATTAGGAAGTCCTGTGTACAACAGGGCAGGATATCCGAGTAGTGAACGATAAATATCACAACTCGTTTTATCCGGAGTGATCGCAGGACCATTTTTTAAGTCTGGAACACCCAATTTTTTTGGAGGTAACAATCTTCTGAATCTGCAGGAGGCAAATGGAGGTGGGGCACTATTGATAGCCACATCTTTTGGGTGGGGGCCTCCACCGGTGATATCACCAAAGCGAACACKGAAATCATAACTATCTCCATATTGCAATGCTACTTTGTCATCGTCCACCGGCTGCATCATTTTTTTCAAAACATTATCGGTACCACCAAGCGTTGCTGCTTTTTGATCTTTTAATACCAATGATGTTCCTGTCCATTGTGTGTAATAGGAAGGAAGCCAGTAAGGACCATCTTTTTGTCCATCTAATTGAGATGGACCCACTTCAATACCCAGTTCTCCGGTAAAGTTTCCAACATCGATACCATTCAGGGTTAAATCACCGGTTACTTTTTCCAGTGAATTCCAATTGGCATCATCGTCGCCTGTTTTTCGAACATCTACGCGGTAGTTAAAAACTCCCATGGGGGCATCCAAACGATCACCTACTTCGGGATCGACCGCCATTTGGCGGTTTTGCCAGATCAATATTTGTTCGTCGTCCCATCCGAGGCGGATACCGAAATCCCTGGTTGGACGCAAGCCCTGATTTTCCTGACCTGGTTCCAATAAAAGATTCGCACTGACGGGTTGCATGCAATGTACAATCTTTGCAAAGCCATCATCATATTCTTCCGCCTCAATGAAAATAGGATCGTAATTACCGGCAACTGGTGTGTCGGAAACGGGGAAATGCACCGCCGCATAAACGGGTCTGGCTGTTGAAAGCGCAGGAATACGGGCTGCATAATGTTTGGTAATAGCGGGCCTGGCAATTTTTTGCGGATAAAAATCACTGGTGGAATCCAGGTCAAAATATAACCATCCGCCATTTTGATAGGCGCCAGCAGGAATGGGTACCGGTATTTCATAATAAATGAAGCCTAATTTCTTTGCCAGCGCCGGTTGGCGCAGGGCATAGGAAAACACTTTTCCCCAACTCACCGTACCATCCCAGTATACTGGTGGTGGAAGTGCGTCGTCTTTTTTCTTAAATGAACACAAATAGCTATCATCTGTTTTTGCCAGCGGTGTTCGCGGTGAAGAAAATGCAAATGAATTACGATAACTTTTTGGAAGATATTTTTGGATGAAAGTACCTGCATTGGCGGGTGTTACAACGTTTGAAGGCTTCGTGATCTTAAATGATTTTGACAATTCAACAAACAGCGCCCTTGCGTTCACTGGAGGAGTAACAGGCGTAGCAATTTGGTGGATTACATCCATTGGCCTTGGCATCATATCGAGGTTGTCGATGATCATCGCCCTGAATTTTAAATTCGCATCGGCGAAGGCAGGCGCATTTATGCCTGCCGGTAAATTCACTGCAAACGGCGACAATGGATCTTCATGTGGTAGCACCAGGAGATTCACTGTCAATATCGATCCATCCCAATATTGCGGATAGGTCATTACGGTCAGCTTTGTATCGGAGATCATAGTTTAAATTTTTTGATGGGGTTATTAACTTAATTCTCTTTTTTCCTGCCAGGTAGTATCAAATTCAAAATGGATAACAAAAGCAACAGAGATATCCAGTGCCAGTTCTACCTCACATTCCGCATATGATTTTTCTACGCCGGCTTCTAACTCTTTTACTTGTGCTCCTTTGGCTTCAATAGAAAAACTCACGGAAATAATACCACCCAATATTTCAGCTTCCGCTTTGAATATCATCAATACCCAGTTGGTACCGCTCTCGAATTCATGCTCAACGCCCATCGCAATTAATGCAGCTGCTTCAATAATATCTGCAATATTTATCCTGAGCTCCGCGCCCACCGCTATTTTGAAGCTGGTTTTAACACCTTCCGCGGAATCAATTTCCACCTCGAATCCAATAATGCCGATGAAATAAAATCCAATAACAGGACTAATCGTAAATATCAGAATATGGATCTCTCCTTCGATTTCGATGTCAAGTCCGCTTGACAATGCCCCCGAGGAACCAAATTCACTCACYGCACTGCTAAAATCTCCTTTCTTTGGCCAGGTAAAATATGCTTTCAATGAAAGTTCTAATCCCAGGATAAGCACGGGAACAGTAGGAGCCTCAACGCCAGTTTCAAGTACTGTTACATTAGCCACTTTTATTTCAAGACGGGAAGGAGCTTTAAACTCCAGTTCTACCGGCATGATCATTTGCATCTTGGGTTGCCAGGTATCCACTGTGGCATTACCCATGTTTACCATGATGGCTTTCGCTAAATCAAAACCGCCGAGAAAGCTGATGATGTCAATGATGGGTTGAAGAACCGAGCCATATTTAATGGTTGGTTGTCCCATGTTAGGCTTCTGATCAGCCGCTGCAGCAAAGCTGGTCGTTAAGGTGGTGATGCCCGGACAGGATGGAAGGTCCGTCACAATACTTATTTTATCCATGCTGGCAGACCACGGAACGCTGGCATTGGAATCAAACGAGTAGGCAACAGCTGTAGTTCCGCCACCACCAGCTGCATCCGCATAATCAACATAAATTCTTCCACCTCCTTTATTTACCAGATCTCTCGTGTAACCTCCGGGAACAAGATAATTACCACCGGAATTCAATTTTAGTTTTCCTGAACCGAGAATTTCCAATACCGTTCCGCCACCTCCCAGCGGGAATGTGGTATTTACATTCGGGAAAATACCTACTGAGCCAAGTAATGCATAGCAGTCGGCAAAAAATGGCGTGAGTGTACTTCTGATATTTGCATCATTACGTTTGATAGTAGGTCTGAGAAAAAGGACTTTCTGAGGGCCGGTAGAATGAAGGATACCATAATCTGAGTTAGGCGATGAGGTTTGCTTTAAATCCGCAGCATCAGCAAATCGATATGGCTTGGAATTAGATTTGATAATAACTGGCGGGAACTTCTTCTTACCGGAAGTATTGAGTTTTCCTTCACGGATAAGCGGGTATCCGCTATCTCCATCAATCGTAATAATATCACCTGATCCCGGTTGCGTTTTTACCAAACTCCAGGAGCCCTCTTTTGGAAGGTAAACAGATCCCTTTGCCGTTGATACAAAAAACGATGCCCCTGCATCATTCACGCCAGTTACGTCCACCCGCAGGCAACGCATCAGCTGACCGGATTGACCAACATTTATCACACAATCAACAGGGCCTCCTAAAGTTCCTTCGCTATTCAGGAAATTGAAATATTGTAATGGGGTGAGTAGTTTTTGGTAGGGGCCTAATTGCACAAATCCCCGTTGGCCTTTGCTCGGAACATATCCATTGAATGCGCCGGTTTGAACATCTTCTATCAGCACATCGGCATTGAAAAAAACTTCCTGCATAATCACGTCATCATTCGGATCAGCCGGATTTGCCACATCTGTATAAATGCGTCCGGTATCACTTATTTCCGTTACGTTGTATATTCCTTTGATCACGCCAGGATGCGTTTCAAACGGATTGGGATGAAATATTTTTTTGGTTGCATCAGCAGGATCTGGTGTATAGAATGAAAAATCATATAGGCCAGCTCCCTGCGCTTTCCATCCACTGTCGTGTCTTGTAACACCGCCCCCCGTTGTTCTTTGAATAGTGATGGTGCGGACAACCGGAATTGCCCACGGATACAGCAGACTTTTTACCTGTATTACTTCGTGAGACGTTCTTCCTACAATCACATCAAATTTAGCCTGGCTGGTAGCCGCAATGACTGCATTTGGATTCAGCCAGTTACTGAAGATGGAGGCACCGTAGCCGGAGATATCCATTCGTTCCAGTGGCACCCGCGGATCTCCTCCTCCGGGTCTGAATTCACCGTTAAAAATGATGTCAACCACCGGACCAAGCACACTATATGGGTTTCCCATGCCATCCACGGGAATATTTCCGGTCAGCAGATCAATAAGATTGCGCAATTGAATGGTGGCTCCCTGGAAGCCGGGCGACTCCATATCCGCACCACTGGATGGAGAGGTGGCCATCATCGAAATTTGAATACCGCCCTGTACCTGCTGATCAAAATCCGGGGAGTTTAAGGCAACTGTTGCCCCCTGTTTTGTTGTATCATTGGGGTTATCCATTACTGCAACAGATTTCATCCCGAATGGAAGGGAGAAAAGCGTCACCAGTTTTTGTGGGTCGCCCGCTTTATTATATTCCGCAATGAATTTGGCAATGGCGGGTATCGGGGCAATTGGAACAAGTTCATTGGATGCCGTGCCGATAATGGTAGGATCACCTGTATTGGCCGACGTAACGGGAGATGGGAACGGTGGACTTATAGCTGGATTTTGAATGGTTTGTAAAGGTTCCCACTGCACCTGAGGCAATGTATATAATCGTGTATTGAAAGCGTAGGTAGTAAGGTCCATGTCTTTCACCTGGAAAGGGAAAACCCGGCTGACTACTTTAAAATCCTTTGTATCGTTGTTGTGGGAAAGACCAACCCCTACACCAAAGAGATCGGCATTGGTGGATACATCCAGCAGGAAGAAGCTTTCATTGGTGGTGTTTAATTCTTTATTGAAGCGGTTGCGCAATTGCTGACTATTGGCTGCATCTTCCTGGTAAACCGCAGCAGTATTGTTAAATCGTCTGGCGAATGAAGTGAGGGATGCCGTGCTGAAAGGTGGTGTTTCCCCACCCGCTTGTGCAGTTTCTGTATTGTTATTTGCAGTATCGGTTTGCAGCGATGAAATATTTTTCGACCAACCTGTCACGTTACTTTCAATGGCTGTAAGTAGTTGGGGATTGGTGGAATCAGGCAGAAAGAAAATCTGCAGATCCGGAGTTGTGGGATTATTCCATTGAATAGTTGCGGCGAGACTCATCCCGATTCCCGGTGAAGAAGAATAAGATAATCGTTCCCGTGATGGCCCATACAGATAGAAATTTGTTACGTATGGATCGGGGAGGGTAGGAAGAATAAAATATAATGGGCAATCCAGGATTACGGAGCCCTGATTAATGGTGGTTGGGGTAGCCAATTTGCCAATCATCAGAAAATCATCCACTGGTGTTGTTTTGAAGAATGCATTTCTAAGGGCGAAGGAAATGGGATCTATCGTTCCAATTTTTTTTGCCAGTGATAATTGTTGCATGATGTTCAACGCAAGTGCGTAAACAGTCCTTTCACCTTTTACTTCAAAAAGTACCAGGTCAGCAGAAGGGGAGGTAATGTTGAGGCGATGATGATCCGCTGTAACAGGTTGATCAATCGATGCCGTCAATGATTGTCCGTTTGATTTTATTGTTTCTGCACCGCTGCTAAGGCAGTTGTAGAATAGCTGAACAGGTTGATTCCAGGTCAGATCTACCCTGGATCGGATCAATTTTTCCTTTTGACTTTCATTCCACAATTCAAAATATTGCTTTGCTTTTTTCGAAGTGGCAGCAGGTGCAGTGATAGCTATTCTGCCAGGTTCGGCTAACAAATAGCATTCATTTAGTTGAATAGGTCCTTTAGCCAGTCCAACCCATGTTGCGTTGATACCGGGATTTAATTGTAACACGATGGCGCCTGTTCCGGCTGCATCTCCCAGGTTAGTGATGGATGAAGTGGTAACCGGTAATGCCCAGTAAGTATTTTGCAAACCGGCTTTGCCAGCTGGTAGAAATAATTTTGATTGCGCATGGCTGATTTGCAGAGAATTTGAATCGGACGCGTTTTTATAAGGAACCAGAATCCGGTTCAGCAACTGGTTATAGGCGGGAGTTGCTTTTTGAGGCTTCAGCGCAAATTCATTTTGATAAACACGCAGATCCATATCCGTTCCCAATACCACCGCCACATTGCCCGATCCAACATTAATAGTTACTTTTTCGGGCAATTTGATGTTGAGATGCCTTGCATCTTCGCCGGTRGGGGTATCGTTGGCCGGTTGATCCGCGGGCTGATCCAGGTCAACTATGAGTTCGCAAATATCGTTGTTCCCGATAACGATAGTGGTTCCGCCGGAAATGGTTACCGGATCATTGAACCGCAGTATTCCACCTTTTATTTTCAGGCCGGTGAAGGCGCCAGCAGGAGCAGATGGCGTAATCAATTGCGAACGAATCCAGATACTGCCTGCGTTGAGTTTATATTGATGTTGGCTGGTAAGTATACCATGGAATGGTACCATCAGGAATTGATCMGTACCACGTTGAACAATTACGGTAGTAACTATTTTATAGAAATCCCACCAATACCATTTCCCATAATTATCAACGAAAGGTCCAAGTGTGTGATCTACCGCCATGCCAGCAGCCCAGGACGGGGTGGCATCCGGCACCTGGCTGGTAATGACCGGGATGTCCCGCCGAACAACACTATAATTCGGAGAAGCGATTCCGTTCACGGCTTCGGGTGTCGTGGCAGCATCACTGACTTCCTGCGCCAGGTCTGTTGTCTTCGATAATGTTTGAAAGTTTAACCGATCAATCAGGCTTAATCCTTTTGGGATGGCGTCAGTAACTGTTTGATCATTAAGTGTGGAGGCTAATTCTTTTTTTAATTGCTCCACCTGTGCCCGCTGTTTATTGGATGTTAGGTTTTCGGTGAGCGTTGCTGTAAGTAACGCTGTGTTTTTGGGGTTCATACGAACAAAGTTTTTAATGTTAAAACCTGTCTGAAAACGAATACATGCTTTCTTTACGATGCTCTTGTTGGGAATTGTTTTTCGGGGTATGACTTATCTATCTGATGTAGGTCCTGTCGTAGCAGACATTTTTTTAGGCGTTGTATACAATTGGCAAAAGGGCACAAATGAAGTCGGATATCTGTTTACAGTTGCGGCTCTCTTCGCATTACCATTCCATTGTAAATGACGCCTGATGTAGTGTATGATTTGTCTGCTATGCTGTATGGGGTTAGGCGCGATCCGGTTCCTGGTTAAATCTTTTATTGGGGTTTTAGTTAAAGTGGCGCCTTATTGTTGCTATTTGACTGTTAAAGTATCGCTATTTTTTTTAATTAAAAAAAATATGTTTAGATAGCGCAGGGGCTTGCTTTGAACATATTCAGGAAGCCGGATATATGAACATGTCTAGTGAAAAATAATGCCTGGAGCGGTATTAAATTATATAAATAGTTTATATATTGTTTCCCATTGCGCTGTAGCGCTTAACCCTTTTACACCTATACTATGATATTTTTCTATGGCCGCAGAAGTTTGCTGATGAAATCATTTCAACTGGCAGATATAGGCGTGTTCAGCGATGTACCTGATTTTGTACAGTTTGAACTTCGGCAGAATTATGCCCATCTTTATTGGATTCCGCTTTTTCCTTTGGGTAAGATGTGGTGTGTTCGTAAAGCAGACGACAAGTTATACGAAGTGAATGAAGAGCTGTTACCATTGCTGGAGGCTTTGCCACACCCATCTATGTCATGGGTGGCTTTTTTAGGCCCCATATTATTGGTAGCAGGGTATGTGTTATACAAGTTAGGATTGTTTTTTTAGGGAGATAAATACTTCTTTTTCGTTTTGATAATCCGGTAAAATGGCCGTCCATAGCTGTTTTCCCGGATTTTTTTATTAGACGTATATACGTCGGCGATAGTGCCATCCGAAATTTTTTTTGGCTAGAATAAAAAGTTGTTACATATTTGCACTCCCAAACGGGGAAACGGCTCCGTAGCTCAACTGAATAGAGCATTTGACTACGAATCAAAAGGTTTCTGGTTTGAATCCAGACGGAGTCACAAAAAAAGCCTTCAGGTATTACCTGGAGGCTTTTTTTATTTTGCAGCCTTCTCTTTCTTTCCCGCCTTTCTTTTTTTATATTTATCTTCTTACTAAGGCGGTAGCCGCCTATTATAGCCATTTACCGGAACCGTCGCCATAGGCCGGCGGAAGAAGGAAGTTAAAAAATAAACGAACATGCCGATAGCAATAAAGCAGCGGTTACTATCATTGGATTTTTTTCGCGGCGTGACGGTAGCCGCCATGATACTCGTGAATAACCCCGGCAACTGGAGTTATGTATATCCGCCACTGGAGCACTCCAAATGGAATGGTTGTACGCCCACCGACCTGATTTTTCCCTTCTTCCTGTTCATTGTAGGAGTATCTGTTTCCTATGCATTGGGAACTCGCCGGGAAGATCCCACGCAGCACAAAGCGCTTATCTGGCAGGCTTTGCGCAGAGGTGCTACTATTATTGCGCTTGGCTGGTTACTGAACCTTTTCCCTAAATTCAATTTTGCTACCCTCCGGTTTCCGGGTGTATTACCACGCATCGGTGTGGTGTTCAGTATTTGCGCAATTTTGTTCATTAAAACAAGCCGTCGTACCCAAATATGGATAGGGGCTGCGCTATTACTGGGCTACTGGATAATCATGACCTGCATTCCTGTACCCGGCGTGGGGGCTGCTAATCTGGAGCCGGAAACGAACCTGGGAGCGTGGCTGGATCGCCTCGTGTTTACACCGGCTCATTTGTGGAGAGGCTCTAAAACCTGGGACCCTGAAGGCATTCTCAGTACAATTCCTGCTATTGGCACAAGTATATTCGGAATGCTGGTGGGCAGTTGGCTACAGCGTAAAGACCAGGAGCCGGCAGTAAAAGTGTCCTGGATGTTTGTATATGGCTTCCTGGCGGTGCTGCTGGCGTTGATCTGGGATCAGTTTTTCCCGATTAATAAATCACTGTGGACAAGCTCCTTTGTATTATATACTGGTGGCCTGGCTACTATGGCCCTGGCTACCTGTTATTGGCTGATTGATGTGCAGCAGCGGCAGCGCTTTCTGACGCCCTTTGTGGCGTTTGGCCGCAATGCGATTACGGCTTTTGTATTATCCGGCCTGGTGCCGAAGCTGCTGGGTTATATACCAGTGAAAGATACCAACCTCCATGAATGGTTTTATCAAACGGTTTTTGTGAGTTGGTTATCGCCTTACCATGCCTCGCTGGGAGCCGCCATCTTACTGGTATTGGTGATCCTGATTCCGATAGGATGGATGTACCGCAAAAATATTATCATTAAAGTATAAGGGGGCTTTGGGGTACTAACGTAATTGTATATACGAAATAATTTTAGGCCAATAGGGATGCCTGAAATGTTGCGCCTATTGGCATTTTGTTAAATTACGTATACCCGTTGACGATAGTGTCCGAAAAAATATTTTAATTTTTTTTTTGTTTAATTTAAAACAAATCCTACATTTGCAATCCCAAACGGGGAAACGGCTTCATAGCTCAACTGAATAGAGCATTTGACTACGAATCAAAAGGTTTCTGGTTTGAATCCAGATGAGGTCACAAAAAGATAGAAAATGCTGCATCAATTGCAGCATTTTCTATCTAAAAAAATAATCTGACGAAAAGCTATCAGATATAAAAACTTGAAAAATAATTTGTTAGAATAAAAAATTATTCTACATTTGCAATCCCGAAAGGGGAAACGGCTTCATAGCTCAACTGAATAGAGCATTTGACTACGAATCAAAAGGTTTCTGGTTTGAATCCAGATGAGGTCACCAACGAAAGGACGAACAAGGGTTACACCGGGTTCGTCCTTTTTTTATGCCTGCTGTTCCAGGGCCTCCTGGCTTTATTGGTAGCATAATAGCTGCCCCAGCCTCCAACATCTCCAGTTAATATTTTTTAAATAATATATTTTTATATTCTAATGTTTTAGAATATGCTTCCTTCTATGTCTGATCAAATGGCAGCCGTAATGCTTGATGCGCGAAATTTCAGCGTCAACAAGAAAATTTATTATATAGACAGCCTCTTGTTATTGCAAGTGCTATTGCGCCGGGACGATTTTTTACTACCTATCCCGGAGGAAGACAGGAAACTATTGCGGGATCGGCTAAGCGCATACTATTGGCCAGAAATAAATGTTACTCCTGATCTGGAAGATGTTCCCATTACAGTAGAGCTGGAAGAACTCCTGCTCGGGGCATCGAAACTAAAACAACACGCCTTCTCTGGGCCGCCTTTAACAGCGGAATACCTGATGTTAGCAATGCTGAGCGTGAATGGGCCATGCAGGCATCAATTAGAAAAGGTGGGGCTTATTTTTGAAGATTATCTGCAGGCGTTACAACAGCAAATTAGACTGGAGTTGGAGGAGGAGTTAGGAGAAGAAGTACAGTATACGCTGAAAATAAACATGGAGGATGCTGCCAGTGAACCTCAAAGAGATGCATTCCGGGAAGGCCTGACCCGTTTCTTTTCGGGAAAGTCTGAAAGAAGAAAAATAGCCGGGAAATACTTGTTGATAGCCAGGTATTATTACCGGTTTAATCACTTAAAGCTATGCCGGAATTACTGTTGGTACGCATTGCAGGCTAGCCCGGATATTACAGAGGCTTATGTTTTATGCGCCAGTACATGGATGAACGAACGTGCCTACGATAAAGCATATCCCCATCTGAAAGACGCATTGGCCCTGGATGCCGACAATATTGACATTCTCGAAAACATGGGAAGGTGTCTAAGACAAATGGGCGCTCCTGAAGAAGCTGCCAAAATTTATCATCAACTGCCTCACGAAACCGACGATTTTTATCTCCTGAATAATCTTGGATTCTACTATGCGGACACTGGCGAGTATGAACAAGCGATCAGTATGCTGGATAAGGCTATTGCATTGAGCAATGATGAATATGGCGCCTTTGCCTATAACAATAAAGGCTATGCGCTGATGCAACTGGGCCAACTGGAAGCTGCCCGTGAGCACATATTAAAATCGCTCTCGTTGCATAAAGGGAATGCCTATGCGTACCGCAACCTGGCGCTCCTGTATCTGAAGGAAAATAATCGCGTTGCAGCTAAAGAAGCACTGCTACAGGCCAAACGATTTCGGTTTGCCGCAAACTATGGTCCGGAAGTGGACGAGCTGCTAACCACACTCGAATAGTACTAAGTTTCTCTGAAAAGGATGTTGGGTTCCGGTAAAAAACGTTACCTTTTATAGGTTGTTATCTGAATATTCAGTTTTGCCCAAAAAAGGAAACCAGGAACTATGATACGGATCAAAAAAGAAGGTGAGTTGCTCAAACCCACTACGCTGGAGTTTGAAAATGAAGGCGTATTAAACCCTGCCACCATCAGAAAAGGCGATGATATTCTTTTTTACTATAGAGCTGTGCAAACGGGAAACCATTCCAGTATTGGCTTCTGCCGGCTTAGCGGTCCGCTGACCGTTACGGAACGATGGACTAAGCCACTGCTTTTTCCGGAGCACGACTACGAGTCCAAAGGGCTCGAAGATCCGCGTGTGGTAAAGATTGACGATGTATATTATCTCACCTACACGGCCTATGATGGCGCGAATGCCTGCGGCGCACTGGCTACTTCTACTGATGGTATTCATTTTGAAAAGAAGGGCTTGATTGTGGCGCAAATGGACTTCCCGACATTTAAAAAACTGGCGTCCACAAATTTTACGCTTAGTGAGAAATACACAACGTACAACGACTTTAACCCAAAATTATGGGATAAGGATGTTGTTTTTTTCCCGAGAAGAATCAACGGTAAGTTGTATTTCCTGCATCGTATAAAGCCCGATGTACAGCTGGTGGCAGTGAATGATTTATCTGAACTAACGCCGGCTTTCTGGGAGGATTATTTTCTGCATTTAAAGGATCACATCGTACTTTCTTCCCGGTATGCACATGAAATAAGCTACGTGGGCGCTGGTTGTCCGCCGGTGGAAACGCCGCATGGCTGGTTACTGATTTACCACGGGGTGCATCAAACGAAGCATGGATACGTATATGTAGGCTGTGCTGCTTTGCTGGACCTCGATAATCCGATGAAGGAAATAGCCCGCCTGCCTCATCCTATACTGGTACCTGAGCGGGTTTGGGAGGTTAGGGGAGATGTAGATAATGTGTGTTTCCCTACAGGCACCGCGGTATTCGACGACGCCTTATATATTTATTATGGCGCCGGCGATGAAGTGATTGCCACCGGTGTTGTTAGCATCACGGAATTAGTCAACGAGTTACTTGCTCATAAATCAGCATAGCAGGCTACAATGGTAGCAATCACCCGCTTTGTTTCTTCCGGATCACGCACCCGGATGCAATCTACACCGGCTTCTTTGGCAGGGTAGTCGTTACCCCCGGGAAAAATGGCGTCACCTGCAAAGAGCATTTCTGCAATGGTGAGGTGTAAGATATCTTCCAGCTTATGGATGCCGTAAGCCTTGTCGATCCCCGGTTTGGTGATGTCAACAGAAGTGGTGCCCCCCAGGTTCACAGAAAATTCCGGGATAAGCTGTGCCAGCAAGGATTTCATCTTTTGTCGTTTTGCAAAATCCGGGTCCCATTTTTGTTTTTCTGCCAGCGGTGCCTGCTGTCCCAATGCAGAAAAAGTAATTTGACTGCCACGGTCTTCTATCTGTTCTCCCCATAGCTGTGGCGGCGTATAGCCGAGTTTCACGACTACATTATTTAATGCCGTAATGATTTTTTCTTTCTCTTCCGCTGTAAAATTTTCCGCATATAATAAGGTCCAGCCGTTGCGGTATTCATAAAACTGAGTACCGCAGGTAGGCAGAATAGATAGCTGTTGCAGGCGGTCTCCCGTGGGGAGATGTGCTAACACCTGTTTTTCAAATTGTGGCCAGGCACCACCGGAAATAACGGCTACCCTGGCCACCTGTAGCAGGGAAAACAATAATGCGCTCATTTCGTCATCTATGGCAGATTTGCTTGGCGCCAGCGTGCCGTCGAGATCGAAGACCACCAGTTTTTTCATAGTTCGTAATTATTTATTTAATAACGCTAACGCCTGTACGCAAATGTTGTCAGCAGTGAAACCGAATTCACGAAGCAACACCGGACCGGGCGCAGAGGCGCCGAAACGATCTATCGAAATATTGATCCCTTTATCGCCGGTATAACGTTGCCAGCCCATGGAGATGCCCGCTTCTACAGATATCCGCGCGGTAACGGCGGCGGGTAATACCTGCTCCCGGTAGGCGGGCGACTGTGCCTCAAATAATTCCCAGCTTGGCATGGATACAACGCGAACGGATATACGTGATTTTAGTTTTTCCTGTGCAGTGAGTGCTAAATCTACTTCAGATCCGGTAGCAATGAGGATCAGCTCCGGCGCCCCATTCGGCGCCTCCGAAACAATATAGGCGCCAAAGCGCAAGCCATTAGCCGCCGCATATTTACTGCGATCTATAGTAGGAACCGCCTGCCGGGAAAAGATCAGTGCTACCGGTTTATCTGGTAGCAATATCGCCATTTGCCATGCCGCAATGGTTTCATTGGCATCACCCGGACGAATCACCACCAGGGCAGGAATAGCCCGCAGGGCGGCCAGCAATTCCACTGGCTGGTGTGTTGGGCCGTCTTCTCCCATGGCAATGCTGTCGTGCGTAAACACGTATACTACTTTCAGTTCCGATAACGCCGCCAGTCGTATCGAAGGCCGCATGTAATCTGAGAACGTCAGGAAGGTGGCGCAGTAAGGAATGATACCACCATGGGCCGCCAGCCCGTTGGAAATAGCTCCCATGGCATGCTCGCGTACACCGTACTGTATATTTCTGCCTTCGTAACTCCATACACCACCGGCGGCTCCCTGCAGGTCGCCGTTCTTCATCAGTGGGCTTTCAAAGTTACCAGCGTCTTTCAATTCTGTATTGGTAGAGGTGTTGAGATCGGCAGAGCCACCAATCAGCCCCGGAAGGTGCGGGAAAAAGGCCTGCATGACTTTGCCGGAGGCAGCTCTGGTAGCCAGTCCCTTCGCGTCGGCCGGGAAGGCGGCTATATCTTTATCCCAGTTTTCCGGTATATGTCCGTGTATCAGGGCGCGCAGCTCTTTCGCCAGATCCGGGTATTTCTGCGCGTAAATCACCATTTGCTCTTCCCATTTGGCACTTTCCCCTTTACCAACGTCAATGGCAGTACGAAAATGAGCAGCTGCTTCCGGAGGCACCAGGAAATCCGGTGTGGTGGGCCAGCCCAGGTTTTCTTTGGTAAGCTTTACTTCGTCCGGACCCAGGGGAGAGCCATGGGCGGCGGTAGTGTCTTGTTTGTTGGGAGAACCATAGCCAATATGGGTGCGCACCAGTATCAGGGAAGGCCGGTCGGTGACCGCCTGTGCAGCGCGGATAGCCTGATCGATGGCATCGAGGTCGTTGCCATCGGCCACTTTTTGGGTATGCCATCCGTACGACTGAAACCGCAGGGCGTGATCTTCTGTAAAGGTTACTGGTGTAGCAGAGGCCAGGGTAATGCGGTTATCGTCATATAAATAAATCAGTTTACCTAATCTCAGGTGTCCGGCCAGGGAAGCAGCTTCCGCGGCCACTCCTTCCATCAGATCCCCATCGCTCACCAGTGCGTAAGTGTAGTGATCTATCACTGCATCACCGGGACGGTTATACTTTGCCCCCAGGTAGGCTTCTGCCATGGCGATGCCCACACCATTGGCAAATCCCTGTCCCAACGGGCCTGTAGTGACTTCCACGCCGGGAGCCACGCCCCGCTCGGGATGCCCCGGGGTTTTACTGCCCCATTGGCGGAATTGCTTTATTTCTTCCAGGGATAAATCGTACCCCGTGAGGTGTAATAAACTATACAACAACGCAGACCCATGGCCGGCAGACAATACAAAACGGTCCCGGTTAAACCAGTCGGGGTCAGTAGGGTTATGTCTTAAAAAACGGGACCAAAGCACATAGGCCATCGGAGCAGCACCCAGCGGCAGTCCGGGATGCCCGCTATCAGCTTTCTGTACGGCATCTACAGAAAGAAAACGGAGTGTGTTGATACATAGTTCATCCAGTGCAGCAGGATTCGGTATAACCGCAGTATTGGTACTCATGGAGCTGTCTTTTTAAAGGTGAGATCACACATAGGTCAACAAACATCATGCTCATAAGGTTGGCGGAAATCTCCGGCCACATTCGGGGTTAACGATAAGGTAAAATGAGAAGAGAATTATTCAAACAGGGAAAGCTCATCACGGGTAACGGCGTGAAAAAGATTCTGCAGCTGGTGTACATGTACAATGGGCCGGCCATAGGCTACAAGACCTTCTGCGGCATCGGTAAGGGGCTGAAATACCCCTTTTTCATGCCGTACGTGCACACTGTGCAGCCGGTTGTATTTCAGGGAATATACGTTTACATCTTCTCCATAATCAGGATCTCCTTTGATAAAGCCAAACCTGGATAACAGGTAGATGTCCAGGATCACCGGGTTGACTTTATCAAAGGGGAGTTTACTGCGTGGTAATCCCGAATTATAGACATAGCCCTCCAAAATGCCTTCTACTATAAAGGCTGCTTCCTCCATGTTGTAATCAAACCAGGCAACATAATTTCCAATCCGGATATCTGACGCGTCTATCATAAAATGGGTTAAGCCAGCAAAATTAGTAAAAGCGTCACCAGTGCGGGTAGTGCCTGCACGAAAAATATCTTTTTATCGGCGGTAAGGGCGCCGTATAAGCCGGCTATTACAATACAGCTCAGGAAGAAAATGGCTACGCGGGCCGCCCATACAGGATCGGTAATGAAGAAAGTCCAGGCCAGACCTGCTGCGAGGAATCCGTTATACAAGCCCTGGTTGGCTGCCAGCGATTTGGTGGGAGGAAAGAGTTCTTTGGGGAACTGCCGGAACACTTTAGGGCCCCTGGAAGTCCAGGCAAACATCTCCAGCCAAAGGATATACAGATGCTCCACCATCACTAGTGCGATCCCGATTTTAATCAATATCAGCATAATGGAATTGTTAAAGGATACCCAATAAATATACTCAAATTATCTTTTCCAGGAGCCATGCCACACCCAGTGCAATGATGGTACCTACCGCATAGCATACGCAGTCGCTCCACAGAAACCCATGTCCCAGGATAATGCCGGCAGGCGTATTACGGAATTTTACGGCCCAATCGGCCTGGTACAGCTGCTGTACTTCAATGAGGATACATACCAGATAGTTGCTGATACCAATTTTCCATAGTGGGGTAACCGGATAGAGGAACCGGATACCAAAGAAAATACAGGTGGCGGATAATACATCGCCGCCGTATACGCGCATCAACTCGGGGAAATACTGGGGAGCCCATCTGGTGGCCAACCCTAAAGGGATATTCAATAAAATGAGAAGGAAATAGCACCAACGCCTTTTTGCTACCATAGGTCTAAAATGCAATAAATATAAGAAAGATATTCTTATATCAGGCGCTCCGGGGAGAAATGAATCTGTGTTGTTGCACTAATCAAAAAGCAATAACCCGCTTGGGTTATTGCTCATTATTATTGCTTTCGTTTTCTGCGTTGTTTTTCTTTTTTCCGCGGTTAGTACCACCTTTACGGCCTATGGCGGCCATGTGTTCGCGGTTTTTGCTTACTGCTTCGCCACCTTTCTTACCTGCTGCACGTGCTTCTTCAGAAGTGAATTTATGAGCTACTCCCTGCTGATGCGCAGCTTTTCCCCCTTCTCTTGAAATGGCACGTTGCTGTTCAGGGTCCATAGAAGCAAATCCGCGTTTACTATGCTTGCTTTTCTGATCTTGATTTTTTTCAGCTGCATGGGCAACTGGCGTGGCATGTTGAAATCTGATGTCTTCCATAATCCTGAAGTTTTATAGTGATAGTAGTTAAAAGAGTCGGTAATAGCGATCAAGATATGTGCCACCGCCAGGACTCCGTACTATAGCAGGTATTGGGCGATGGGGCGCAAATGAATAGGGCAATACATTCCACAATCCATAGAATTTTTAACACACTTTTGAGGCAGGTTCCCCATTTTATCCCACTGAAGTCCTTCATTTTCCGTGGCTTATATTTTGTTTTCACTATACTGTTATTCTTTTCCTCAACCCATCTAAATTTTTTTGTTATGGCAAAGTATTCAGATGAATCACAACGTAAAGTGAAAAGAGCAATGCAGGAAATGCATGAGGGTAAACTGAAAAGCGGAAGAAGCAACAGAAAAGTTACGAATCCTAAGCAAGCTATCGCCATAGGATTATCTGAAGCAAGAGAGGAAGGTGCAAAAGTTCCTAAAAAAGCTGCCGCTAAGAAAGCCCCTCCGAGAAAAATGGTGGCTAAACAGCCTACCACCAAAAAAGTAACTGCCAAAAAAGCAACTGCTAAAAAGGCGGCTCCAAAGAAAATCGCTGCGAAGAAAACAACCGCCAAAAGAACTACTGCTAAAAAAACTATGGCGAAGAAAACAATGGCTAAAAAGACAACTGCCAAAAAGGCGACCGCTAAAAAAGCCGCTTCAAAAAGAAAGTCAACCGCCCGTAAAAAATCAGCCGCAATGGCCTGATCCCAGTCGTTTTTTATAATGACAATATATTCATAAAGACCGGTCAATACACAGCACCGGTCTTTATTTGTGGTATATACCTTGCAGCATATAAGGTATGGAAAAGCACAGCATTACTGTGATCATAAAAGGTAAGCCCTACGGTTTGGTTATCACAATCGACAGGAGCGCTTTGGAAACAGCATTTCAGGTGATTCCAGATGTCAGTGAACACGTATTGGACGAATACGAACCCCATACCGCCACTTTTACAGCCGATCACAAAGATACCCCGGAAGGAAGTCTGCGTACCGTGGAGTCAGAGCAAATTGCCCGTATTATCTGGGAAGAAATCCTGGATAAAATGAAATAACTCCCGCTGGCTTCATAATTTTAAAATCACGGTTGTACCTTCGCAGCAAAGCGAGCGAGTATAGCTATGATGGTAACCGATAAAACGTACAAGAACGCCAATCGCAGGGAACGGATTATTTTCCTGGTAAAACTACTGGTGTATCTTGGCATTGTATATTTCAATCTTGAACATCCGGCCGTTTACGACAAAATTGTATGGCTGTTTAAACTGACCAATGCACTTTCTTTTTTCCTGGGCGCTAACCTGGTGATTTCCCTGGCGTGGCTGTTGATTTTATCGTGGTACACCCGCCGGAATAGGAGTAAACCTATTGAAAAAGATAACTTTGTACTGGGTATTAACAGAATCACTTCTGTACTCAATACCATCTTCCTGCTGTTGGCTATTACCTTTTTCTTTGGTGTAAATCCCCTGCAGTTTGTTACCAGCATTACCATCGTGGCAGCAGCGATTGCGCTCCTCACGAAAGATTATATCACCAATATGATCAATGGTCTGATCATCATGTTTTCCGATCAGCTGTCACTGGGCGACCAGGTGCGGATAGGTGAGTACAAAGGACGGATCATGGATATCACCCTCATCAACGTGGTATTGCTGAATGATGATGATGACGTTGTCATTATTCCCAACTCCGTTGTTTTTACCACCACGGTATTAAACCAGTCCAAACAAAACATCAAAAAACTGACCGTTGAGTTTGAACTGGATCATAAGCATCCTTTTACGATCCGTGGATTGGAAGATCGACTGAGAAGCAGCGTGGCGGAGTATTCCCGCAGTTTTACGCCGGAAAGTTTTTCCCTGAAAACCATAGAAATCAAGAAAGACTTTGTTCAGTTTAAAGTCCAGCTGGTGATGCCGTTAGCCAATAAGGAAACGGAACGTCAGATCCGGCGTGCCCTCAATACCGCCATCCTGGCCATTGCAGAAGGACAGGATTAAACCGTAGCCATAGCGGCGGTGAGGGTGGCAATAAATTCATCTACCTGCTMTTTATTTACATTAGGCATGCAGATAATGTGTGAGTAACCACCTTCAGAAGCCAGTTGCCACTTACGGCGAATGCTTCCGGGAGGGTCCGGAAACACCACCGTAATAGCATTGGGGTTGCGCCACGCAGGAATGCCGATATCATTCAAACGGCTTACTGCGTAGGCGGCTGTTGCTAAACTATGCATGGCCCGCTCTTTTAATCCGGCGATGCCCAGCGATTGGATAGCATACCATAGGAACAATGGACTATGGCCGTTTCTTGAACCGGTGATGGTGGTGTCCATACTACCGATGTACGCTACAGACCGGGCTATTCTGTCGCGGTTTGATTTTCGCGCAATGACCACACCACAGGGTATGGGCGCGCCAATAAATTTATGTCCGCTGATAGCGATACTATCTGCTCCATCTGCAAAATCGAAGGCGGGCCTGGGTTCCAGGAACGCGCTGTAACTCCCTGATAGCGCGCCGTCGGCGTGAATGTAATGATGCTTGATCGCGAGGTTTTTAAGGATACTTTTAATCCGTTTTACATCATCCCTGGCTTCCGTCATCGTAGTACCAATGTTGGCCAGCATAATCACCGGTAAGTGCYGGTTCATACGGATGGTGTTTTCCAGATCTTCGTAGTCTATTTCCCCGTTGGGTAAGGTGCGGATAATAATTCCCGGCATATTCAACAGGTGCAGGTTTTTCTGTACACTATAGTGCGTAGCTTCAGAATAGTATACCATGCCTTTAGGGTATAGCTCTCTTGCGAGATATAAGCCATATAAATTGCCCTCAGACCCGCCATTGGTTACATAACCCCACCAGTCATCTTCGGGTGCACGGAAAAGGTTCGCAAAGAAAGATACCACCTGCTTTTCCATCTCCCTGGTACCTACAGCATAAGTAGAAGGTACAAAAGGATCACCAAGGTTGTTAAGCGGATATTGGAGAAAAGGCAACAAGGGACTATAATCAAAATCTTTTGATACGGGATAACCCAGAAAATCTTTGGTACGGGATTGTACCTGCGCCAACAGTTCATTTAGCGCGGCTGTATCAGCAGCAGCTAACCGGTACTCTTTCATAATCGTTAATTACAGGTGTATGATGCTGCTAAATTAGGGGATACTAATTTAATTTAACTACAGATGTGTTGACAATAGAAAATATATACTAGTTTTGATTATTTAGTAGTTTTCGAAGACTATTTGGAGCGAAATTATTGCTATTGTAAAGAAAAATATAACTACCATGGATATACTGGATAACACGGACCGTCGCATTTTACAGGTATTACAACAGGATGCACGGTTAAATACCAAAGAAATTGCACATCGTATAGGCTTATCCGTTACACCAACGTACGAACGGTTAAAGAAAATAGAGAAGAGTGGGGTGATAAAAAGCTATGTCACGCTACTACATGGCGATCAGGTAGGGAAGGCCCTCATGGCCTTTTGTAATGTGTCGCTGCGACTGCATTCACAGCCGTTGATTAAGAAATTTGAAACGGCTATTGCCGGCATGGAAGAGGTGATGGAGTGTTATCACGTGGCCGGGACCTATGACTACCTGCTCAAAGTAGTAGTAGACGACATGCGCAGTTACCAGCACTTTTTAACCAATAAACTGGCCGCAGCAGAGAATATCGGACAGGTACACAGTTCCTTTGTGATGACGGAAATTAAGCATACTACAGCGTTTGGACTGCTCTGATCAGCGCCTCAACACCCGGACGCCATTTACCGGATGATCCTGTACCACCATGGTGTAGGCCCGCGGATTGATTTCTGAGTCCTCTGATAGGGGAAGGGTGAAGGAGAAACTGCTGCCGGTACCAGGCATACTGTTAAACCAGATTTGCCCATGGTTGCGCTCTACAAAGTCTTTCGACAGATGCAGTCCCAAGCCACAGCCCTTTTCATTCTGGGTACCAGTAGTAGAGTAATAGATATTAGAGAAGATGCGGTGCTGGTTTTCCAGTGGGATACCGGTACCATTGTCTTTCACCGTGATTTCTGCGATGTCGTTGCCAATCTGCGCGCTAATCAACACTTCACCGCCGGCAGGCGTGAATTTAATGGCATTGTTGATCAGGTTACGCAATACCAGCCGGATCATATCGGGATCAGCATATACCATGATGTTTTTATTCAATTCATGCGACAACTTCACCTCTTTTTGTCTGGCCAGGGTTTGCAATAAATCAAACTCCCGGCTGAGCAACATGGTGAGATCGAAATCATCCGGCTTTACCCCAATGCCTTTCATTTGATTGCTGGCCCATTGCAGCATGTTGTCCATCATATAGGCCGTATTTTTCACATCTCTCCACAACTCATCGGTATACATCCGGAACTGGTTGGCATCAATTTTCTCGTCTTTCAGCAGGAAAAGTAATCCTTCCAGGATGGCCAGCGGAGAGCGGAGATCATGGGAGATGACCGAGAAGATTTTATCTTTTACCTGATTCAGATTTTCCAGCGTCGCATTTTGTTCCAGGATAATGCGGTTCTGCATGGATACTTCCTGGTTCTTGTTGTTCAGCTCCAGGTATAGTTCCTGTTGTCGTTTATACAGGCGGTATACCATCACGGTGATCAGCAACAGGGCCAGAAACAGGGCAGCAGCGGATAATACCAGTACCCGTTGTTGTTGTATGGTGGCCAGATGCATATGTTGTTCCTTCTTCAGCAGCACATTTTCGCGTTGCTTTTTTTCCGCTTCATATCTTTCTTCCGAGCGGGAAATTTGTCGTCCTTTTTCTGCGTTGAAAAAGTCAATATTCCGGGCGCTGTATGCTTTGAAGTCGGCAAATGCAGCAGCATAGTCTTTCCGCGCAGAATCCAGTTCATACCGGATCTTATAATAAATCAGTTCATTTTTGGCGTTGCCGAGTTTGTCGTTGAGTTCTTTGGCGTTGTCGAGGTTTTTATCGGCGCTTTTTACATCGCCCAGCATGATTTGTACTTCTGCGAGGTTCAGACTGGCCTTTACTACGCCGGGTAAATTGCCGGCTTCTTTATAATACGCGGAGGAGAGTTGGTGAAAGCGCAGTGCGTCGGTATATTTTGCGGTTACCATCGCAATAATACCCATGTTTTCATAGGTATATGCCAGGCCACGTTGATCATTTAATTCCTGTTTTATTTTTTCTGCCCGTTGCAGATAATACATAGCGGAATCATACATTTTCAGGGCAATATAGGCACATCCGATATTGTTGATCGTTTTGCCAATCTCCGCTTTTTCATTTCGCTTCGTTTTGATGGCTAACGATTTTTTCAGGTATTGCAAGGCATCCCGGGGACTGTTTAGCTCCGTGAAAATATTGCCGACATCATTATTTAAAACGCCCAGCATATATGATTCGCCGAGTACTTCCGCCAGCTTGAGGGCATTAAGGGTCAGCTGCATTTGCTGATCCAGATGGCCTTTGGTATTTTCTACGAGCGCCAGGTTGCGGAGGGCCCATATTTTCCCGGGTATATAGTGCAAACTATCACTCAACAACAGGGCTTCTTCTCCGAAGCCGGCTGCCATAGCCGCGTCTTTAGTGAAATATAATCTGGAAACCTGATTCAACAGTTTGATTCTAACAGTATCTTTTTGGGAATGAGCATGAAGCGATGATAGTAATGAATCATTGGTAACCTGCTGCGCTGCTACCGCAGGCGACAACAAGAAAAAGTAAAGTGGGATTAATATACATTTATTCAAAGGACTGGCCGGCAGCATAGTGTATAGTGTTGGCAGTGACAAGTGTGGAGCGATTCGGGGACGGTCCACCTTAATATAGGTTAAAATTAAAGATAATGTGCCACGATTCAAAGTAAGTTGACATAAAAAGGCCAATGTATTTAGTGTTATGCCCTATAAACCAAATAGGGTCGTATCTTTCCCAAAAATTTTTATTTTTTATCTGCCTACGTCCATCTTTATAAATTATAATGCTCATGAAACCGGTTATTACCATAGAATACTGCCCTAAATGCGGATGGTTACTGAGGTCTGCCTACATGGCCCAGGAGTTACTGACCACTTTTACGGAGGAACTGGGAGGGGTTACCCTGCGTCCCAGCGAAATTGGAGGAACCTTTACTATACGGCTAAACGAAGAAATGATATTTGATCGTAAAACGGCCGGGCACTTCCCGGAAATTAAGTTCCTGAAGCAGCTGGTACGGGATCTGGTAAGTCCGGAGAAAAGTCTGGGGCATTCCGATAAACCATAATATAGACAGGCGGCGATGGCTTTGCAAATTTCTTTACATTTGCAGCCTATGTATAAACACCTCCATATCACCGCTTTATTGATTTTATTGGCCGCAGGCGCCCAGGCGCAACAGGATAGCGTTCCCCATACAGCTGCCTCACCCGAAGGCATATACGATAGTGTGGCGGTACGGAGGCGTAGTTTTTTTCCTATACCGGTGTTGGGCTATTCCCAGGAAAAAGGATTGGAGATAGGCGCCGCTATGTTATATTCTTTTTATACAGATAATAAAAACCCGGACCCGGCTACACGTAATTCGTCCATAAATCTCATTCCGGCTATCACAACGGAGCACCAGTTTAAAATAGATCTCAAAACAAATATCTGGACCCGGTCTAATACCTGGCATTTCAAAACAAATCTCCGCTACCAGAACTATCCGTTATACTTTTTTGGTATCGGCGATACTACCCATCATGACACCCGTTCACTGGTAGACAATATTCGGTATAGGGTGCAGCTGGAAGGGGAGCGGCGTATCAGTGGCCACTTCTATGCCGGTGCGTCCATTCAGTACCAGCACGACACGTATAGCAGCGGCGACGATAAAGGCGTATATACCACTATGCCGCTTACGGATAAGTATGGCGGCCATGTTACCTTCCTCGGGTTAACAGGTATTTTCGATAACCGTGATAACCAGAATTATACCCGTTACGGCTGGTGGCTGAGGCTTAATGTTGCCTATGCACCTGCTTTCCTTAGTACACAGCCGCTCTTTAAGATCGATGCACAGGGCACCCATTTTATCGCTATCTCCAAAAAAAGTACCCTGGGCTTAAATGGTATTTTTAATAGCCTGCAAGGAAAAGAACTACCATTTTATTTATTACCTGAAATGGGTAATGACCTGATCATGCGGGGATATTATACCGGGAGATATCGTAACCAGAACTATTTGGCGGGACAAGCCGAGTATCGTTACCTCATAGATCCTAAGATGCGTATCCATATCTGGTTTGTAGATATCAAGCCTAAGTTTGCCCTGGCAGCTTTTGCGGGTACAGGTACGGTGTTTGCCAACCGCGATTTTCATTTCGACGGATTTAAGCCCAGTTACGGTGCAGGTATCCGTTATTTCTATGATGAAAGCGCCCGGCTCACGATTCGTATAGACTATGCCGTAGGAGAAAAACGGAATGGAGAATCCAGACAAAAAGGATTATACCTGTCGCTGGCAGAAGCATTTTAATGAAATGGTGTAAGTGATGGTTATTTGGTAATAATTTGTTAACTTTCAATAGATTAATTCGTTACACCAAAACCATTGCATATGAAAAAACTACACCTGTTTGGTGCTGCTATCCTATTTACGGCCGTTGCTGTT
The DNA here is from genome assembly GCF_056396465.1 of Chitinophaga sp. 05T412. NCBI lineage: Bacteria > Pseudomonadati > Bacteroidota > Chitinophagia > Chitinophagales > Chitinophagaceae > Chitinophaga > Chitinophaga sp. 05T412. The sequence continues at coordinate 39,117 of NZ_JBFTLN010000027.1, forward strand.
ACTACCCAGGCCCAGGACATGTCTAATTCCACCAGCCCCGCTCATTCAAAATGGTATTTAAAAATTGCCGGCGGTTATTTTTTTAGTGTATCGCCCGGACAGTTTCCCAATGTTGGTCCTTATCCTCCACAGGACTTGCACACAGAATACAACCCGGCTAATCCCAATCCGTTGGACACCATCAGTCGTAAAGTGCTGACAGGTTCCTATGGCCAGGGTTTCCGTGGTGGGTTATCTGTAGGGTACAACATCAATAAGTATCTGGCAGTAGAAGGAACCTTCAATTATTTCCACAGCCAGAAAAACCTGATGACCCGGCAACTCACTACCATAGTGGGTTCTACAAAAGAACTGGGACATGTGGAATCCCATGGTTATGTGAATGCAGTGGACTTTGCACCCAGCCTGGTGGTAAGTCCCGGTTTGGAAAAAGTAAATCCTTATGTGCGCTTCGGTGTGGTGGTACCGTTATGGGGCCGCCTGTACATTGAAACAGATGCCAGCCAGGTAAGCTCTCCTGGCCCAGGCTTGCAGGCGTCTACCGCTATTCACCGCAAAGAAGAAATCAAACCTAACATCACAGTTGGCTTCCAGGGCGCGCTGGGCGTATCTTTCCAGGTGGCTTCCCGTTTTGACGTGTTTGTAGAAGCAGAGTATAGAAATATACCGGTAAAAAGTAAGGAGAAAGAAATTACCCGGTACGACGAAACAACCACCGTGGTGAATGTAGCAAGCGGCACAGTGGTCGCTACCAAAACACGTGGGCTGAGTGATCTCAGCACGGCGGAAAAGAAGACGGAATATCAAACTACTTTAGACAAAAACTCCAATACCCCCATCAATCAACAAGGGACTAAAGTTTTTTACAAGGATGATAGCAAGCCATCCAATGATCTGAAGTCCTATATTAATATTGGTGGACTGGGTGTGAACGCAGGCCTGAAATTCCGGCTATAGAGAGTATTTAGTTGTAATGATATAAATTTGGGGAGATGAGAGCAGAAATATTTGCTTTCATCTCCCCAAATCTTTTACTTTTATATAATTAATGAAACACCAAAATCACGCTGTGGTTAAAACGCAGCGTAGTCTTGAATTTAACAACGATCACTACTCACCCATTTAATTATGCCAGTCCAAATGCCTGATATTTCACGTGAAGATTTTACCTGGTTAACTCAAACCTATGGAAAGGAGAACGGCTATTCCTATATAGACACGAAAGAAAGCGTAGTACACGAAATATTTAAAGATAAGGTGCTGATTGGTACCTCCTTCTTGAATTACGCCTCCTATGAACTCTCCTTTAGTACACCGGGATTATCTATCCGGAAAAGCCGCCTGGATAATTACAAACTCCAGGATAAAGCCGTATTGATTATAGATGAAATGAATGAGGAAGATGAAGAAGAACTGATGCTTCGCTGGTCTAATTTGATACAGGAGCTGAAGTTTCTGGAGAAACTAAAAGGCATGGGAAATGCGCGGGAGCCACTGGCGCAGCTTTACCTCGATATTTTTAATGAAGAGGCGGCAGAGGAACTGATCAGTGGGTTGCCGGAAATTGTAGCCCCTAATGTAATGACCATCTGGGAAGAGCTATATACAGCCTTGTCGGCCAACGGAAACGTAGCAGAGTTTGAGTGGGAGGAATTTGTGACCACAGGTATTCCGCTGCTCAATGAACTGGCGCCATTATTAAATTTGGGTATTATACTGGAAGCACCGGACCCGGACACCTATGGAGAAATGATAGCGGCAGAAGATTTTGCCAAAGAGATGCTGGATTTTGTGAATGAACAACTGTCGCCCTACGACCTGAAAATAGCAGCTGTAGGCCCGGCACTGGATGAATACCAGTCTTTCGCCTGCCTGTATATGCAGGACTACCGCCTGGCCAATGCACTCCTGAAAATGGAAGAATTATGCCTGGTTTGCTTCTTTTAGTTTTATTAAAATTTGGTTAAAATAACGATGCCTGTCTTGCAATACCAGCGGGTATTGAATACCTTAGTGGGTACGTAACTGTATACCACCATGAAATTATTAAGGCATTTTTTTTATGTACTGATCGCCGTGATGATCCTGCCAGCAGCGCAGGGGCCGGTGATGGCAGTACAAAAAACAGCCGTTAATAGTATTCATGAAGCCAGTGTCACCGCATTTAAGGCGGCGTTAAAAGCACCCCGTTACCGGACTACCATTACCCGGTTTAAACGTCGTCCGGTAGGCATCAACGACAGCTACGGACATGAAAAAGTTTGTCCGCCTTTATTATCGGATATTACCGCACGTTTTATTTATGTAGATAAAATCCACGTCGGATTTTATTTTAATCCTTATCTCAGCATTCCCATACCGCTGAGGAGCTGGAGAGGCCCGCCCACCGCCTGATAACCCGTTTTATCATTTTTTTTATTTCATTCTTTTTTCAGCGATTTATGAACTCATATTCGATCGCGAAGAAGTGGTGTTGGTGGTTGCTATGTATTTTTCCCTTCACTTCTTTGTTCGCACAATCTGCAGCGGATAGCTTTTCGCTGCATCGGGCTATTGCGCTTACCCTTGCGCATTACCCCGCTATTAAAGCCAAACAGGCCCAGGTGAACGCCAGGCAGGCCAACCTGACAGACATAAAACATAACTGGTATCCGGCTATAAAACTGCACGAGCAGCTAGATGCGGGTACCGATAACAGCATATACGGATCATACTTTACCATGGGCATGATACCCTCCACATCGGKAGGTATCCGGGCGGAAAATAACAGTACCCTCATGAGTGGTAACATCGCCATGGCCGCCATGACCTGGGAAGTTTACAACTTCGGCGCTTATAACAGTGAGCAAAAAGAAGCTGCACAGGCACTCAAAGTGCAACAAACAGACCTGAGCAATACAGCCAACCAGCTAACCGTACTGGTGATAGAAAACTACCTGGAATTTTTGCGCCTGCAGGCGTTGCAGAAAATTGCCGTAGATAATATTCAAAGAAATGCAGAAGTGCTGAGAGCTGTTACCGCTACCGTTTTGCACGGCCTTAAACCCGGAGTAGACAGTGCTGTGGCTGCCGCAGAACTCTCGAAAGCCCGGTTGAATTTATTGGATATCAATAATAAATATAACCAGGTGCGCATTCAGCTATCCACTTTCACGGGGCTGGATACTACACTTATACAACCTGATACGGTGAACAATGCCCGCCTGCTTCCCTTGCTGGGTATGGCTACCCCGGATAGTATCGGTACACATCCGATGTTGGAATACTATAATGCAGTGTATCGTCAGCAACGTGCTGCAGAAGAGGTGATCCGCAAGTCGCGCCTGCCAAAGGTAAACCTGATGGCAGCCGGATGGATGCGCGGTTCCAGCGGATCATTTAATGACCAGTATGACAAAAACCTTTGGAGTGGCATGGGATACAGCCGGTATAATTATCTGTTGGGAGTGGGAGTTACCTACAATCTCACGGATCTTAAACGCACCCATGAAAAGGTGGCTGTACAGCAGTATAAGTCGGAAGTGGCGGAACAACAGCTGGAAACCACACGTACTACACTCAACGGTTTATTACAACAGGCCGAATCAGATATACAGGCTTCGAGAGATAAGCTACAGGAATTGCCCTTACAGCTGGCAGCGGCGCAGGCGGCGGCCCGGCAGAAAATGGCGCTGTATAAGGGAGGGCTGACCAACATCATTGATGTTACCACCGCCTTATTTGTGTTGAACCGTGCGGAAACAGACCTGGTGCAAACCCGTGATGCCGCGTGGAAAGCACTGTTTCGTGCTGCCTATGCCGGCAACACTATCTCACAATTTTTACCTGATCTGAACTAAACGCACGACTATGTCATTTGTTTCTTCGGCATTGAAAAAGCCCATCGCGGTGGTAGTGATCACCGGCGGTCTGCTGCTTTTTTCATTGTTGTCTATATTCAGTATACCGATCGACATTTTTCCGAAACTCAACCTGCCTACTATCTATGTGATAGAGCCTTACGGAGGGATGTCGCCCCAACAGATGGAAGGTTTTTTTGCTACACGATTGCAGGACCAGTTTCTATATGTAAATGGGGTAAAAAATATCACTACTAAAAACATACAGGGGTTAACGTTATTAAAGCTCACCTTTTACGAAAATACAGATATGGCGGAAGCCTCTGCCCAGGTGGCTTTGCAGGTGAATCGCGCCATGAAGTTTTTCCCTCCCGGTGCATTGCCGCCGCAGGTAATGCGCTTCGATGCCTCGTCATTACCAGTAGGAGAGTTGGTGTTCAGCAGCCCCAATAAATCACTGAAGGAAATCTACGACCTGGCGGCCACCCGTATCCGGCCTATGTTTGCTTCGGTACCGGGTTTGTCGGCGCCACCGCCTTTTGGCGCTAACTCGCGCTCTGTGGTGGTGAATGTAGATCCACAAAAGTTACGCGCCTTCAACTTAAGCGCGGATGAAGTAGTGGAAGCCATCGCTAAAAATAATGTGATGACGCCTTCCGGAAATATCCGGATCAATAATACCATGTTCGTGACCACCCTCAACTCGCTGGAGAAACAAGTCACCGACTTCGGCGATATTCCGATTGTTACCAATGGCAACAACAACGTGTTTATCCGCGATGTAGCCAGGGTGGCCGATGCTACGGATGTTACCGTGGACTATGCGTTGGTCAATGGCAAACGCTCCGTGTATATTCCGGTGGTAAAAACAGCCGATGCCTCTACCTGGGATGTGGTGAAAACTCTGAAGTCGAAAATACCGGAAATGCAAAGTCTGCTACCGGATGATGTGAAAGTGTCTTACGAGTTTGACCAGTCGGTGTTCGTGATCAATGCGGTGAAAAGCCTGATTACGGAAGGCGCACTGGGCGCCTTGCTTACGGGACTGATGGTGCTGCTGTTCCTGCGTGATCTGCGCAGTTGCCTCGTGGTGGTAGTTACCATTCCGGTGGCGGTGTTGTGCGCAGTAATGGGATTAAAGCTCGCAGGTCAAACCATCAATATCATGACGCTGAGCGGACTGGCGCTGGCCATCGGTATCCTGGTGGATCAGGCCACGGTGACCATTGAAAATATCCACCAGCACCTGGAAATGGGTAAGTCAAAACGAAAGGCCATTTATGATGCCTGTGAAGAGATTGCGTTTCCGTTGGTGCTGATCCTGTTGTGTATCCTGGCGGTGTTTGCACCATCCTTTATCATGACTGGTGTGCCGCGGGCCATGTTCCTCCCGTTGTCGTTATCAATTGGCTTTGCCATGATAGCCTCGTTCTTTGCGGCGCAAACACTGGTACCCGTTATCGCCAACTGGTGGTTGAAGGCAGATAAATACCAACACCACGCGCATGCCGTGCAGGCGCTGGATGCAGCAGAAGTTGCTGAAGTAAAAGACCATTTGAAACAGGGAGAACAACATCCGGAAAAGGCCACCGGATTCGAGCGGTTCAAAGGGCGGTTTATGGGCATCCTGGAAGGTGGCATGAAACGTTCTCGTTTAGTCGTTACCGTATATCTCATCGGCTCCCTGTTATTAGCCGGTGGTTGTTATATGTGGATTGGAAAGGACCTGATGCCACATGTGAACGCCGGACAGTTCCAGCTACGGCTACGTATGCCGGATGGTACCCGTTTGGAGCGTACGGAAGAAGGGTTACACCAGGTGCTGCGGATTGTAGACAGTACTGTAAACGGACAGGTTGCCATCAGCTCCGCTTATGTAGGGCTGATTCCCAGCAGCTACGGTACCAGCAATCTGTATATTTTCAACAGTGGTACGCATGAAGCGGTATTGCAGGTAAACCTGGAGGAGAATTATAAGGTAGATATTGAGAAGCTGAAAGATGAGCTCAGGAAGCGCATCACGGCAGATATTCCGGAGATGCGCTTGTCTTTCGAGCCTATAGATCTCACAGAAAAAATTATGAGCCAGGGAGCTGCTACGCCAATTGAAGTGCGGGTAGCAGGGAAGGACATGAAGCAAATTGCCAGCTATGCGGAGCAACTGGTCGGACACCTGAAAGAGGTGCCTTTTCTCCGTGATGTGCAAATTGCGCAACCCTTACACTTCCCGGTGATCAGCATTCATATAGACCGGTTCAAACTGGCGCAGATGGGGTTGAATATTTTAGAAGTAGCCCGTTCGGTAACAGCGTCTACGTCGTCCAGCCGGTTCACCGAAAAGAACCAATGGCTCGATGAAAAAGTAGCCTATACCTACCAGGTGCAGGTACAGGTGCCGGAGTACAACATGACGGCCATCAACGACCTGAAGGAGATTCCCCTGGTAAAAGGCCAGCCACGGCCTGTTTTAGCAGATGTTGCTACTTTTACTACTACGGAAATGCCGGGAGAATTTGACCGTGCCGGTCCACGTAGATTCGTGACCGTTAGTGCCAATATTTCCGGTAAAGATCTCGCCACTGCTACTGCAGCGGTACAAAAAGCAATCAGGGAAACAGGCACACCACCTAAAGGATTGATTACAGAACTAAAGGGCGCTTCCAGCCTGTTGGTAGAAACATTAGGCAGTTTACAGAACGGGCTGATGATAGCTGTGGTGGTGATTTTTCTTTTACTGGCAGCCAATTACCAGTCGTTTAAATTATCGCTGGTGGTGTTGACAACCATCCCTGCAGTAATCGCAGGTGCATTGATCGCCTTATTGCTGACGGGGGCAACACTCAATCTGCAGTCGTACATGGGTATGATCATGTCTACCGGGGTTTCTGTGGCCAATGCCATCCTGATTGTAACCAATGCAGAGAAGCTGAGAGGGGAGTACCACGATTCCGCAAAAGCGGCGATAGTGAGTGCAGGTATACGTTTGCGTCCTATCCTGATGACGAGCCTTGCGATGGTGGCAGGAATGATTCCGATGGCCAGTGGTTTGGGAGAAGCCGGCGATCAGACAGCTCCATTGGGACGCGCTGTTATTGGTGGTCTGATTGCTTCTACACTGGCGGCTTTGCTGATATTACCACAAGTATATGCGTTGGTACAGCGTAAAGCTGGTTATGATTCTCCTTCGTTAATGCCGTCTGAACAGGACGATTTAAAATAAACTATAAATTATGAAACACTATAAATATTATTTATCTGCATGTGGAATTATTACAGCCATGGCTGCCTGTAATTCTGCCGCCATGCCGGAAAAGAAAGCAGTTACTTCGGATCATCATTATACAGTAGTACCGGTCGTGCAACGTCCGTTGGCCGGCAATATCCGCCTGCCGGGCGCGCTGGCGGCTTTTCAGAAAGTAAGTATCTATCCAAGGATCAATGGTTTTGTAAAGAGCATACTGGTAGACCGGGGCACCAAAGTGAAGAAGGGACAAGTATTGCTGGTGCTGGAAGCGCCGGAAGTAACGCAACAGTTCTATGCGGCACAATCGAAGTATTTGCAGGCTGCGGCGATGTTTGCTTCCAGCAAAGATAACTACGAGCGCACACTGGCAGTAAGTGCCGAGCCGGGTACAATTTCCGCGCACGACCTGGAGCTCTCGAAAGCCCGTATGTTGGCCGATAGCGCGCTGATGAACAGCGAACAGGCCAATTACCGTGCGCAGGAAGTGAACCGCGGTTACCTCACTGTTATCGCACCATTCGACGGCGTAATTACAGAGCGTAATATTCATCCGGGCGCATTGGTTGGGCCGGATACCAAGGTGGATGATAAGCCCATGCTGATGCTGGAGCAGGAAGATAAGCTGAGGCTGATACTACAGATACCGGAAATGTATAGTGCACAATTGTCGCAGCAGTCGGTGGTTACTTTTGATGTGAACGCTATTCCGGGACAGCATTTCGAAGGCACCATTGCGCGGCAGGCAGGGACACTGAACGATAAGTATCGTTCTGAGGCAGTGGAAATAGATGTAGAGAATGCGCGTCATTTACTCAAAGCAGGGATGTACACAGAAGTATTGCTGCCGTTAAATGGCTCCACGCAGGCCATGCTGGTGCCTTCCAGCGCTGTGGTGATGTCTACTGAGAAGAAATATGTAGTGGCGGTGCAGGATCATCGCACCAAATGGGTGGACATACAGGAAGGGAATCACCACAACGATTCTACAGAAGTATTCGGGCAGTTACATGCCAGTGATCAGGTGATCGTCAATGCCACCGACGAAATAAAAGAAGGGATTACGATTCCTTAGTTGAGCAGATTAATAATGGCAAGCAAATAAAGAAGTATTAAAAAAAACGGCCGTCCCGAGGAATCGGGACGGCTTTTCTGCTAACTGTTCCGTCTATATTGATTTTTTTATGTTCTTATTAAAAAAAGAGAACAAATAACATCCACCTAGTAATCAATAACGGATTTACCTGTTGTTCAACTAAAAAAAGAATTTAAGCGGGCATAACAATGCATCGCGGTATACGCGCCATTGTCGGAGTCAAAGGGTGTAGTGATTAGATGTTGCTGCTGTCGACAACCATAGCGGGTTGCGCTATGTGGAAAAGGCTAGTTACTTCGTCTGCGTAATTACTCCCGGCTATGCTGCTGGAATAATAACACGGAATGACTTAAAATTGTTTTGAAAAAAAGAGGCTAAAAATTAAAAAGCTCACGCAGGCCCAGTGCGAGCATTTGAACGCCAATAACGGCGAGGA
>NZ_JBFTLN010000028.1:0-27116 GCF_056396465.1 Chitinophaga sp. 05T412
GGTTTATGGCTGAGGAATGGCAACAGGATTACAATATGGAGAGACCTCATAAGTCACTCGGATATCTGTCGCCTGTAAAGTATGCCCAAAAGCAGCTCGAAGCCAAAATCTCTAATCCCTAGTGGCCTAGTTTTAAGGGAAGCTTACACTTAAAGGCTGCTATAAAACTTGATAAATACTGATATCCGGTAGCAGTAGCAATTTCCTCCAAACTCATTTCGGTATCCTTTAACCATTTTTGCGCTATCTGAATACGCTGGCCCAATTGATAGTCGAAGATAGTCGCTCCGGTCAACTGCTGGAATCCCCGTTTTAGTTTATATTCATTAATAAAGACCATGCGTGATAGATCTTTAATGGTATAGTGGATATCAAGTTTCTCTGTCAACATATCCCTGATTGACAAAATCCGTTCCTTTTCTTCATTTGAAAGAGTAACATCAGTTCTGCGATTTCCATGTGCAATAGTGAATACTTCTGTCATAATATCCATTATCCTCGCATCGACATACATTCCTCGCAAACTCCCCATGTAGGGGCATTGCAGCAGTTTTTCAATATTATCCCAAAGTAAAGGTGTGGCCATACCTGGTAGTGCAGTTAAACCGAGAGGTTCTACGGTAATCTTATCAACAAAGTTTTGTACTATAGGGAAATGGGCTACAAAGTGGCTTAAGTATCCGGTTGGCACAATTATATCGAGCATGTCACATTTGATACCTGCAGAAAGTTGGAAGACACTACTGGGGTTTGATTGATAAAATAATTGAAACTGGCCAGAACCTAATTTAAAGTTTCCTAGTCCTTCGATTTCGAAGTCCAATGAATGGCTTAGGGATAACCTTAATACAACCCGTGGTTGATCACATCTGCTTACTATGGTATTATGAATATTTGGAATGAATGTATTATACCATACGCAATAGTCGTTATTGTCCGAAATGCACTGAAACAATAATGTTACCTGGGCATTTTTTGCAGAGAAGGATCTTTCTGATATTATTTTATTCGATTGTAATTCATATGAAATTTCTTCAAATTGTAATGGCATTCCGCTGGAGGAGGTCACAGAACATAGCATGATTCGCGCTTTTGAAAAATGGGTCAATGGGTACTTATAACGGAATACCGAAAAAAGGGTCGAATCTTTCCATTTAACAAGTATAGGCAAATGGTACGGCGTGGGTATTCATCGATCCTGTTAGCTGTATTCGATCTATAATTTACTGAAATTAGCAGTAAATATGGATGTACGTTTCCGTACAAGATAACTAACATTAAAATTTGCGTCCTATCTAGAAGTCTCACCGCAGCCACTTTCCTTAATTTACCAAAAGTTGGCAATAAATGAATTGGCCATATTGTTTCGCCTAACCCCCAATTTTCTTTTTTTCATGAACTCTGTGAGTTTATGTAGCGATAGCCTTATTCTCTTCAAAATCCAATTAGTGCTTTTTTACCCCCTTTTCTAGGAGTAGAAATATATGACAATATCGTTTCAATAACCATTTTCACCCATTCAAATTCTCCATGAGCAGATATACCTTTTATGAGGGATGGTACTTATTGTATACCAATTCCAAACAAGAAAAAAAAGTCGCAGAGCAGCTTTTGGTAAGGAATGTCAGGCATTATCTGCCACTAGTAAAAGAAGTTCGTAAGTGGAGCGATAGGGTTAAGGTATTAGACAGACCGCTTTTTCCTTCTTATATATTTATTTATTTAGAACAGTTCCAAGATTATTATCAGAGTTTGTCTGTTAAGGGAGTCCTGAATTATGTTAAATTTGAAAACGAAATCGCAAGAGTTTCTGATTCTATTGTGAATAATCTTAAAATAGTCGTTACTAAAGGAGAGAATATTGAAATTTCGGATACCGTATTTCAAAAAGGAGAAACACTAATCATAGGAACGGGGCCCTTAATTGGTTTGCATTGTGAAGTGGTAGAGTATAATAGTAAAAAGATGATATTGGTGAGAATAGACTTACTTAAGCGCAACGTTTTGATTGAACTGCCCGTGACCCATTTATATCGAGATTTATTCCCTGTTAGGCATGAAGTAAGATAATAATACCAGTAAAAAAAATGAAACCCTATATTATTCAACTGAAGGAGTGGATTCTTTCTGTATCCCCGGATATTATTGACTTTAACAATACATATGACCTCATAGAAAATGGAATTCTGGATTCACTTCAATTCTTAGAATTAGCCTATCAAATTGAAATGCTATCTGGCAAAGAACTAGACATGCAAAATATATCTATTACTGATTTTTCAACATTACAACGAATTGAAGAAAAATTTTTTAAATAGGCGTTTAAGAATATGAAAGGTATTTTTTATCAAGGTAATAACATTTAAACGATGCTTCCAAACGTATATGAACTTATCTCTGGATCCTTTGAAAAATATGCGAACAACGTCTGCCTCAGTTTTCCAGAGAAGAAATACACTTACTCGGACATCTTCACCTTATCCTGCAAGGTTACCAAGATAATAAGAGAATCAAAGTCTAAGTATATCGGTGTACTTGCAAATAGATCACTATCTGGCTATTTAGGCTGTATCTCAATCCTACAATCGGGGAAAATTTATGTTCCCCTAAATCCAAAACTTCCAAAGCGCCAACTAGAAAAGATCATTTCACTATCTAATTTAAATACTATCATAGTAGACAATGATTCACTAGACATATTACTTGATTTAATACCTGACCAACAACTTACACTCATTGCTCCGGAATTAAACCCAAAGCTGCCTAAAGAACATTCGGCTGAAATAGATATCATTAGTCTTCCAGAAATATGCGAATTGGAAGTATGTGAAGAAGCCTTTCAGCCTCATCATGGAGGTGCTTATCTGCTTTTTACTTCAGGAAGTACAGGTGAGCCAAAGGGAATAGAAGGCTCGCATGAAAGTTTATGTGACTATTTAAATTACACTCAGCAAAGATTGCAGTTGAATAGTCAGGATAAATGCTCGCAAATTTTTGATCTAAGCTTTGATCTAAGCATTCATGATTTGCTTTTATCCTGGATGAATGGTGCTACTTTATGCATACCGGATAAAAAAGCGTTTAATCCGGTGAAATATGTAACAGATAACAATCTGACAGTATGGTTTTCCGTTCCATCGCTCATTGGTTCCTTATTAAAATACAATTTTCTGAAGCCAAATATATTTCCCAGTTTACGCATAAGCTTATTTTGTGGTGAGGCCCTTTCTGCTGCAATTGTTGAAAAATGGCAAATTGCAGCTCCGAAGTCGATTATTGAAAACATATACGGACCAACAGAAGCTACAATTGGGATCAGCAGTTACCAATGGAAACCAAACGATACAAATAAGGTTCGAAATGGCATAGTCTCTATCGGCAAAATTTTCCCGACCCAAAAATATTTCATTGCTGAGGAATATAACCAGTCGTTATCAGCTAACACTGGAGAACTGTTACTATCGGGTTCCCAAGTGATAAAGAATTATTTTGTAGAAGAGGAGAATACATCAACAAAATTCAAAACTATAGGAGAGGATAACCCAATTTTATACTACAAAACAGGCGATGTCGTTGTGGAAGATGATGATGGATACCTCTTTTTTCTGCAAAGGAAGGATCACCAATTTAAAATCAAGGGGTACAGAATTGAAGAAGAAGAAATTAATGAGGCAATTCGAAAAGCTACAAATATACAGAACGTAATCACCTTGCCCGGCGATGCTGAAAATGGTTTAGTACAAGAAATTTTTTCATTTATTGAGTTTAATGGTTCATTAGACGAAAGGGAAGTTATAAAAGAATGTCATAAACTATTGCCTCCTTACATGATCCCTAAACGAATTTATGCTATTAACCAGTTCCCCAAAAACATAAATGGGAAAATTGACAGATCATATTTTGTCCATTTGCTGAATGAATATAATAGCATATAGTGGAGTAGATTTGGCTTTATACCTAATTGTAAAGCATCTAAATATTATTATACATTTTCACTAAGTTGTTTCCAATCTACAATTTTATCTTCACCCATGTATATTTCAGAGCTTGAGTATTACATTCCTAATGAAGAGTTGAGTATAGAACAATTCGTAGCTAACCTACATGATAGGCATATTCCTATTGAATTTAATTCGAGAGACAAATATCTCACTCATTTAAGGCAGTCGGTCGGTTTAACAAGTTTAAGAGTGGAAACTCAGCTAGAAGCTCATGAAATGATAGATCTGGTGATTCAAAGAGCTGTAGACGAGGATAAAATTAAACCTTTTGACATTGATTTACTTGTTTTTATACCAGGTGGGTATCCAACCAAATACCTGAATATTGGACAATACTTTAAGCACAAACACAATTTAGAGAATGCACTTATTCTAAATATTGGTGGGAATGAGTGCTTAAATATTGAAATGGCGATAAAAGTGTGCATGGATTTAATGAAAGTCAACCAGGACTACAAAAATACATTGATAATTACCGCTGCTAAAGTAGAGGGAATAGACCATAGGATTAATGGGAAATTTTCATTAAGAGGGGATTCAGCTGGATTACTTCTGTTGAATCATGAATCGCCTAAAGTTTATTTACATGATGTAGTTGCTATGTATAATTCTAAATTATTTAAAGCAAATCCAGAGGATGGCCATATTTTGGAACACTATATTTATTTAAGAAGATGCCTCAGTAAACTCATTCAACGTAATAGTCTTAAGGAAAAGGAAATTAGCAAAGTTATTACGCAAAATATACACTCAGATCTACTGAAAAAAAGTCTGAATTCATTCGGTCTGAATGAGAATTTGATATTCGGGAAAAATATTTATCGGTACGGACACATGAATCAATTAGATTTTTTGATCAATCTAAAAGACCTGGTTGAAGATAAAAGGGAAAAGGACACTCAATGGATTATTTCAATTGGGTTGGGATTGGCCGGAAACTATATTGCAACATTGATGTCGTACTGATAACAGGTATTTGAATCTGTTCTGGATTGGCTCGACCAGGAACAATAGAGGTCCAACTAATAAGCTTGAACCTTGTTAAAGGCTCCTATATCATTTGTAATATTCCTTCACCGATGAAGTTTAATTGCGCAGCATCTTAATTTGAATAAGCAACATGAATCATCTAATCGATCAGAAGGTAAGAGAAATAACAGCAATATATCCCTGGTATAAAGACATCATGAATGGAGAATTCAATGGGGATCTAGATACCTTACCTTTTATTACTGCCGATCTGCTTGAACGATATTATTATTTGAATCCCATGGATGAAGCTTTTGCTATATATCACACATCAGGTACCAGTTTGAAAAAGAGAAAAACAATTTCTTATTCAAAAGGTGATGAAGAAAGATATCTTAATCAAAAGACAGCCATTTTTCGGTCGTTTATAGATAGGCATAATACACCCCTGGTTTCCGCATTGATAGATATGGGAACGGGCCATGCTGAACGAACTGCTGCTGACATCTTTAACCAATTGAGCATCAGAAATGAGTCATTACCATTTACGGTACCTGTTTCTGAGCATATTAATAAAATAGTTTCATTCAAGCCTGATATTCTTTATACAATGCCATCGATACTCGATGGACTTATAATGAACAAGCCATATAACATTGATTTCGGCTTGAAAAAAATTATTCTTACCGGGGAAGTGGCTAGTCAAAAATGGATTGAAAAAGTTGCGGCAAGTTTGAGAATTGAGAAAGAAGATATTTTCGATACCTACGGCTGCATTGAATTGGGTGTTGTTGCATACTATTCAGCAGAACTTGACAGATATGTTATAGCGGATGGATTTTATGCTGAGGCAGTAGCCGCCGAAAATCTTCCAGATGATCTTAATCCGTTAAATGAAAATGAGAAGATACTTGTTATTACATCATTCATAAGGGACCTTTTTCCTGCTTTACGCTATGTAACCTATGATGTTGTTCGCGACTTCGAGACAGTACTTCTTGAAGGCCGAATAGTGCAATCTTTTAAATGCGTTGTAAAGCGGGTGGGATCCGAATTGAAACATGGTGAGAAAATAAGCATATACGACATTGAAAATGTTGTTTACAAACACATTGACCAGGCAATTATTAAAGTCGGAGTTATAGATAATAGACTTAAGGTAGACATCATATGTGAGTTGACCGATATGGTTATATTGAAACAAATAGATGAGGATATCCAAAATACTATTCCCGATATCTGTACCATGATAAATAATAATCTTCTGGATAAAATTGAAGTACAATTTATTAACGATGGAAATTATCTGGCAAACAATAACGATATAAAGAAAAAGAAAATATACTACAAATAATATTTACTAAAATTTCCAAATCAGGGTATATGGAAATGAAGGAACTGGTTATAGATACATTAAAGAAGCTCATCCCGGAAAAAAATTCAATCGGTCAGATTCTTCCTGAGATGGATCTGAAAGAAGATCTCGGACTCGATTCCATTAAAGTACTTCGTTTAATAATAGAATTGGAAAGAGCCATCGAAACTGATTTCATACTATTTAGTCCTGACCTGGATTTGATGGGTGTGAGAACCGTTCATGACATTGTTACTATTCTGAATAAGGTAAATGATACAAAATGAATATAACTACAGAAGGAATACTTGATCATAGAATATTTGCTTTTGAAAAATACACCAGGCACTTCTGCTGCTTGAATCTTGACAAGGCAGAAAGCTGGGAGGAAGCGATGGAATTGTATAAAGAGTTTATTCAATTCACAATCGAAAATGAGATACAAGTCGTATACGAAAAAGTTTTCGGACGGATTGCAATAAAGGATTTATTTCTTGATGTGCGTGAAAAACACCTTCGGCTTGTAGATCTAGCGCCTTTTCCTATTTCTCATATAGAAGGACTCCCTTTAATGAATCGTGACTTTTCAAGCATTTATATTTACGGACTTAGCGGGGTAGGTGATCATTTTAAATTAACCTATATTCCTCGTGATAAAACTGAAGAGATAATTGGCACTAAGGTTGAAATGCCGGGTTACAGGGCATTATATCTCAATAGTCTTACGCTAATGAATAATGAATATAAAGAGGATATTGATTTCGATCCTGTTTTTAATGAAATAACCGACCTAGCCAATACACATGGTTTTCTACCTACTGATATAATACGAACATGGATTTACCTGTCAAACATCAAAAGAGACTACTCCAACTTAAATAAGGCTCGCAGGAAGTTTTTTGAAAAAAGTAATATTGACTTTGGAAGCCATTCTCCTATGCTACCTGCAAGTACATGTATTGAAGGCGCTACATCGGATAGTTCACCCATTATAATCGATACAATTTTGATAGACAGGAAAACGATAAACGCACCTCGTATTAGTCGTCTTTATAACGATCTTCAAAATGAAGCGAATGGTTCAAGTTATTTGTTTGGCCCAACTTTTTCACGTGCACTTCTCTTAGAGAATGATGAGTATTCAGAAATTCAATTATCTGGAACTGCCGGTATTGACGAAGCTGGCAAAACAGTGTACCTGGATGA
The DNA here is from genome assembly GCF_056396465.1 of Chitinophaga sp. 05T412. Taxonomy (NCBI): domain Bacteria; kingdom Pseudomonadati; phylum Bacteroidota; class Chitinophagia; order Chitinophagales; family Chitinophagaceae; genus Chitinophaga; species Chitinophaga sp. 05T412. Next base: position 7,531 of record NZ_JBFTLN010000028.1, read on the forward strand.
TCCCTTTAATCAAATAAAAAAAGCAATCCAGAATATAAACAACTTGTTGCAGCAGCATGATTTTTCATTTAGGGATATCTGCCAGGGCACCTGTTTTATTAAAAATGAGGATTACTTTAATACCTATTTGAAGGTGCTTGACAGTCTAGGTATGGAATCATATGTAAATACATTTGCTATTACGAACATATGCCGTGAAGATCTTCTTTTTGAGATTGACGGGATTCTTATTAAAACCAAATGAAGAGACATGGAACACATAAAAGAAAAAGTCTGTAAAATCATCTTTTCTATCACAAATCTTGACAATTTAGAACCATCGGATAGACTTTCGGAAAAAGGAATAACATCAATTAACATCATGACGATGTTGGGTAACATAGAAAACGAGTTCGATCTAGAAATCCCCGAACAATATTTAACGACATCAAACTTTGAAAGTGTTAACTCGATCTCCGATATGATCTTTGAGCTAAAAAATCAATAACCTCTATTCTAGTAATATGACATCAGCATACACCAAACTTCCTTCAGGGAGTCTAACCGCAAACCTGGAAAGTTTAATACGCATATCAAAAACTGAATATGATTTGCAGGCCGATATTAATATCCCAGCAGATTGCAACGAATCAATCTTTATTCCGGGGATAGGCCCTGGGTGTAAACATTATTATTTTTTAATAGATTTCAAATCAAGGAAAATATCTTGTTGGGATGTTGATTTATCGCGAATAAAAGAAGATCTGATATCTAAACTGAATTTATCTGATATAGATAGCATCCCGTGGAACCAGAAGAACGTTGATAAGTTCCTGGAAGTAATATTCTTTGCACATTCAGCTGATTACTATGACAATGTTATTTATGTAAGTTTCATTGAGGGAAATTTCATACTTGCGCTTGATGTGAAATCTTCTTCATATGATCTGATCTATGATAAAGAGGACAACGGTATGAAGATATATTCTTCAACAAACATGATACAGGATGGCTATATGTATTACACTAAGTGGCCTATCCTGCAAACATTTCTGCATGAAAAAAACCGCGATCAATTGGTAGATCTGGAGATAGGAAGATATGATTTGAAAAGAAAAAAGTTTGAAGCTTTAGATTTAATCAAAGGTCCTGATGACATCCATTCAACAATGGTTACGTCAGATGGAGAAAATGTAATCCTTGTAGAGATGTCGCAGGATCCCCACATAAAACCTCCACTGGATACTGAGATGCAAAATCTTTCTAAGGAACAGAGATTGGAAATGTTGGATAGTGGACTGAAAACCAGTTCGCTAATAACCTATAATGTGAATTTGAAATCTACACATAGGATTGAGCTTCCAGATGGACCTGCTCATATTGAATTCGATAGTAATGACCCTTCTGTTTTTTATATATCTAGCCACAACCTATCTACTAATAATGACACCCTATTTTGTTTTGGCTATAGTAAAATTGATAAGTTCAGAATTCATAAAGGAGAGAGCATGGTTTTGGAATATTATCAGGACAAAGATTTTCTTAGAGCACCGTCACATAAACTTTTCAATTTTGATGGAAAAAAATTGATGGTGGTTCCCATTTATCCTAACCAGGTACACATTATTGATACATCAGACATGTCAATTTACAAAAAGGTCTCTCTCAGAAAAGCTAATAATCCAATTGATTTCTCTGATGGCCCTTTTGTTTATCCAAAGGTCAATTTAGATAAAACACCCTATACGATCCACCCGATTAATAATTCGTCACTTCTATATTTAAGTAGTGTGTGGAATGTAACTATATACGACTTTGAAACTAGTTCAAACGTTGCCATAGTGAGGTATAACATGAATAAACCTGTAATTGCTATGGGACATGCTTCTAAGTTTTTCCTCTAGCTTTTTATGCGCCACTTTATTGAGCAAAGCATCAGGAATGTATTTTATTTTTCACATTACCTCAGGGCATGAATCTATTAGAAAAAATAGCAGGGTTAGAGGAGATGATCTCCAACTCACCCATGTGCAGACTAAATCACGAAACTCAGAATTTATTTGCCAAACTGGAATACACCAATTTGAATGGCAGTATAAAGGACAGGCCAGCGCTTTATATGCTTAAAAGCGCCATTGAGAACAACAGGATAACAGAAAAATCTGTAATTATTGAATCTTCTTCTGGAAATTTTGGCATTGCGTTAGCTGTATTCTGTAAAAAACTGGGAATAAATTTTATCCCTGTGGTCGATCCTAATATAACAAAGGAGAAAGAGAAGATTCTCGAAGCACTTTCCTATCGGGTTGTAAAAGTAATTGAAAGAGACGATACAGGTGGATATCTTATAACACGGCTTAAAAAGGTGGGGGAGCTTTTGAATGAGGTTCCATTTTCATATAATCTTAATCAGTATGAAAATATAGACAACTACCTATCTTACTTTCATACAATCGGTGAAGAAATAGCCCAGCGCTTCTCAAAACTGCATTTTGCCTTTATAAGTGTAAGTACAGGAGGAACTATTACCGGCGTTTCGTTGAAACTGAAACAGAGATTCCCCGAAATAAATATAGTTGCAGTAGATGTTGAAGGCTCAATGATTTTTTGTGATCAACTTAAGAGGAGGAGGTTATCGGGTTTAGGCGCCGGTATACGAACTGCCTTTTTCGATAAAGCACTAATTGATGATGTAATGATTCTTACGGAAACGGAAATTATTAACGGTTGTAATCAGTTGTTATCCGAGCAGGGAATTTTTGCCGGGGCCTCATCGGGAGCTGCTTATCTTGCTGCTAAGATGATGTTGAAAAAATGTGATATGAACGATTTGAATGCAGTAATCATTTGTCCTGATGGAGGTAGCGCTTACCTGGATACTATTTATAATAAAGAGGCCATAGCATAAATATGAGATATTTAAACGACCAGACAATACGAAATATAGGGATCGATTGGAAAAAGCTGTTTTCTGTTATAGAAGAGGTAGCGCATCTCCTAAAAAGTTCAGACTACAGTCAGCCAGTTAAACCCTATCTCCGATATAATAACCCAGGTAACAGAATAATTGCAATGCCGGCATATGTCGGTGGAGGATTCGATACTGCTGGGATTAAATGGATAGCAAGTTTCCCGGAAAATATTATGAAGAATCTCCCGCGGGCACACTCAGTAACTATTCTGAACGAAGCCGTAACGGGAGTACCCAAAGCCATTATTAATACCTCTTTGATCAGTAGCATACGCACAGTTGCTGTTTCTGGTGCAGTATTTAAAAAATATATAATTAGTTTAAATAAGATTCGGAGCAAAGTAAATGTGGGCATAATTGGATTGGGGCCGATCGGTCAATTGCATTGTGAAATGTTACTGGCTGAATTTTCTGAAGTGATTGACCATCTGTTTGTTTACGACATTGATCCCAGGCAGATTGATAAAATACCAACTAGTTTACAGGAAAAAATTGTTGTTTGCCATTCATGGCAGGAAGCTTTTGAGAATTCATCAGTGCTCTTTACTTGTACAGTTTCCAGTCATCGTTATATCAATGCCAAACCTGCCGGCGCTTCTTTATATATGAATATTTCATTAAGAGATTATGAGGTTTCTTTTTTTGATCACGTTGATTTAGTTGCTGTCGATAACTGGGAAGAAGTATGCCGGGAAAGTACTGACATAGAATTGGGCTTTAAAGCTGGGAAAATTTCTGAATCAGATACATTTTCTATCGATGCTATACTTTGCGATTCAGGCTTTACAAACCTGTCTGATAAAGTTGTGATGTTTAATCCCATGGGGATGGCTATTTTTGATATAGCTGTTGCAGAGCATTATTATCGGCATTCAATAGAGAATAACAAAGGAATTGATATTTAAGATTGATTGATGCCAGTTTTGGGAGGCAGTATTAAAGGATCAACCTTTTATGAACCATCTTCTGTAATGATCGTTAAATCATCGAAAACCATTTACAAGGATGTTAAATAATGATGAAGTCGTCATCTACTCTCATTTTGAGCGGCGTTGGGAGGATAAATTTTTTTTAAATTACCTTGAGCAACTTCCTGCCTCATTTCACCGGAATATAAAAAGGTTTCATTATTGGGAAGATCGGCAAAGAAGTCTTATAGGCAAGCTATTACTACTGCAAGTATTGCGATATTTTGATCTTCCTAAAGATCGTTTAAATGAGTGGGAGACTAATATCTATGGAAAACCATCGTGTGGTAAAGATTTTTATTTCAATATTTCGCATTCGGGTGAATGGATACTTTGTTCAGGATCACGACATAACCAAAATGGCATCGATATAGAGAAAATTAGCCCCTTTAATTTCATTAATGTTAAAAAAATAATGACTGGTCTGCAATGGCAACAAATTAACAATGCTGCCAACCCGGATTCGGAATTTTTTCGTTTTTGGACAGCAAAGGAATCGATTATAAAGGCTGATGGCAGGGGCTTGGGTATCCCTTTAACTGAGATTAATACAGACTTTCAAATTGGTACTATCGAAAATAGAACGTGGCATTTGATTGAGTTGAACAATTTTAAGGGGTATTCCGCCTTCTTCGCGTGCAAAGATCGAATAGATCTTGATCAAGTGGTATTAATAGAATCATTTTTCGAATGAAAATATTGAATTTACACAGCATTCATGATTATCGACATACATTCTCACATCGCATTTAATCAAATTTATCCGTCGCAATATCTAAAGGGGATGGTAAAGGATCTGCTGGCTGATGTTAATGAAACAAAACTTGATTCTTATCTTTCATTTTTCCTGCAGGACAAATTTTGTGACCGGCAGCTTAAACAGATGGATAATGCAGGCATAGATAAAAGTTTACTGTTGATCATAGATGGTGGTATAGGAATGAACGAGCCATTATTGCCGCTTGATGTTATTCACCAACTTCATCATATAGTTTTGCAAAATCATCCTGAACGTTTCATAGTATTTGCGGGAATTGATCCACGAAGAGGTGATTATGGGCTGGAACTATTTAAAAAATCCATTTTGGATTATGGGTTCTCTGGCCTTAAACTCTATCCTCCTATGGGGTACCGAATGAACGATCCTAGACTTTACTATTACTATCAGATTTGCTCAGAAAAGAAACTATGTGTATTAATCCATACAGGACCGTCTTTGTCGGAGTTAAGGAATGATTTCGGAAACCCTCTGGATATACTTGAGGTAGCAAAAACTTTTAAAGATGTTAATTTTATTTTAGCCCATGCTGGTTGCCGCCTATTTGACCCCGCTGTGCAAGCTGTATTGGATTTACCCAATGTCTATTTGGATATTGCCGGTTTTCAATCTGTTGATACGGGCGATAATCTAAACAACATGATGGAACTTGATAAAATATTCTCTAAGGATTTTAATAAGAAAATCTTGTTTGGAACGGACTGGCCATTATTTCACACACTGACATCCCTGTCGGCCAACGTAGAAATGATAGAAAGACTGTTTGAGCTAGCACCTGATAAAACTTCTGATGGTCTGGAAAACGTGCTATACAAAAATGCTTTGAAAGCTCTTCGATTAACCGAGTAAGACTGCAATGTGTAATGTTTACACAATGCTGAATTTATTTTTAAAATACAGCTAACATTAATTAAACTCTGACTTATGTGTGAAGTTGTAAAAAATGCACAGGAAGGTATCTTGGGATTGAGGGACGGTGCCGTGATAATGTTTGGAGGCTTTGGGTTGTGTGGAATTCCCGAAAATTGTATTGAGGCTATCGCCAAAACCGAAATAAAGAATCTTTTGTGTATTTCAAACAATGCAGGCATGGAGAATGAAGGGCTGGGATTGCTTATTAAAAATCACCAGATAAAAAAGATGATATCTACTTATATAGGAGAAAATAAGGAAATAGAACGGCAAATCCTGGCAAAAAGCATAGAAGTAGAACTTATATCCACAGGGACTTTCGCTGAAAAAATTAGAGCCGCCGGCATTGGCATACCTGCGTTTTATGTGAGAACAGGATTTGGCACTGAACTCGCAGAAGGAAAGGAACTCAAAGAATTTAATGGTAAGATGTACCTCATGGAACATGCTCTTACTGCCGAAATTGCTTTCGTAAAAGCATGGAAAGGAGATACGTCTGGAAACCTTATATACAAGGGCACTGCAATGAATTTTAATCCCCTTATGGCAATGGCAGCTGATATCACAGTTGCAGAAGTAGAGGAATTGGTACCAGAGGGGGATCTGGATCCGAACCAGGTCCATACTCAGGGAATTTTTGTTCAGAGAATATTTCAAAGAACTCAGTAGCATTTAATCATTATACTATACATGGCATTGAGTAAATCAGATATTGCAAGACGTATTGCAATGGAACTAAAAAACGGTGATTATGTAAGCTTGGGTGTAGGATTGCCTACACTTGTAGCAAACCATATCCCGGATGATAAAAAAGTTATTTTACATTCTGACAACGGTATTCTCGGTGTTGGCCCTTCTCCGTTGGAAGGATGCGAAGATGAAAATGTCATCAACGTTAGCAAGGAAATGGTATCAACTTTAAATGGGGCGTCTTTTTTTGATTCTTCGATCAGCTTTGGCATGATTCGAAGAGGTTGCATTAATGTAGCCGTTTTGGGCGCAATGGAGGTTGCTGAAAATGGAGACATTGCTAATTGGAAGATACCAGGCAAAATTGTAAAGGGAATGGGCGGCGTGATGGATGTTTTGGCCTCTGTTCCCTACATAATTGTCGGAATGATTCATAAGGATAAAGAAGGCCATTCTAAATTATTAAGAAGATGCACGTTGCCATTGTCAGGTTCCGGGTGTGTAAAGTTAATCGTTACGGATCTAGCAGTACTTAGTGTTGTAGACGGAGGTTTTAAATTATTGGAAAGAGCACCAGGAGTTTCAATCGAAGAGATAATCAGTGCAACAGAGGGAAAATTGATATGTGATGGGATGGTCCCTGAGATAGCTTTTGTAGGTCAATATTGCAAATAAAGCTCGGTGTCTGGATTCCCCAAGTCAAGCTTTCTATAGCGCTTTTAATTATTATATATGCCCCCCGGAATATCCTATATCGATTACTATGTACCTCCAACCAGAATTTCTATCTGTGATTTGTCAGCTGCGATTGCCGACAAGGATCTAGCGAAACATGGATTCGATTCGAAAAACTCATTTATTKATCATTGCCGGGATAATCTAGAAATGGAAAGTTTTTGTTATGAAGCTGATTTAAGTCCTGAGAAAATGATCAGTAATTTGATTCAAATTTTTTTTGATAGTACGCAATTGAAGCCAGAGGATATTGATATTATCATCGTAGCACAGGAAAGTTATAATTATAATTTTTCAAATTTGGGTCAATATATCCAGTATCAATTTAAAATGAGAAATGCATATGTATTCAATATATCTGGTACTGGTTGCATTAATTTAGAAACGACGCTTAGAATTACAAAGTGTTTACTTCAAAGTGAAAAAGACATCTCCAAAATACTTATTCTATGTCCACAGAAAATCGAAGGAATTGCAACTCGTGTCATTGGACGGTTTGCAGTTTTAGGTGATGGGGCAGCTATAGCCTTGATTGACAATGCTGGGAAAACCGCCACCATTACAGATACGTATATTACCGCGAACGGACTTTTTTACGATATGTCAATGGATCGTAATTTCCTCGTACATTATAAACAAGCTTGTGATTCAATAGCATATCTTTTAAGTAGAAATCATTTGACATTTGGCGAGATTGAAAAAATTATTATCCCTAATGCAAACTATGGAGTATTTGCAACATATTTTGAAAAGTTTAATGTACCACAAGGGAAAATTTATCGCGAGCTGATTGGACGCTATGGACATTTACCTAACATAGACTTTCTGATCAACCTGAAGTCCATCCAGGAATCAGGGTTGGTAAACGCAAACGATTTTGTTTTTTCGTATGGCTTTGGATGGGCAGGGAATTATCAATCAACTTTACTAAAAATGGGAAATGGATACTAACATAACGAATATTTCCGTAGGGGATATACCGGAAGCTATGCAGATAATTTACCAGCAGGGATGGAAGGGGTATGGAGGTGAAGATCTTCAAATGATACTTAATATATCTCCATCCGGATGCTATAAAATGGTAAAAGACGACAAGATGATAGGATTCATTTTCTCGCTCGTTGCAGATGCGATTGGTTATGTTAGCTTTTTTCTAATTGTAAAAGATCATCGTGCTTACAGTGGAGGAAACGAATTGGGAACGGAATGTCTTAAAAGTATAAAGAAAAATGCTGATACTCTAATTATTTATGCTAATAAGCTTGCCGTGAATGCTTACCTCCGAAAGGGGTTTCTAAGTTTAGGCTTATTTCGTAGATATAGATTCAAAGGAGTCCATAATATCCGTTTCCGTAATGTAAGCAAACACAGCCGTGAAATCATACAATCTATTGAATATTTAAATAATTTATGTTATCGAAGTATTCGAAGCTCAATTATTGATGAATTGTTTAATTACCCTGAAGCCACTTGTTTTATTTATAAGACATCAAGTGGTGACATTCAAGGTTATTTGTTTTCAAGAAAGATCGACGAGGGGTATATTTTGGGGCCACTTGTAAGTAGCAGCGATGAAGCTGCAAGCAACTTGTTGTATAGTGCAATAGATCAATTTGCGGGATATGATTTGTTTGCGGATGCACCTGAAGAAAAATGTAATTTCTTTTTGAAAGAAGCAAATATAGCAGCAGATCACTTGGACCTGGTGGTGAATAAGATGTATTGGGGTAATAAGCATGGTCTTGAGAACAGTGAGCTTCTATATTTTATAGGGGGCCATCATTTTAGTTAGTCATTTGACATGGACTACACACTGATAGAAACAAATTTTCCGATCTCAGTTACGACTGGGTATCATTCAGGATTTGGCCCTTTAGGTTCTTTTTATGAAGTTTTTTTTAGCAAGAATAATAGTTCCAGTTTGATTGTCTTACCAGGTGATGGTTTCGGAAGTTGGGCTTACAGAAAGTTTGCAGAATTGCTACTTCACTATGGTATAAACGTATTCTTACTGAATTATCCTTCCCACTTTAAAAGCCATGTAGTTCCTCCCGGAAAAATAAACAACTACTTATACTTTGAAGACATTAAGGCTACTATCGATTTTCTAACGGAAAAGTATAGGTTACAAAAGAATGGTCATTCTATTCATTTTTTAGGGCATAGCCGGGGTGCTTATTTATTACAGGCTTACTGTAGTGAAAAGTCTATCTGTGGCCGTGTTATATTTGAGGCTCCTTTAATATACCATAAGAAACTAAGAGATCACATTTCCTTTTTTCAGGCACTTCATATTGTACGCCAAAGTTTGTTGGGAAATCATATCCGTTTACCTTATCAGTGGTTCAAGGAAAGGTTTTTGAGCCCGAATTTAGATAGTGTTGATGCCATGAAGTATTACCAGTGCAGCCATCCTTTTTTTAGAGGTGTTCTTTTTAGTCGGCTGTCGGTTACTTTTTCTCAGTTGGTGAATAAGAAAATTTATTTCATCTTCTATCGTCAGGACAAAGCTGTTAACCTGGATTTGGCATTGAAAAAATTAGAAATGTTGAGAGTGTCCTATAATCTTAGCCCATCTATTTTTACTCTCGACGGAAGACATTGTGATTTGATCACACATCCAGAGAACAACATAGACTTGTATGTCGCCATTTTAAAAGAAGAAATATGAAGCTTCAAAGTATTGCCGCCTGCCTGAGAGAGAATAATACGAACTACATTGAATATTATGAAGGATCTCTCAAGTGTACCGTGACATATAGTTGTCTTTATAAAGATATATGCCGAATTGTTCTCCTACTTGAACAAAACGGAGTTAAGAAGGGAGATCGAATAGGTATTTTGGGAGCGAACAGTTATAATTGGATATTGGCTGATCTTGCATGCATTTTTGGAAGTTTTGTATCTATAGCGTTGGATGCAAAACAACTAGAGAATGGGATAGACCAGGTTGCTGAACAATATAATATCCGATTTTTGTTCATTAGCGAGACTTACCTTAATGATATTCCCATAAGAACAGCGCTTGTTAAACTGGAAAGTATAGCTTCAAAAAATAACGAAGAGGTATTGCTCCGTACATCTATTGATGGACCTGGCGAAGATGACATTTTTGCTATTGTTTTTACTTCAGGTACTACTGCTAAGCCCAAAGGAATTGAATTGAGGGCAAATTCAGTAGGCGATTTTATCACAAACGTGCATAATCTTTTTGAGATTTATCCCAATGATAAAGTTATAATTTTTCTCCCTCTTTCCAACTTTGGACAACGTAGCTATGTTTATGCTGCAGCGATACTTGGGTTTAATATTGTTTTAGTTCCGATATCCAATTTGTTTTTGGCGATGCGTACCTGTCAGCCGACGATCCTAATAGCAATGCCACATTTTTTTGAAACTGTATTTGAACTTTTTAAAGCGCAGGAAGAAAATATAAAAGAAAGATTGCATACGATGTTCGGAAATAAAATGCGCTTTATGGTTACAGGTTCGGCTCCTGCAAACAGGAAGACCCTAGAATTCTTTAATCAGAATGGGCTAGCCTTATATGAAGCCTATGGTACGACTGAAACCGGCCTTATAGCTTTGAATTACCCTGGACATTCTAAAATTGGAAGTGTAGGTAAAGTATTTCCGAATAAGAACGTATTGATAGAGGAAGAAGGGCAAATAATAGTAAAAGGAAAATATTGTTGGGGTACTGCATATTTGGATGAATTGACCGAAAACAATCGTCAAGTTTTTCGGGATGATGGGTATATCCACACCGGAGATATCGGCTATTTCGACGATGAAGGATTTTTATACATTGGAGGAAGGATCAAAGAAATGATTGTATTGTCAAACGGTAACAAATTGCTTCCTGGTATTGTAGAGCAGGCATTGAATTCGTCGGAATATATTAAACAAAGTATTGCATTTGGAGATGGCTATCCTTACATAACAGCTATTTTAGTTTTGTATTCTGAAGATATGGAAAACGCAGTAAGAGAAGAAGTTCAGCTTTTAAACAAAACACTTCCAGAATATGCCCGCATACGGAATTATGTAATTACTACAAGTACATTTTCAGTTGAAAACGGATACCTCACTCCAAGTCTTAAATTGAATCGTAGTCTAATTTATAAGGGATTTCAACAACAGCTTCAACAGCTTTATTAATTTCAAAATTTTGTAACCTATGCTTAAATTTGAAAACCTCAAACCATACGAATGTATAGCGATCGTTGATCAACTCACTGATCTCATCAGACAACAGGTTTATCTGCAAGAGAAAAAAGGAGTTTTAATTGGTTTAAGTGGTGGTATCGATTCCGCTCTCACCATTGCACTGGCAGCGAAAGCAATCGGTCCGGAGAATATTATGGCTATTATCCTTCCCGATAAAGATAGCAATGCGGAAACTGTTGATGATGCCAGGCTAATAGCGGATCATGTAGGAGTAAAGAATGTGTACATTAAAGACATTTCACCCAATCTGGAAACCCTTGGCAGCTATGATCTCTTTAAGGAGCTATATGCTATACCCAGGGAAAGTCGGGAGCAATTCATTAACAAAGAAAGACAGAGCCTTGCAGGTACGGAAAGTCCTACAGGGTTCATCGTGAATTATCGTAAAAATGGAAATGAATTATTAAGGAAAGTCAGAGCATTATGGAATTCAAAGATTAGGATGCGAATGGTTATTTTATATTTTCACGCTGAATTACATAACCTACTCGTACTAGGAACCACTAATCTTTCTGAATATAACTTAGGATGGTTTACTAAATATGGAGATGGTGCAGTTGATGTTGAAGTACTTCTTTCTCTGTATAAAACACGGGTCTATGAATTAGCAAAGTACCTTCAGCTTCCGGAAAAAATAATATCCAAAAAACCTACCGGTGATATTCTTCCTGGCTTTGAAGATGAGCTAAGTTTTGGTTTATCCTATGAAATGTTGGATAAGATATTTTTAGGATTCGAAAAAGGATATTCAGATAATGATATAGCTCAGGATTTAAATATTTCAGACGAAATTGCAAAAAATGTCCGATATTTAATTGATTCTTCAAAATACAGTAAAATGCCCCCAATCAGTTGTTTATCACCAAATTATCCTAAATAACCAATTATGGAAAAAGGTTACATACACGGAACAAATAAGCAAGAGCAAGAAAGATTAAGTGCATTAAATTATTTAACCAACAGATCCTTTATTAACTATGTTGGGGATTGCAGCAATTTAAAGATATGTGATTTTGGATGCGGATTAGGAAATTTAATCAACGAATTTGCTGAGCTATACCCATCTGCAGAGATCACAGGCGTAGAGATATCTGCAGAACAAATAGGAAAAGCAACGAGTAATTGTAGCTCATCTAACATACGATTGGTTCATGCAGATGTTTTACAAAATGGCTTGCCTTCTAATTATTTTGATGTGGTTTATTGCAGGTATTTCCTCGAGCATGTGCATGATCCTGTGGCTGCTGTTGAAGAAATGCTGCGTGTATGTAAGCCTGGCGGAAAGATTTTATCTCAGGAAAATGATCTGCATTATGTGATATATGAACCAGAAATCACGGGGCATGCTGAAGTATTTGAACAATATTGCAACTGGCAAATTAAACTTGGCGGAGACCCATTTATTGGCCGAAAGCTTTACCCAATATACAAACAGGCAGGTGCAACAGAAATAGAAATACACATCGCTCCTGAACTATATACGGATAGTGAACCAGAAAAATATAGAGCGTGGCTTCAAAATTCACTGAATATCTTACGCGGCTCCGGGGATGCCCTTTTAAAAAACGGCTGTGTTAGTGAGAGTGTTTTAGAACAAGTGTATAGCTCGATGGAAGAACGCATTAATCATCCTAACGGGGTTGCCCTTTTTCATTGGAACAGGGTCACTGCCTATAAGAGTTATTAATCGTACTCAGAAAACAGTCATTAATTAATGGCTGTTTTCTATGTTTATTTGCAGTACCATAAACAAAATAGCTGCTAACACCAAGTTAGGTGCTTGGACAATATTAATCTCAAGATAATACGAAGTTATAGCTGAAGGATTACAATGTATCATTTATGGCAGCACTAATACGGTTATAGTTTTCTGTAAATATAGCGTGCATTGATTTTTCATTTATTGACCAGAACTTTTTATCCCAACAAAGTTTAAATAATACTCCATCAGGTAATTGTTTTGCAAAGAAATGAATTCCACCTATTGATACCATTTTTGAAGTAGACAGAGTGTCTAATGGATATTCAAAAAGAGCATTTGGGTATACTATTGCATCATTTTCCAATATAAAATTGCATTCCGTACTTAAATTATTAATACCATTATTCTTCCTTATAAAGTCGAATACCTTTCGTGAATCGAATTGGCTGTGAATAAATGCGTTTAACAACGTTTCTCTGACAGTATCTAATATTGTAAGCATTGAATCTTCTGGATTCCATCTAAACCTTACTAGCAATGGCACGAAAATATTCGCTATAATAGAACGCTCCTCTTCCTTTGTTCTGTTTGAAGATGGAATAGCTAAAATAATATCATTAACTTTCCGGGATTGGTATATTATTAGTAAATGAATTGTAGCAATTATCGTTAGACCTGAATACCTTGACGCAGAGGAAATTCTCTTAAAATCTTCAAATTCGTCATTAGTAAAAACTCTCACATAGTTACCGGCAACGGCCAGAGGTTTTTTACTTTTGGGTATTTCCATATATTTAATTCCTTCCAGGTTATCATACCAATACTTCAAATTACTTTCCGCCTTTACGTTATATGTAGTTTCGTTTAGTATAAATTTCTCAAACGATTCTGATGGCAAGCATGGTATCAGATTTCCATTAATGGCTTTTTGATAGCATTCCACTAACTCACGCTCAAACAGGCCAAACGATGTGCCATCCATAGCGATATGGGAAATACATAAACTCAAGTAATACTGTTTATTTATTTTAAAAATAGTTAGCCTAATAGGAGAATCCTTTTCAAGATTAATTGCGGGCTTTATATCTTCTCCTATAAGTAACAAGCCATATTGTTTCCTGAAGGCTTTCGTTAAGCCTCTAACGGTATGTTCTACGATGGGCGCAGTCTGGTCAACAAATTGTTGTCGCCAACCACTACCGGTCCTAAGTAGTCTTAGCCTCAAAGAAGGATGTTTATTGATTAAATACCGCACAGTGGTTTTAAATGCCTCCTGGTTGAAATCATTCTGGAACTTATAAACTCGACGAAGAGGATAGGCGTTCTTAGGATCTGATTCATAGTTTTGTACAAGATGTCGCTGTCCATATGCCAATGGACATATGCCTTCTTTTATCAATTCCATAGCAGCTGTTAATTGAGGAGTTTGTACCATCAAATAAATATTAGTGAAGAAAGTTGATACAGTATTAATCTATCATTAGTGTTTTACCACGCATAGGGCTATATTTCACAAACGTTTCGGGAGTTTATTTCTTGGAAGTCGTAACTGTTTAGAAAAACCTGCAATATTCCAGTCGATAGAATGAAAATAAGTCATAGAACTGCAACAGGGTTACGTGTTGCCAAATTTAAAAAAATAATGTCGTCTCGATAAGATCAAGACGGTGCCTATTATTGTTGGAGGTCTGGTAAATCATCACGTTTCATCTCTACGACTTTCTTCTATAAAAAAATATTTGATAATCAAATAGTTAGGCGAAAGCGTAAATTGCCCAAATAGGAGACGCTGTACTCGCGCTGACTAAACTTCTTCGCGCTGTTGGATAAGGACACCATTCAAGTAAAAGTCTTTCTTTTTTAAACCATAGAGAGTCCAAGCCGCAGCATAAGGACAACCAAGGGCTTCATTTGCTCGTTGCCAAGGGCGGTTTTCACAACGATCATCCACCACGCGGTTTTGAGACGCTCTGCAAGTCTGAATTAGGCTACATGGCATTTCTCCTTCGAGAAGAAACTTACTAAGTTGCCATGCTACGCGAAAATGCGCGGGATCAGCAGTTTCCTGAAGCCGTTCTAATCCGCGTGGAACTCGTACCCACCTTCCTCCATTATTGTTAATGGATAGCGGGCCACCTAAAAAATTGTAAGTTTTGTAAAATTCGATATTTAATGCGGAGTCACGATTAAATATTTCAATTAAAAAATAAGGATTCTCTTCCCGTAATATTCTTCCTCGTTCTACACTTGCTTGTAATAATTCCTTTGTAGCCGTATAGAATTCATGTCCATACAGCGCATTAGTTATCTCTTGAATTGATTGAACGGCAACTCGGGAATACGCAAAATGGTCCCATTGTATCCTTTCATAGAAAGCATAACTAAAATCTGTCACATCCCGACCGTTCGTTGGCAAATACTCCACCTTCGCCATTTCTTGAATAATTTTCACGAACGCCCACCCTGGCATATTATACATCAAAGATGCATCACAAAGAGCCRAAATTATTTCGTCACTTGCTTCTAGTTGGGAATAAAGATGATGAACTAAATCTGAGGCGACCTTATAAGGATATCGAGGAAGGCGAGGAAGGCCTGGGAAAAATTTTCTTTCTACCAAATATGCCATCGTCTCTGACACTGCTGCCTCACCAAATGTAAATCTTTTTTCTCGCGCTGTTGGATCACCATTTTGGAGTCTAAGTTTGATAGCCATAGCAGTTGACCTGGTATAGTATTCAAGGATCATTGGATTATGCTCCTCAAGCACCTCAATAATGTGATAGGTGTCTGCCTCCTCCATTGATAATCCGGCTATTTGACCACTGCCGCGTAATGCTTCCAAGAAATCAAGGTGGCGTATCTGTTCAACTGCGGTTGGGCCATTCATGGGCACTTCAACATCGTTAATATTGTCTGGCTGGATAGAGGAAATGAGCTGACGTAGGCAATCAAAAGCACGCCATATTTTGCTTAATCCACTACAGGTCGTCACGTCTTGGACGTAGTGAAGATATTCATGGTAATAAGTGCCTAGATCTGCCTCATTAAGCAGGGCAAGATTAGAGAGGGCCTGATCAGTATCTACAAAAATTTCAAGGAAAGAAGTCAAATAACGTCCATTTTCCATATTGGTGACTGTTGGATTTGAATTTACTTTAAGATACTTTTTGATAAGATAGCAAAACCACTGCAGAAAAGCTAGTAATAATCCGGGCACATGGTAGTCACTCTCGAATATATTGGTTAATTATTAATACGTAATGGACACACAACTATCAAGCCCGATTTCCGGTTAATAATGATACGAAAACCTGAACCACAAAGGCTACAAACTTTTTCGCCTGATGCTGTAACGGAGGTTATCATCGGACATAATATGCCCMAAGATTATCAGGACGAACTGATAGAGGCAATAAAGTCACAATACCCTGCTGGCCTTCCAGTTTACAGGACTTCTAAGACAGTACTGGAGCGGTGACAAAAAATACCTACTACTATATAACTCCACTATAATGAACGACGCCTTTATAAAAGTTTCACATGCTAGATAATTTTGATAAATTTAGATCAGAACGAACGATTACCTTACATAGCAGAAACTCATTTTATGTTAGAAAAAATTACTGAGATTGTCTATGAATTCTTTATCAATTCATCAGATTTTAACGGCATCCCACTTCGGCAGATCTCAGAAGATTTAAAAATCGGATACCAGGAATCTATTGATTTTATCAAAGTAGGCGTGCGAAACGAAGAGCTGAGCATACAATCCAGTACAAACCCGCATATTATTGGCTTTCAAGAGCATGAGATCTCCAATCAGTTAGCTATCTTGGAAAATGCGAAAACTATAGAGGTACAGTATGAAACATTTGGAGAAATAACATTTAGCATGGAACAGACGGAGTACCCTATATGCGTGTATCCTTCTCTGGCATATTTGAGAGACAACYGGAACCTAAATGATTTTGGAGATCAATTTTTCACAAAGAAACTGGCCCAAGGAGAGCCTCAGTTGAGTTTAGTTTATTTTGATATCGAGGTTTTGGAGCGTTATGCAATAGATCCACGCTACAATTTTAGTTTCAATGATTATTCAGGTAACATCTATTGTAAGTATGACGAAGATGAAAAACCACTGGTGCGTGATGAAGATGAATTGTTTCTTAAAAGTTTCGGTCTAGGCTATGGTGAAAATAGAGAGCGCTTGGCTGTGGTTCCACTTTGTTATTTGAAAGACCTCTCCGAAGACCAGCAGCAGTTTTGGAAAAGTAAGATCTATAAGAAAAAAGGAAGGGTAGCTGAGGATTATTATAACAACATAATCTTAGGGCAATGGACATTTTCACATAGCGTGTTTTCTGCCTTTATTGGCGAACAAAACTGCTTGAATGAATTGGCTAAAAAGATATTTGGCAAGCCCCTGTTCCGCAATATTTATGATGCGGAGACCAGGCCACGTGAATTTACTCCATACTTTACACCGACTTTAAAGAACTATCTGGATTTCGTATCATTGACTGATAAGATGATCTCTGATAACATCAATAAAGATTTCTTTGCAGGAAAAATTGAACTGGATGAAGTAACTACCAATACTCAGGGAGTTACTGAGCGAAGGCAAAAAGGGACCCTCAGCCTGTTGCAAGAATGGTTAATCGCTGAAAGAAGTACTGATGGTGCTCCTGGCATCCAGAAGCTTTGCGGTGTATTCAGAAAGGTACGTAAGGAGCGGCAGACACCGGCGCATAAAATCACTCAAAACGAATACGATCTGAAATACTATCAAATGCAGATTCAATTAATTGAAGAATGCTATCATGCAATGAGAGCGTTACGTTACTCGTTTGCGGACCACCAAGATGCAACTGGAGTAGAAATACCCAAATGGCTGGACGAGGGGCGTGTGATTTTACCATAACGGTAAATTCTGATTAAAGAATCAATTCTTAATTTATCCTCTTACCGGCATTTTAAAGAAATTTCTTAATTTTGCACAGTGTCATGGTGTTTCTATAGAGTTAATGTCCCATTATTTTCCAATGCACAATTGCTCCCATAATTGACCCGCCTATGAGCCTAGTGAAAAGCAGCCGGTATTACTTATATTTGGTGGATATTTTAATTGGTGCTATTAAACCCTTTATCCCTTATTTATGATCATCGACTTGAATTCAGGTCAATTCTGGAACTTCTCCGCGAAAAATCGAGACTTCTCTGACTTGGTAGAGGTATGTCTACATCCCCAACATACAATCGCGCCTACTGCCTCGGCAGTAAAAATTGTGTTTGACGGTTGCCGGTTCCGTCTGGGATGTATCTTACAATTTGATATCAGTGCTACGCCATTCACGTTGATAGAAATTCAATTTTTGAATTGCTTAATTCCAGGGGAGCAACTTGTTCATACCATTCAAAAAAATGAGCAACAGCAGGTTGACATATTCTTATTTGGTTGCATATTAGGAAATTTCCAATTTGAGAAATCGAGTATCAGCTCTATTTATGTGGGCAGAACAATCTTACCTAAAAGCGTTTTCCGTATCAACGATTCGAACGTTCCCCGTATCCATTTTCAAAATTGCCTAGGCGATTTTTTTATAAACGATACCGGAAATGCTGAAGTTGTCATTGATTTTTCTGACGGGAATTTGCATGTGACGCCCGGTGCTCGGATTAACGCTGTCTATAAGCAAATAGCGCGGGATCTAGGGTTGCATAATGTGCTGGGAATAAAAAGCAGTTTTCATATTACGGATGTAAAAAAAATACGCTATGTGTCCGGAGGACTGGCGAAAAACCAGGGGTTGGTCCGTGAGACGGTACCCGGACTACATGGTAGTCGCCAGCGGTGGAATTATCACCCAACCACAGAGGATTTAGATCGTTTGGAGGTATCGCTGGCAGTGTATCAAAGTAAAGCTGTTACTCAATCGATATATATTAGTGGCGCGGTGTTATCGACCCTAGGCATGAAAGGCATATCGGGATCAGTTGTTACCGTTGAGCACCTAGCCTGTCAGCGCATCTACATCGACGATTTCAGCGCCAAAGAATTCTTATTTTATGATATACGGAGCCGTTTTTTTAGCGATGCATTGTTTTCCCTCTCCAATTGCCGGCTTGGTCCGGCGCAACTCACCAGGGTTTATTTGAATTCGTACGAGGTGGTGAACTTCTACCGTGATTTTTTGGAGGATGTGCGTTTTGCTGGCGTTCAGTTCCCCCGGGTAATACATAGTGTAGAAAATATTCACTACCTGGATCGGAAGGAAAACAACTATGGAGAAATGCAATACGAGCTATACCGGCAGTTGAAGGTGGCGTTGATTAAGAACTACAATCAGGTGCAGGCACTTGACATGCATCAGCGCATGTTTAACGCCATCCGTAAGCATTCTTTCTTAAGTAAGGAAGATCGTTTTATATTGTGTTTAAACCGACTATCAAATAATCATGAAACTTCGATTGGAATTGCAACAATAAAATGGACAGTTGGTTAAGCTGCAATATTTTGTTTGTTTAAAAATTCCCCAAAATCCTGTGGAGACATGTATCCCAGGGCTGAATGTAATCTTTTGCGGTTGTACCAGATTTCTATATATTCGAATACGGCCA
>NZ_JBFTLN010000029.1:0-19458 GCF_056396465.1 Chitinophaga sp. 05T412
TCAGTATCCTGCTCCAGAAAATAATGCTGGATAGGTGTAAACGGTATCAGGCCTGTCACCATTTCCTGAGAGGCATAACGGGTAACCGTTTCCATTTTGGCGGCCAGCTGCTCCACCTCGGGTGTAAGCAACACGTCCTGTATTTTGAGGGAATAGCCCCGTTGCTTCAGTCGGGATACTACCTGGATAGATTTGATGGAGTCGCCACCCAGCAGGAAAAAATCATCCCGAAGTCCGATCTGTTTTTTCTTCAACACTTCTTCCAGTACTGCCGCCAAATGTATTTCTGCAGCGGTACGGGGCGCAACATATTCAACACCCACGCTGATGCCGGTATAAAGCGGGTCTGGCAGCTGTTTCCGATCTACCTTCCCGTTGGCTGTCAGCGGCAGCTGTTCCATCACTACAAAATGCGCGGGTATCATGTAAACAGGCAAAAGGCCCGATAAATAATTTCGTATATCCGTTACATTTAAATCCTTTCCGGTGATATAAGCCGCCAGTTCCTTTTCACCTTCGCTTCCGGCACGGGCCAGCACCACCGCAGCTTCTACACCAGGACAGCCCAGAACAGCCGTCTCTATCTCTCCCAGTTCAATGCGGTAGCCACGGATCTTTACCTGGTCATCTTTTCTGCCTATGAAAACAATATTCCCATCCGGCAGCCAGCGGGCCAGGTCACCAGTCCGGTACATGCGGCCACCAGTAAAAGGACTGGTCACAAACTTCTCCGCTGTCAACACCGGCTGATGCAGATAGCCGCTTGCCACACCGGCGCCGGCTATATAGATCTCTCCGACAACACCTACAGGTACCAACTGCTGCACTTCATCCAGGATATAGATCGATGTGCGGGCAATAGGTTTACCAATCAGCACCGGCCTCTCCGGCTGTAGCGCAGTGACGATACAGCCTACAGTTGTTTCCGTAGGCCCGTACTCGTTATACACCTCCATGCCCGGGTGAATATTTTTCAGGATACCTACCTGCTCGTTGGTTACCTGTTCCCCTCCTATTATTGCACAGCAGATATTATCAGCTACCAGTTGCAGATGACGGAGATAACTAACATGCGCAGGTGTAAGCTTGATACAATTGCTGCTGCTTTGCGCACTAAAATAATGGGTAAAAATATCTGCCATGGCAGCATGCTGATCATACACATGCAAACTGCCGCCCATTGTGAGACTACAGAAAATACTTGTCACGGTAAGATCAAACGACAACGACGTGAACAAACCAAAAGAAGGCTTTTCTATGCCTGCAAAATAATAGTGGTCTGCCCATTGAATATAAGCAGCCAGGTTATCGCGGGTAATGGCACAACCTTTAGGCGTACCTGTAGAGCCGGAAGTATAGATTACATACGCCAGCTGTTGTCCATCCGTTGCGGGAGGCAATACCACCGGATCTGCCGCCGCCCCATCCAGCTGTACGTCAATGGCATAAACATCTCCCTTATAATAACCGATATCAAAAATGTAGGAGGTTTGTGTAACCAGTATCTTCAGTCCGGTATCCTGTATAATAAACTCCTTGCGTGCAGCAGGATAGGTTGGGTCTACCGGCACATAAGCGGCTCCCGTTTTGAGAATCCCCAATATAGCGATGATCATTTTGTCAGACCTGTCGAGCATAATGCCTGCCAGATCACCGGCGCCTACCTGATACTGCGTGTACAGCTGCGTGGCCAATTGATCCGATAACTGGTCCAGCATGGCATAGGTCAGCTGCGACTGCTCAAACACCACCGCGATGCTATCCGGATATTTCTCTACACAGTTTTTGAAAGAAGACAACACATCTGTGCAGTCAGTATAGTTCAACGGGATATCATTGAATGTTTCCAGCAATTGCCGGCGTTCCGCTTCCTCCATACAGTCCAGCTGTTGCAGTGGAACTTCCGGAGCGTTAGTAATCGCGTCCAGCAATACTGCCAGTCTTGCACAAAAACGTTCCGCTGTATTTTTCGTATAGATATCACTGTTATATTCCAGGGAGATGGCCAGTTCTTCGCCTGCTTCTATGAACATGAACGTGAGATCAAACTTACTGACCACCTGGCTGCCTGCGCTGAACGGGCGAATAGACAAATCTTTTGCAGCCAGTCCTTCTGCTGTCAGGTCCAGCCCCGTGTTGTGCAGATCTATCAATACGTCAAACAGGGCAGTACGACTCATGTCGCGGCTCACCTTCACATCGTGCAGCAGTTCATCAAAAGGATACGACTGGTGTTCATACGCGTCCAGTGTAATCGCTCTTACATTTGCTAACAGCTGCTGGTAGTTATCGGTGGCATGGAATCGTGTTCTCAGTGCCAGCGTATTCAGATAAAGGCCTATCTGGTCATCCAGATCAGCGTGATTCCTTCCGGCCACGGGGCTGCCAATGATCAAGTCCTGCTGCCCGCTATGCCGGTAAAGCAGGATGTTCACCGCTGCAAGCAGGCCCATAAAAAGCGACGCATCCTGACGCGTGGTGATCTCTTTCAGCGCCTTCAACATAGCCGGATCAAACTTATGGAAAACAGTGCCTCCGTTGTATGTTTTCGCTGCAGGACGGGGATGATCTCCCGGAAGATCCAGCACAGGAAGCTCCCCGGAAAACTGTTGCTGCCAGTACTCCCGGTGCGCATTAAACGAGCCGTTATGCAACTGCTCCTGTTGCCATACCGCATAATCCTTGTACTGTATGCGCAGAGCGGATAGCGCCGGGTATACCTCCCCTTCGCAGAAGGCATTATAAAAGAGCAGCAATTCTTTGAGCAAAATACGGGTCGACCATCCATCGCTGATGATATGATGCATAGTATAGGTAAATACCCATTGATGATCCGACAGGCAGATCAACGCAGCACGTACCAGCGGACCAGCAGCCAGGTCGAAAGGCTGCCCTCCTTTCTGTTGCAACAGCTGTTGCAGCGCAACGTCCTGATTAGCCGTCTGTCGCAGATCATGATATTGCAACCGGAAGCCCAGGGCTTCTGCCGGCAGGATAAATTGTTGGATAATACCTGCTTCATCTTCCCGGAAAACGGTACGGAGAATCTCGTGCCGCAGGATGAGCTGATCAAAAGCATTGGCCAGCGCATCACGGTCAGGTGTACCTTCAAAGAGATAGACACCCGGTACGTTATAGGCAATATTACTTTCTCTGAACTGGCTTAATACCCAGAGCCTGCGCTGGGAAGAAGATAACGGATAATAACGTTGTACCGGCGCGGAATGGATGCGTTCAAAAAGCGTTTTCTGTGTACCTGTTATTAATTGTGCCTGTTCCTCCAATGTTGTACTGGTAAACAGGTCATGGAAATCTATCTTCACATTAAACTTCCGGTGGATCTGGCTCGCCAGGCGGGTAGCCTTCAAACTATGGCCACCAAGTTCAAAGAAATTATCTTTTACACCAATCTTTTCTTTCCCCAATACTTCCTGCCATATCTCCGCCAGCTGCACTTCTACGATGTTCCGTGGTGCTATGTAACTGGCTTCATCTGTGTTACCATTGCTGTCTGGATCTGGTAGCTGCTTGCGATTAATCTTACCGTTGGAAGTAATCGGCATCGCCTCCAGTTGCACGTAATAACGGGGTAGCATATACGATGGCAGTGACTTCGACAGGAAAGTACGCAGCTCTTCAGTACCTAACGACAACGTAGCTACGTAGTAGGCGGCCAACTCACGTTCTCCCAATTTGTTATCCCACGCCAGCACAACGGCAGTATCCACTGCCGGATGCTGCTGCAACGCATCGGTGATCTCATCCAGCTCTATACGGTAGCCGCGGATCTTCACCTGGTCGTCTTTACGGCCCAGGAATGCAATGCTGCCATCGGGCAGCCAACGCCCAAGATCACCCGTTTTATAAAACAGCTCACCCCCTACAAATGGATTGGGAACAAAACGGGCTGCCGTCAGCTCCGGCTGGTTCAGATAGCCATTCGCCAGGCCATCGCCACCTATGCATATTTCTCCGGCTACACCTATCGGGCATGGACGCAGCTGCTTGTCCAGCACATACACACGGCTGTTGCAGAATGGCATCCCAAGAGAAATTTTCGGAGCTGCAACATCAATGCGGCGTAATAACTTCCCGATCGTTGTTTCTGAAGGACCATAGTGGTTGTACACTTCGCAACTGCCCTTGTGTTCGCGGATATGATCTATCACATCTGCTGTCAGCTGCTCTCCGCCGAAAATCAGGCACTTCGCCGGAGCAAATAAACGGTCTGTTGACTGCAACGCTTTCCAGTGCGAAGGCACAATCTTCAGACAATCTACCGGCGCACTGCCTAAACGGTCAGCGCTCATCACATCGGCAGCCGAATAAATGCGCAGGCATCCACCCATTAACAGGGAGGTATAAATCACCGTATTACCCAGGTCCGCCGAAATAGTTGATACCAGGCCAAAGGTTTTGCAGCTGCCGATGTTGGTCACTGCACGCACACCGTAGCTGTAATCCACCAGCGAACAGTGACTGATCATCACACCCTTCGGCTGCCCTGTAGACCCCGAAGTATACAGTACATACGCCAGGTCAAGCGGATGCAATTCCACGGTGGGCTTTACTGGAATCACCGTATCATCCAGCTGGATATCTATTGCATACACTGCCCCATTATAATAGTCCAGTTCAAACACATAATCCGTTTGCGTGATCAATGCCCTGATCAAGGTATCCTGCATAATAAATGCCTTGCGTGCTTTGGGAAGGTCTGGATCAATAGCTACGTAAGCCCCGCCAGTCTTCAGGATGCCAAGGATCGCAATGATCATATTTTCTGAACGATCCAGCATGATGCCGATCAGATCATTGGGCATGATCTCATATTGCGTCAGCAGATAGCTGGCCAGGATATCAGATTTAAGATCCAGCTCCCGGTAACTTAAAACAGTATCATTGAATGCCAGTGCCGGTGCATCGGGTGTTTTCTGCACCTGCACGGCAAAAAGATCTAGTATGGTTTTCTCCGTTGGGTAACCATTCACCGCGTGAGAGAACGTTTCCAACAGCTGCTGTTTTTCTGCCACCCCCAGGTAATCCAGCTCGTTCACCGGCGTATCGGGATGCGCCAATGCAGTAGCCAGCAGTTGCTCGAAATGACCGGCCATGCGCACAGCGGTGTCTTTATGATAGATGTCACTATTATAACCAATACTAACCTGGATACCGTCTGCGCCTGCAGCGAAAAGAAAAGTAAAATCAAACTTATTGAATCGTTCTTCCCAGTCTTCGTAGCGGCTCACCGTCACTGCACCTAACCGCGATTGTTCCGGATGGGCGTCTGCCTGCTGAAATCCAACGATCACGTCAAACAGGCTGCTGCGGCTGGTATCCCGCTGCAAAGGCAATTCGTCTATCAATTTATCAAAAGGATATGACTGGTGTTCATACGCATCCAGTGTTACCTGTCTTACTCCCGACAGCAACTGTCGGAATCCGTCAGTTCCACTGAAACGGTTTCTCAACGCCAGTGTGTTCAGATAAAAACCAATCTGATCTTCCAACTCTATATGATCTCTTCCGGATTTGGAGCTACCAATGATAATATCTTCTTGTCCGGTATAACGGTAAAACAACGCATTCAATACTGCCATCAATCCCATGAACAAGGTAGCGCCCTGTTCCTGGCAATACGCCTGTAACCTGTTCGTCAATACAGCACTGATATGCTGGCTCACCGTACCTCCATTGTAGGTCCTTACTGCCGGACGCGGATAGTCAGCGGGCAATGCCAGCACAGGTAGTTCCCCTTCAAATTGCTGCAGCCAGTAATCACGGTGATCCTGTTGCGCAGCTACGCCTGACTGTGAGCGTTGCCATGCTGCATAATCCTTGTAATGGATGCGCAGTGGAGGCAGCGGTGCTTCCACGCCTTCCGCATACGCGTTGTAGAACAACAGCAGTTCCCGGATCAATATACCCATAGACCACGCATCGCTGATGATATGATGCAATGTGGTGGCGAAAACCCATTTGCTTTCAGATAAACGGAACAGCACACCACGCAACAACGGGCCATGCGCCAGGTCAAAAGGCTGTGCCACTTCCTCCTCCACCAACACTTGCAGCCGTTGGGATTGAGATGTTTCCTGTTGCAGGTCCACATGCCTTAACTGAAAGCGGGTATCTTCCACTGGCAAAACAAATTGCCTGACTTCTCCCCCATCATCTTCCCTGAATACAGTGCGTAATATTTCATGCCTTTCAGGCAGCCGTTGAAATGCCTGTTCCAATGCAGGTATGTTCAAGTCACCTTCCAGTATGTACACGCCGGGTATGTTGTAGGCGATATTACCTTCCCTGAACTGGCTAAGTACCCAAAGCCGCTGCTGTGCAGGCGACAGCTGATAGCTGTCAGCCCCGGGCAACGCAGGAATAGCCATGCTGTATTCATCTTCCTCAACAGTATTATTATTACTGGTAAGGAACTGTACCAGTTCTTTTTTATTCTCGCGGATGGCAGCTATTAGCGCCGGGGCGATCTGTGATTCGCTGGCAAACACTTTCAGTTGTCCATCTACCACTTCCAGCAAAACATTATTATCTCTGATCTCTTTTAATAGCTCTTTCATATGTCAATTTGTATTAGGGCTTCCTTTTTCAATTGCTGTTCTTTCTGTTGCAGCACAAATCCAATCTGCTCTCCTATATGTTCAATAGTGGGTTCATTAAAAACATGGCGGATATTGAAGCGGATATGAAAAGTCTGGTTGATGCGTGTGAGTAATTGTCCTGCTTTCAGGCTATGACCACCCAGTTCAAAGAAATTATCTTTCACGCCGATCTTTTCGCGGGCCAGTACTTCTTCCCAGATCTTCACCAGTTTTTCCTCCACTTCATTCCTGGGGGCCACATAAGGCGTACCGGTAAGGAGGGCAGACGAAGAAGGATCGGGTAACAATGCGCGGTTAATTTTCCCGTTGCGTGTAAGCGGAAATTCCTTTACTGGTACAAAATGCGCAGGAATCATATAGGCAGGCAGCAGCGTGCGCAGGTACTCGCGGATAGCGCCGGCATGCAGTCCTTCTTCACAAATAAGATAGGCCACCAATTCCTTGTTGGCCGCAGTATCCATCCTGGCTGTTACCAATGCTGCAAGTACCTGGGGATGGCTGCGCAGTGCATTTTCAATTTCGCCGGGCTCTACGCGGTGGCCACGAATCTTCAGCTGATCATCTTTCCTTCCAAGATATTCTATCACGCCACCGGCATGCCACCTGGCCAGGTCGCCGGTCCGGTACATACGCGGATAAGGTCCGAACGGACAGTCCAGAAATTTTTCCTGCGTGAGTTCGGATTTCCCGAGATATCCTTTTGCCACACCTGCACCGGCAATAAATATTTCACCCGGAACACCTACAGAGGTAAGTCCCTGTGCATCATCCAGGATATAAATGGCCGTAGCATCAACAGGCTGGCCAATCATCACGGTATGCGCGGCGGCTATTGGCTGCACAATGCAACCAACCGTGGCCTCCGTAGGCCCGTACTCGTTATAGATGCGAATACCGGGACTAATCTGTCGCAAAATATTTACATGTGAGGCTGTCAGCTCCTCACCTCCTACAATCGCGCACAACATGCTATCAGAAGTGATCTCCAGCTGCTGCAACAAGTTGATGTGGGAAGGCGTGAGTTTAATGCTGTTGATACCACTTTCTGCATGAAACTGCCATGCCAGTGTGTCTGCCAGATCTTCCGCAGGTGGAGCAATCGTCAGACATCCCCCCTGTGTAAGCGTACAAAAAATACTGGTTACAGTAAGATCAAAAGAAAGGGAGGTAAATAATCCGAAAGCAGCTGGTCCCTGATTCCCAAAATAGTACTGGTTAGCCCAGCCTATATAGGAAGCCAGGTTTGCATGGGTCACTTCACAACCTTTGGGCAGGCCGGTAGATCCTGAAGTATAGATCACATAGGCGGTGTTGTCAGGAAGCACTTCCACAGGTGCTATAGCCGCCAATGGCTCCAGTGTATGATAGTGTTGAATCCAGGCTTCATTGATCACCAGTTTGCATTGACTGTCGCGCAACATATGATCGATGCGTTCCTGTTGATAGCCGGTATCTACGGGGAGGTATGCAGCACCTGCAAACATCACCGCCAGCATAGCTATCACCGCATCGGCTGATCGCTCCAGCTGTATCGCCACCAGGTCACCAGGCGTAATGTGCATGGCCAGTTGCAGATAGGCAGCCATGCGGCCGGCCTGCTGCTGCAACTGGCGATAGGTAATATACTGATCGCCATACAAGAGGGCGTTATGATCTTTGTTAGTTGCAACAGCGCTGCGAAACAAGTCCGGTATCAACACAGTGGCAGCTGGCTTTTCAGCGGCTGCATTGAAGGTATGAAGCAGCTCGTATTTCTCTTCTTCATTTAAATATTCCAGTTGCTGTATAGGAACATCAGGACGCTTTACCATTTCAAAGACAAGTTGCTTCAAATGGCGGGACATTCTCTCAATGGTATCTGCATTAAACAAATCGCTGTTATAAGTAATGGCAGCCAGCAGCCCATCCTGCGCAGATGCAAAAGTAAAAGAGAGGTCAAATTTGCTGGTGACATCTGCCACGTCGTTATACCCGCTCACCTGCAACGTTCCGGCAGTATAGGTTTCCGCGTATCCGGCGCCTGTATTTTGCAAGGCCACCCAAACATCAAACAATGGATGCCGGCTCATATCACGAGGTAACGACAAGTCATTCACCAGTGTTTCAAACGGATATTCCTGGTGTGCATAGGCATCCAGGGTAACCGCCTTTGTTTTCAACAGCAGCTCCTTGTAGCTGCTGTGGCTATGAAAAGCCACGCGTAAAGCAAGTGTATTCAAAAACAGGCCGGCCTGTTTCTCCAGATCCACATGCAGGCGACCCGCTACGGGAGTACCGATAATCATATCCTGCTGACCGGTATAGCGGTACAACAAAGCATTCACAGCGGCGAGCAATCCCATAAACAAAGTAGCACCGTGCTGCAGGCACAACGTCTCCAGTTGCCTGGTCAGCGCAGGTTCCAGGCGAAGCACTACTGTTTTCCCATTGTATGTTTTCACAACAGGACGGGGTTTGTCTATCGGCAACGCCAATGCCGGCAATCCACCCTCCAGCTGTTGTAGCCAGAAACTACGGTGATGGTTATACGTTGTATCCGCCAGTCTGGCCTGTTGCCATACGGCATAGTCTTTATACTGTATATCCAGTGAAGGCAGTGCAGGAGCACTACCGCTCGTGCAGGCTATATAGCAGGCCAGCAACTCTTCCATCAGGATATCCATCGTCCAGCCGTCGGTGATGATATGATGCAGTACCCAGCAGAAAACGTGCGTATCTGCATTTTTTCTGTAGAGCGCGGCGCGCAGCAGTGGTCCGGTGCTCAGGTCAAATGGCTCCGCTATAAATTGTTGCAGATGATGATGATTATCATCGCTGTCATCTGCCAAAGTTATCACATGGCCTGTTTCAGCCGGATGCAGTATAAACTGCTTTACTGCCCCGGTTTCATCTTCCCGGAAAACAGTTCTCAATATTTCATGCCTGTCTACAAGCAAGCCAAGTGCCTGCTCCAGCGCCTGTTCATTCAGGGGACCTGTCAACTGATATACGGCCGGTATATTATAAGCCGCATTTATTTCGTTGAACTGGCTCAATAACCAAAGCCGCTGTTGTGCAGATGATAAAGGATAATGCGGTTGCTCCCCCACTGCAGGAATCGCCTCAAAAGCCTGTTTCCTCGCCTTCCCGATCAGTGCTGCCTGATCTTCCAGGACTACGCAGGAGAAGAGTTCATTTAAACTAAGCCGTACCTGAAACTGTTTATGTATGCGGCTGGCAAGCCTGGTAGCTTTCAGACTGTGGCCTCCCAATGTAAAAAAGTTATCGCGAACACTGACTTGCTCCCTATCCAGTATCTCCCGCCAGATAGCGGCCAGGCTTTCTTCCGTGGCGTTGCGGGGGGCAATATAAGGCGCTGCCACTGCCACACCGGAGGGAATGATGCCGGAGAGTTTTTTCCGATCTATTTTGCCATTGGCATTCAATGGTAATTTTTCAAGTTGTACAAAATAACCTGGCACCATATATTCTGGCAGCCGTTCCAGCAGGAATGCCCTTAATGAGGCAGCATCCACCGTAGCCGTAGCGGTAAAATAGGCGGCGAGTTCTTTTACGTTATCTGTTTCATGGGTGATCACCGCACACTGGTTCACCAACGGGTGTTTCAACAAAATATTTTCTACCTCACCTGGTTCCACACGGTTACCCCGGATCTTCACTTGTTCATCGATACGGCCAAGGAAGGCAATATTACCTTCCGGCAACCACTTCCCAAGATCACCGGTCCTATACATGAGTGAGCCCGGGATAAAAGGATTGGGGAGAAATTTTTCTGCGGTAAGTGCCGGTTGTCCGATGTATCCCAGCGCCAGCCCGGCGCCGGCAATATAGAGTTCACCGGGAATGCCCGCCGGCATCAATTGCCTGTCGGCAGAAAGAATGTATATCCAGGTATTGGCAGCTGGCCGCCCTACCGGTTGTTCCCTGTCTAACAACTGGCCGGTGGGAACAGTATAGTTACTTGCATTATGTGTTTCTGAAGGCCCATAAAAATTATGCAGCCTGATACGTGGATTTTTCTCGAGATAGCGGATCAATCCTTTACCAGGATTCAGCGCCTCTCCGGCAGATACAATATGTTTAAGAGAGATATGACCCAGATGCAGTTCATCGGCGACTTCCACAAGTGCATTCAGCGCAGAAACCGGCAGCAACAACCACTCTATGGCGTGATCCGCAATAAATTTCCCCAGCAATGAAAGATCTTTCTGTTGTTCATCGTTAATAAAATAAAGGCTACCGCCAGATAACAACGCAAAAAACAATTCATGCGCGATGAATACATCAAAGCCTGGGGAAGCATATTGTAATACGCGTAGTCCTTTTTCAAAGCCACCATGATCTACCTGCCGCATCACTACATTATATAAGCAGCGATGTGTTTGCAGTATTCCTTTTGGTTGACCTGTTGAGCCGGAGGTATAAATCACAAATGCCGGATCATCTGGCAACAGCTGGCGCTCCGGCAGTGGACCCGCCGGCTGTTGCGGAAAGATATCCGTTGTTTCCACTATACCTTCCCACCAGGACCAATCAGCAAGATTTTCTTTTTCAGTGACCAATACACGGCAGTTACTGTTTTGCAGTATAAACCGCTTCCTGTCATCGGGATATTGCCGGTCGATGGCTACATATGCTGCGCCTGTTTTGAGGATTCCCAGCGTAATCACCGCGAGCCATTCAGAGCGGACCAGCATCATGGCTACAATGTCGCCGGCGCCTACCTGCCAGTGATGATGCAGGTGCCAGGCTATGGCGTCGGACCTTTCATCCAGTTGCTGATAGGTGAGATGTACCTCTCCGGCCACGATAGCAGTATGTGCGGGCGTTTGCTTCACCTGTGCCGCAAATCTTTCCAGTACTGTTTCCCGGATTTCAAACACGGCTTCAGGGTTGCTGTACTGTTGCAATACCGCATGCTGATCGTTGGACAGGATATCCACTTCAGTAATAGTCGCGCCGGTATGAGTAGTCAAAAACCGTAACACGGCCAGGTAACTTTCGAGAAAATCCTTTACCGCTGCCGGCTTAAAAAGCATCGTCGCATAACGCAGCGTAACAGAACCATGCTGCAACAATCCTACCTGTATGGAGCATTGATCCAGCAATGAGCTGTAGCCATTGAAGGCTTCATCGTACAAACCGAATCGGAGCAGGTATTGCTCATCCACCAGTTTATTAAGCGATATTTTATTCAACAACCGGTGATAGTCAACATGCTGGTGTTGCAACGCTGCAGCCAGAGAAGCTTGCTCCTGCAACATCAATGACTTGAATAACTGCTGCCCATCCAACTGGCTGCGCAGGAATATCAGCCGGCTGTTGCCTTCCTCACCAGTACCGGGAGTGGCCACCACTATATCTGTGTTACCGGAATATTTATAACAAAGGATCTTCAGGGCAAGCTGGTACAACAGGAATTTCCCGGTTGCGCTGCTGGCGCCGGTAAACATGCGGTCCATGGCGGCAGATATTTCTGGCGGCATGTCCATATCAACCCGTGCAAAAACAGGATGATCCTCATGCCGGAAGCAGCCATTGGAGCCGGCTGTTTCACCGGCATTCCTGAGCCTTTGCAGCCAATAGTCTTCCGCTAACTTTTCCTTTATACTTATTGTAGTATCCATAATTGATGATTTGTTTTACGCGATCGGCATCATCAGTATCTCATAAATTTTTTCCGGTAATTGTTCATACACGGTTGACAGGAAGAAGGGAATAACATCCTCACTTGCAGAGAATGCCAACTCCCTTCCTTTTCCGTCATAACTAATAATACCCGCCTCGCAGATGATAAAAGACATGGGCCCTACGTCATGCAGGCGGGTATGGATGGTGTGATACATCGCCGCCTGTCCTTTTAACAGCATAAGCAAACTGTAGGTAGCGCAGCGGTAACACCTGGTGTTGTAGCCTTCAGCCTTGAATAAAGGCGTTAATCGGTGCATGGTTTTGGAGCAGAGTATCACTTCCTTTGCTATAAGCTGCATATCCGGTTGGGTGGGCAGGAACGGCTGCCCATTTAGAAAAATGCCTTCGCCTGCTGCTGCATAATATTTTTCCTGCAAGGCGGGAAAAATGAGTAGCGCTTCCACAAAGCGGTTCTCCTTCATCACGCCAATGGATATACCGAATTCTTTTTTCTTTTCGATAAAATTTGCAGTACCGTCAATGGGGTCAATCACCCAGGAATAATGCGCTCCGGGACAGAAGCTGCTCCCACCCTCTTCTTCAGAGATAATATTGTCGCCGGGAAAATTTGTCCTGATAATATCGATGATGGCAGATTGTATGGCGATATCCATATTGGTAACGGGGGTAGCATCTGCTTTTATCCAGTGCACCAAACTATTACCCAGTATGGCAGTGGCCACGCTTTCAATGCTGTTGGCAATTTCTTGTAACCGTTTCATGCTAATACATATATTCGCCTCCGTCTACGATAAATTTCTGTCCATTGATATATCCTGCTTCTTCCGATAACAGGAAGTGGATGATATTGGCTACATCAGATGGTTCGCCCACACGCCCAAGCGGGATACCTCTCCGGGTTACTTCCTGCTGTTCGCATTCCCTGAGATTAAAGCGTTCTTCGATCTCTGCTGTCCTCGTAATTCCGGGAATCACGCAGTTCACACGGATGGCCGGCCCCAGTTCCTTTGCCAGGCATTTAGTCATCACGATCACGCCCGCTTTGGAGGCGCAATAGTTAACACCATTCTTTCTGCCGGTGATGCCGGTGGTAGCGCTGATATTAATGATGTGTCCTTTGGTACCGCGGCCCAGCATTAATTCTGCTGCGGCTTTTGATATGAGGAACACCCCTTTCATATTTACATCCACTACACTGTCCCAATCGTTTTCAGACATTTCCAGCAATGGCTTATCGATATTCCGGCCGGCATTATTAATTACAGCATCAATACTTCCAAACTTATCAGCGATGACGCGGAACATCTGCTGCACCTCCTCCCTATCCGACACATCCGCCTTGTGCAGCAGCACTTGAGGATGTTCGCCAAGACAAGCCGCCAGTGTTTCCTGTGCGGCAGCTTCATCGCTGTGGTAGTTGATAACGAGATTGTATTTTGCTTTAGCCAATCTCATAGAAATCGCACGTCCGATCCCTTTAACACCACCAGTCACCAGTACTGTTTTCATATAGTCGAAACGGTTAGATCAGGGAATCCAGTTCTTCTTTCAGTTTCACCGTATCGCAGGTGGCAGGATTGATCACTGCATCCGGCGAATACAGTTTGGTAGAACTATCTTTTCCTCTGCCACAGGCCAACATCAGGATCACATCATCTTTTTTAAATTGCTGTTTGGCAGCGAGACTGATAAGCCCTGCGAATTCTATTTGGACAGATTTTTCTACATCTGTTCTAAGTAAAATATTCCGGCGTTTGAATGCTTCTACAATCAGGGCAGACTCCTGTTCCACATAGGCTGGCGCTACATCGGTGATGATACCATTAGTAGTTTGCAAACAGTTGTACAGGTCCTGGTAATTGTTGACCGGGTTAGTAGAGTTGAGTGTAGGTTCGTACAAATCAGACGGAAACTCTTTAGGCAAATCTTCTTTATACAATATTTTTTTTCCGTTATTGTAGGCTACTGCCATTACGTTCATCTGACTGGATTGTACACAAACGATACGTGGGATTTGCTCCGCTGTTTCCAGGCCAAATTTGATCAGGTTCTTATGCCCTTTCAGGAAACCGATAGGTCCCATTCCGCTGGCGATCGTCTGAACAAAATAATCGCATTTGGGCAACTGCTGAAATTGTTCATAGGCAACGGTAGCATAAGCTTCATTCCTGTCATGCAACGGCGCAATCACATTCAGTCCATTATGTTCCGCAAATTTTTTGGCAAATGGTGCAATCTCTGCATAGTTATCATCTACATAAATGATAAAATTATTTTTATTCTTTTTGATGTGCTCCGTATTCTTGTAATGACATTGCTTTGGCATAAAGAGATAGGTCGTAAGCCCCAGATGTGCGGCATAATGGGTGTAAGACCTGCCTGTGTTACCCGTAGAATAAAAAACGAGATTGTCTACGGATAGTTCTTTGCAGCGGCTCATGATAATGGAAGCCTCCCTGTCTTTAAACACACCGGTGGGATTCTTATCGCTGTCCATCATAATGAACAACCTCGCGCCATTGAGTGCGCTACTTAGTTCCTCAAACTCGATGATCTCGCTGCCACCCTCTCCCAGCGAAAAAATATTACGGCTGTCTTGCAACGGCATCAGGTCAAAGTTCTTCCAGATATTATCATGCGACTGGTAAGTTTTTCCATTGTACTTTCCGTTGTACACATATTCCAGACGGCCTTTGCACTGGGTACAGGCGCTGACCATTACATCCAGGCCATGATGATAACCACATGTTGTACATTGTTGTGAGACAGATACAGTATTCCCTATTTTTGATAATTTGTCGAATGATAATGCTTTCTCCATGATGTATTAGTTTAAGAAGTCGATTAATGTATTCAATGGCTGCTTTGATTTAAGAATAAGGCTGGACACCAGTACGCCGGCGCCTCCGGTGTTGAGCACATGCAGGAGGTCTTCCGGGGTTTTAATACCGGCGCCGATCAGGATATCCGTCTGGATATGCTGGCGCGCTTCGGCTACGATCCCGGGACAATGATTGATAAAGGAATCATCTTTCCCGATGAGGGCTTCGCTTTCTATACCAATATAGCGTGGTGCGTAGCGGTTCAGTTCTATCGCTTCGTCAATAGTGGTGGCGCAGATCAGGGTGTCTATATTCAGGGCCCTGGCCTTTTCCACGCAGGCATCCAATTCTCCGTCAGAGAGTTTCTTCTCTGGATGATTGAGGATGACTCCGGAAACTGACGACGGATGCGAAGTAGAATGATCCTGAAAGAATGCCAGGAACCGGTCTTTGTCGTCAGAAAATGTATCCTGTATAAAGATCCTGAACTTGCAGGCGGGCGGCACATTTACCGCATCCGGTGCCTGCAATGCGAGAATGATATCGTATCTGTCGAACAGGATATCATCCGATTTGTTAAGTTCTTCCACCAGTTCAAGCGCAGCAGCACCGACCAGTTTTTTGAAGTTAACAATGATCGTACTCTTGTTTTTTTTCATTTCCATAACGTTTATTTGGCTAAAAATTCATGTCGAAATTTCCCAGCTGTACTTCATCCGGCAACATTCCCTGTAATCCGTAATCATCGATGACAGTATGGATATCAGCGATAAAACAACGGACCAGCTCCAGCATTTTTTCCCGGAGCAGTTGTATAGATGCTGCCTCGTATAAATCGTTGTTATATTCAATAGTAATGTGCAGCCCTGCAGGTGTTTCCTGCATATCGAAGTTGAGGTCAAACCGGCTGGTGTTATAGGGCACCGGGAGTTGGGCAATATGAAATGCAGTATCCTTCCACTGCCCTGCAGCATCATTATTTTGCAGTACCACCATGATCTCAAATAATGGATTCATGTTCATTTCACGTTTCACCTGCAGCTCTTCCACCAGTTTATCAAATGGATAATTTTGATGTTCAAATGCTTCCAACACGGTTTGTTTCACTTTAGACAATACATCTGCGAAACTGTCTTTGCCATTAATACGGTCATATAACGCCAGCGTATTCACATAAAAGCCTACCTGGTTTTCAAGGTCAGCATGCCATCTTCCTGCCACAGGAGTACCTATTACACTGTCTTCCTGGGCGGTGTACCGGTATAGCAGGATTTTTATCAACGCCGTCATCGTCATGTATAAGGTGGCTCGTTGTGCGTGGGCAACCGCTTTCAGCGATTGCAGGTCATCGGCTAACAGGAGAAAACGTTCATAGGCGCCGTTATAAGTTTTGGTTGGCTGACGCGGGAAATCCGTTGGCAGTGTAAGTACCGGCAGATCACCTGACAACTTCTGATGCCAGTATTGTTGATGGAATCGCATGGCTGGTGTATCCCATTGTAATTGCTGCCATACCGCATAATCCTTGTATTGTAGCTGCAATGGCGCCAGCGGAGCGGCTTCCCCGGTCAGGATGGCGTGATAGTACATCATGAGCTCCTGCATGAGAATACCCATGGACCAACCATCACTGATGATATGATGAATAACATAGCTGAATACCCAGGTTTTATGTGCCGTATGGTACAACGTTGCACGTAACAATGGGCCCTGCTCCAGGCTAAAAGGAGCGATGAGATCTGCAGCAATAAGCGGTTCCAGTTGTGTAGGTTTATTACGTAGGTCTATTTGCTGTAAGTCCACACCACAGGCATCTGCAGACAATACAAACTGTTTCAGCACACTGTCTGCATCTTCATAAAATACAGTCCTTAATATTTCGTGGCGGCTTACCAGCGATTGGAATGCGCGGGCAAAGACGTTGGTGTCCAACACTCCTTCAAAGCTGAAGAGGCCTGGCATATTGTAAGCAACATTACCATCTTCAAACTGACTAAGTACCCAAAGGCGCTGTTGCGAAGAGGACAGCGGATAACCGTCCTGCGGCGGCGCCGGAGCAATGGGTGCAAAAGTTGTTTTACGCGATTGCATAATCAGCAAGGCCTGATCTTCCAGCATCGGGTACTCAAATAGCGCCTGTAAAGGCAGTTTCACCTCAAACTGTTTATAGATAAGATTAACCAGGCGGGTGGCTTTCAGGCTATGTCCACCAAGATCAAAGAAATGATCTTTTATGCCGATCGCAGGTCTGTTAAGCAGTGCCTGCCAGATGATAATCAGTTGTTCCTCTGTATAATTACGCGGTGGCACAAAACCAATACTTTCCTGTGCCACAGCACCTTCAAGCTGATCCAGACTTTTGCGGTTGATCTTTCCATTAGGCAGTAGCGGGATACTTTCAAGCTGTACATAATGCGCAGGGATCATGTATGCCGGTAATACTTTACCAAGATGTTGTTTGATAACAGGTACGGCTACTCGTTCCGCTGCTGAGAAGAAGGCCACCAGTGCCCGTTCGCCGCTTTGATCCGTTTTAGCCAGGACAGCTGCTGCACGTATGCCGTTACATCCCAGGAGGGCATTCTCTATCTCTCCCAGTTCTATGCGGTAGCCGCGGATCTTCACCTGATCGTCTTTACGACCCAGGTATTCAATATTACCGTCTGGCAGCCAGCGACCGATATCACCGGTGCGGTAAATACGTCGACCAGCCGTAAAAGGATGCGGCACAAACTTCTCTGCCGTCAGCTCCGGTTTGTGCAGGTAGCCTCGGGCCAGCCCGTCGCCGCCAATGCAGATCTCTCCGGCCACGCCTACCGGCTGTACCGCGTTGTCTGCACCCAGCACATAGAGTTGTGTGTTCCAGATAGGACGACCTATCGGAATCCGCTGATCACCCGGGCGCGTGGCGTAATAAGTAACGTCTACAGACGCCTCCGTAGGCCCGTACAGGTTATGTACCGGAGCGGCCATACGGGCATACCAATTACGTACCGTTTCGGCAGACAATGCCTCCCCGCTGGTCACTACCAGCCGAAGACTATCTAAAGCAGCACTAATATCTTCGTCTTCAAATAAAGCAGTAATAAAGGCATTGAACATACCGGGCACAAAATGCAGACAGGTAATGCCGTGACGTTGTATTAAGGCACGCAAACGCTCCGGCGCACCGATATCATCTTTGTGGCAGAGCACCATACGGGCACCCCAGCACAGCGGCAGAAACAGTTCCCATACTGATACATCAAAAGTGAAAGTGGTCTTCTGTAAAATGATGTCTGCAGACGTAAAATTGTAATGCTGCCACATCCACTCCAAACGGTTCACCACACCACGGTGTTCCAGCATACAACCTTTAGGACGACCCGTGGAGCCGGAAGTATAAATTACATAAGCCAGATCCTGCGGCTGGTTAACAATAGCCGGCGTTGCGGTGCTGTATGCTGATTGCACTGCTTTAAAACGCAACAGCTCTGCTTCATCGATCAGCACTTTACAACCACTGTCGGACACGATATAATCAATACGTTCGGACGGGAAGTCAGGATCAATGGGAACATAGGCCCCACCTGACTTCAGCACCGCCAGCAAAGCAATGATCATCCGTTCACTTCTTTCCAGTTGCACCCCCACCAGGTCATCTGCTGCAATAGCATAGTGTTCACGCAGATAATGTGCTAACTGGCTGGAGTATGCATCCAGTTGTTGATAAGTAAAGGAGCTCTCTTCAAATATCAGCGCTATCGCATCCGGCGTTTTAGCTACCTGTTCTGCAAACAGGTGCACCAGGGTTTTATCTTCCGGATAAACAGCAACAGTATCATTAAAGCTATAAAGTAGATGCGATTTTTCTGTTTCACTTAAATAATCCAGTTGTATCAACGGTGTAGTGGGGCGTTCAATGATAGCCTGCAAAAGCTGCCCTAAGTGTTGTAGCAAAGCATTGGCAGTAGCCACACTATAGATATCGCTGTTATATTCGATGCATGCCAGCAAACCAGATGCAGATGTTTCAAAAGTGAAGCTCAGGTCAAATTTGGTAGTAATCTCCCCAGGCAATTCGTAAGGTGCTATTGTCACATCACCAAAATTCCCGTTCACCAAACGTTGATTATCCTGTAGTAATAATATCCATACATCAAACAACGGGCTACGGCTCATATCACGCTTCAGTGGCAATGTGTCCACCAGCTCATCAAAAGGATACGACTGATGTTCATAAGCTGCCATTGTTATCTGTCGCACCTGTTCCAGCAGTTGCAGATAGCTCTCACTGCCGCTGAAGCGGGTCCTTAGCGCCAGCGTGTTCACATAGAAACCTAATTGTCCTTCCAGGTCTGCATGTTCTCTGCCCGCAACAGGGC
>NZ_JBFTLN010000030.1:0-12057 GCF_056396465.1 Chitinophaga sp. 05T412
ATATCAGGTTATGTGGCGCCGGTAACAGGCATAGAGCGGGACCTGGCGGCTATCTGGTCAGATCTGCTTGAAGTGGAACAGGTAGGATTGTATGATGATTTTTTTGCGCTGGGAGGTCATTCCCTGCTGGCTATCCGGCTGATCTCCTCAATTAGGAAGAGGTTGCAGATGGAAGTCGCGATAGGAGACATCTTTGATTATCCTACGATCGCTGCTTTGTCTGCGCAGTTGCAGCACCGCTCACCGGCAACGCTGGCGCCGGTAATAAAGAACCATACCCGGCCGGAGTATATCCCGCTTTCATATAGCCAGGAACGTTTGTGGTTCATTGATCAGCTTGAAGGAAGCGTACAGTACAACAGACCTGCCGTGCTGCGGCTGAAGGGCATACTGAAAATAAAGGCGCTCGATGATGCATTGCGGGAGATCGTTAACCGGCACGAAGTATTGAGAACAGTGATCAGGTCGAAGGATGGCCAGCCTTATCAGTATGTGCTCGGAAAAGATACCTGGAAGCTCAGACTGACGGAAAGAACGTTGCCGCATGCAGCTGTTTCAGCTCATATAAAGGCATTGGCTGAGGAGCCATTCGATTTGTCGGCGGATCATATGTTGCGCGCGCATCTGATTGCACAGGAAGATGATCACCTGCTTGTATTAGTGCTGCATCATATTGCTTCTGATGGCTGGTCATTAGGTATTCTGGTGCGGGAGCTGACAACGTTGTATAATGCTTATGCCATCGGGAATAGCGTGCAATTGCCGGCGCCCGGTATACAATATGCTGATTACGCCATATGGCAACGTGCTCATTTGTCCGGCCCCGTGTTGGAAGAGAAGCTGGCTTACTGGCAGCAGAAACTATCTGGTATAACAACCTTGCAACTGCCATCAGATTATTCCAGGCCAGCTGTACAAAGCACCCGCGGCGATGTGATTAATTTCAATATCAGTAAATCAGTGATGCAGGAGTTACAGCAACTGGGCCGGCTGCATGGCGGAACCTTGTATATGACACTGCTGGCGGCATTCAAGGTATTGTTGTATCGTTATAGCGGACAGGAAGATATTTGTGTAGGGAGCCCGGTGTCAGGCAGATCACAACTGGAAACCGAAGAACTGATCGGCTTTTTTATCAATACGCTGACTTTAAGAAACAATCTGCATGATAACCCTTCTTTCTCCAGCTTGCTTCAGCAGATAAAAGAAACAACACTGGAGGCCTTTGCACATCAGGAAGTGCCTTTCGGAAAAATAGTGGAAGCGGTGGTGAAAGAACGGGATGCAGGCAGAAGTCCGTTGTTCCAGGTATTGTTTTCATTACAGAATACCCCGGACATTCCGGAGTTGTATTTAAATGAGCTACAGGTATCCGAAATGCAGGTGGAGCATTCCACTGCACAATTTGATCTGGCCGTTTCCATGCGTGAAACAGAAAACGGATTATGGGGAGATATAGAATACAGCACAGACTTATTCAGTGCTGATACCATTCGCCGGATGGTCCGCCACTTTCAGCGGTTGCTGGAAGCTGTTGCCCAATCGCCCGATGAAAGAATAGATAACCTGGAAATGTTGACTGCTGAAGAAGAGAATACCCTGTTGTCAATATCAGCAGGACAAACGACAGAAAATTTATTACCGTCCGGGAAAACTGTTGTCAGTCTGTTCGAAGAACGGGTAACAAATATACCTGATACAACTGCTGTCATCACAGCAGGAGGTTCTTTCTCTTTCAGGGACATAGATACACGGTCCAATCAGCTGGCGCATTACCTCATCGCCAGCGGGGTGAAGAAAGAAACATTGGTGCCGATCTGTATAGATCTGTCAGTGGAAATGATAATAGGGATACTGGGTGTACTGAAAGCAGGAGCTGCATACGTACCACTGGACCCGGGGCTACCTCCGGCGCGCCTGGAATACATGCTGAAAGATACAGCGGCACTTGTTGTTATCACTAATCGCAAGACCCATCAGACCCTGGATAACCAGACAAACATCAAGACACTCATACTGGATATAAACGGGGATGCAACCCGTCACTATCCTGTATTTTCTCCTGCTGTTACGCCGGATCCGCATCACCTGGCTTATGTGATATATACTTCAGGCAGTACGGGCGTTCCTAAAGGAGTAATGGTCGCGCACAGAAATTTGCTGCATTATCTTCTCAACAGTAAGACAGCCTATCTCAATGAAAATAAAACAGGTACAGGCAGTTATTTACATCTGTCCTATTCTTTTGACGCTTCTCTCACTGCGCTGTTCATGCCTTTGCTGGCAGGAAAATCTATTGTGCTGGGAAGTGGCAGTCAGGCTACGGTATTTGAAGATCCCCTGTTCTGGAAATATGCGCCATACGATTTTATCAAATTAACACCGGCTCATTTGCCATTGCTTGAAGTAGCCATGAACAACCATCTGGCAGAATACCCGGCAGAAAAACTAGTATTGGGAGGAGAGGCGCTGCAATTGACGGCACTCCGGTATTTGCTGAATAAGAAGTGGAATATCGAAATTATTAATGAATATGGTCCAACGGAAGCAACGGTAGGATGCAGTATATACCGGTTCAATACCCAAGATCATATTGATGTACAAAACAATAATATTTCCATTGGAAAACCCATTGATAACACCGCTATTTACATCCTCGATCGTAACCTGAAAATGACACCGGTAGGCGTTGCCGGCGAAATCTATATAGGTGGCGGCGGTGTGGCGCGTGGTTATCTCCATCTTCCGGAGCTGACATCAGACCGCTTTGTATCTGCATCTCCCGCTCTTGGTGGGAGAGAGCGGTTATATCGTACCGGAGATATAGCGAAATGGTTGCCGGATGGTAATATCGAATACCTTGGACGAGAGGATGACCAGGTGAAGATAAGAGGGTATCGTATCGCACTCGGCGAAATAGAAGCGGTGCTGACACAGTGTACACTGGTGAGACAAGCGGTGGTGATATTTGATACCGATGAAAATGGCGACCAGCGCCTGATAGGTTATGTTGTGCCGAAAGGGGATTTTGACCGGGAAGGCATTGAAGCCTGGCTGAAACAGCACCTGCCTCATTATATGATTCCATCTTTTCTCATCGGGATACCAGCGCTGGCACTGACCGTAAATGGAAAGATTGACAGGAAATCCCTGCCGGCCCCTGATACTTCAGTACAGATAATATCTACGTATATAGCTCCCCGTAGTGAAACAGAAAAGACTATGACGGCCATATGGGAGTCGCTGCTGGATGTAACCGGAATAGGCATACACGACGACTTTTTCACCCTCGGTGGCCATTCTTTGCTGGCTGTACGCCTGTTATCAACCATCAAAAAGTCATTGCAGACAGACTTGTCTGTAAGCGATGTTTTCTCATCCCCCACCATTGCATCGTTATGCGAACTGATAACAACACGTTCCGGGAAGCTGTTGCTGCCTGCAATAACAGCTGCTGAAAGACCAAAACATATCCCGCTTTCGTATAGCCAGGAACGTTTATGGTTCATCGATCAGCTGGAGGGCAGTACGCAGTATCATATACCGGCGGTGTTGCGTCTTGAAGGCCATCTCAACAGGAACGCGCTGGGCAATGCGCTGCAGACCATTGTAAACCGGCATGAAGTACTGAGAACCGTAATATCCCAGGACGGAGGTCATGCTTATCAGCAGGTACTTGATAAAGGATATTGGCAGATGACCATCACCGATAGATCAGCAGCAGGCGCCGGTAATGAAAATGCCTACATAAAATCACTGATTGATGCGCCATTTGATCTGTCAAAAGACCACATGTTGCGCGCTCACCTTGTAGTACTCGAAGAAAATGTACATCTCCTTGTAGTCACCCTGCACCATATTGCTTCCGATGGCTGGTCCGCCAGTATCATTGTGAAGGAGTTGGTTGAGCTGTATAATGCATACACGGAAGGCCGGGAGCCAATATTACCGGCATTGAACATACAGTACGCGGATTACGCCCTTTGGCAACGCAGGCATCTGCAGGGAGCGGCATTAAACAAACAGTTGGTCTACTGGAAGAAAAAACTCACCGGCGTACCGTCATTAGACCTGCCTCTGGACTATGAACGCCCCGTTGTAAATACAACAGCGGGAGGGATGGTCACATTGATGATCGATAACAGGTTGGCTGAAGAGGTCAGGAATCTGTCCCGGCAATTTAAAGTCACGTTATACATGACGCTGCTGGCAGTGTTTAAAGTCCTGCTGTATCGTTACAGCAGACAAAAAGATATATGCGTCGGCGGTGCCATTGCTGCAAGGTTGCAACAGGAAACAGAAGGGTTGATCGGTTTTTTTGTGAACTCCCTCGTTTTGCGCAGCGACCTCGGTGGTAACCCTTCTTTTGCAGACCTGTTACTTCGTGTAAAAGAAACTATGCTGGAGGCATATGATAACCAGGAAGCGCCTTTTGAGAAAATTGTAGAAATGCTGATGGGTGAACGGGATGTAAATAAGAACCCGTTGTTCCAGGTGATGTTCGTATTGCAGAACACACCGGAAGCGCCGGAAATAAGACTGGGAGATGTATCCCTGTCGATGGAAATATTTCCGCATACTACCAGCAGGCTGGATCTGGGACTGGCGATAACGGAAGAACCGGAAGGGTTGAGACTGGATATGGAATATCGTACTGATTTATTCAAACAGGAAACGATAAACGGGATGTTAAAGCATTACGAAGCATTGTTACGCTCAGCCGTCAACGCACACGAAAAGCCGATCGGCGCACTCAGCATGCTGAGTGCTGCAGAGCAGCAGCTGTTGGTCGGGTTTAATAGCAGTACCTCCGGCACAGAGAGATCAATTGTGCGGTTGTTTGAAGAGCAGGCGAACAACACCCCTGATGCCGTTGCGCTGGTGTTTGAAGAAAGTGTTTTTACCTACCGGCAGCTGGACCAGCGCGCCAATCAGCTGGGACACTACCTGAGAATGAAAGGCGTGAAGGAAGAAACGTTGGTGCCTTTGTGTATAGACCGCACCCCGGATATGATTGTGGGGATACTGGGTATCCTGAAGGCCGGCGGCGCATATGTTCCGATAGATCCATCCATCCCAGCTGAAAGGATAGCATTTATGCTGAAAGATATAACGGCAAATGTTGCGGTCAGCAGTGTCTTATGTAAATCATGCGTAAAGGGTGAACGCGAAA
Organism: Chitinophaga sp. 05T412; assembly: GCF_056396465.1. NCBI lineage: Bacteria > Pseudomonadati > Bacteroidota > Chitinophagia > Chitinophagales > Chitinophagaceae > Chitinophaga > Chitinophaga sp. 05T412. The sequence goes on from NZ_JBFTLN010000030.1 coordinate 5,174, forward strand.
TAGAGATTGTAGTGCTGGATGAAGACAGGGACAACATTTCGCGCCAGCCTGTAACAAAGGTTGCCAGTCGCCTGAAAGAGGAGAATGTGGCTTATGTTATCTATACCTCCGGCTCCACAGGCAAACCGAAAGGAGTGCTTATCGAACACCGGTCGTTGATCAATCTGATTGTTCATCAGAGTAAGATATTTGATATTAAATCCGATGAACGCGTGTTGCTGTTATCCAATTACAGCTTTGATGCGTCGGTAGAGCAAATATTCTTTGCACTCCTGAATGGCGCTGCACTGGTACTTGCCCCTTCAGATATACAGCTGGATATTCGTTTGTTTGAACAGTTTTTAAGAGATGCCCGGATAACACACCTGGAAGCTACTCCTGGGTTTCTTGCTACTATAAATCCTGGTAAATATGACAGTCTCAGAAGGATGATTTCCGGTGGAGAACTTTGTAAAAGAGAGCTGGCAGAGAGATGGTACAAACAACTCGGCTTTTACAATGTCTATGGGCCTACAGAAGCTACCATTTCAGCAGTTGCCTATCATTATCTTCCTGGTAGTCACGATAAAAACGCTGCATTACCGATTGGTAAGCCGCTGACGAATGTTACCGTCTATATTCTGGATGAATATGACAATGCAGTACCGGTGGGCGCTGCAGGTGAGCTTTGCATCGGCGGGCCCGGTGTGGCGCGGGGATATTTGAACAACCCCGAACTGACAGCACAGAAATTTATTGCAGATCCGTTCAGCCAGGTGGCGGGCGCCAGGTTGTATAAGACCGGAGATAAGGCAAGATGGTTATCAGATGGTAATATCGAATACCTTGGCCGGTTGGATGATCAGGTGAAGATACGTGGATACCGTGTGGAATTAGGGGAGTTGGAATATACGCTGAATCAGCAGGATGCCATAACCGCCTGTTGCGTGGTCATGAAACCTGGACAGGCAGGCACTAATAAGCTGGTGGGTTATTATGTGCCGGATAAACAAACTGTAAAGATGAGAGAACAGGAACTCTTCCTGAAGCAGGTAGAGCACTGGCAAGAACTGTATGATACGGAATACACAAAGAATGAAGAAGCGTTTATTGCAGATGAAGAATTTAATATAGAAGGATGGAATGACAGCTTTACCGGCAGCCCCATTCCTGCGGATGAGATGCGCGGGTGGCAGCAGGATATTCTTGATGTGATTCTGTCGCATAAGCCTGTAAATGTATTGGAGATAGGATGTGGATCAGGGCTCATCTATTATCCGCTTGCGGGACATATAAAACGGTACATCGGTACAGACTTTTCAGCCGTCTCCCTCCGGAAGATCCGGAACAGGATCAATAATGGAGGGAAAGTATATCCGTCTACACTGCTGAAAACCTGCGCTGCCCACGAAATAACATTGGATGAAAATGAAGTGGTGGATACTATTGTGCTTAATTCTGTCGTACAGTATTTTCCGGGAGAGAATTACCTGACAGATGTGATCGCGGGAAGTATTCCGTTACTGAAAGGGAAAGGACAGATCATTATTGGCGATGTAAGGGACTGTCGATTGCTACAGCATTTCAGGAGCAGGGTAAGTCTGCCTAAATTTCAGGACAAGCATAGTGTGAAGGAATTTATGTGGGAGGTGAACCGCGATTTGTTGAAAGAACAGGAACTATGTCTTGCACCGGAATATTTCCATCACCTGAAAACATTGTTTCCTGAAATCACGCGCATTGCTTTACAGTGGAAGAAGGGTGATTATATCAATGAACTGATTTTGTATCGCTATACGGTGATCATTTACGTGGGAGTTGAGCAACCGGTGCTGAAGCCGGAATGGCAGCAATGGGAGCGGATTTCCGGCAACGGGGATGTTATCAGTGCGCTGAATCAGAAGGTTCCCGTTATTGCGTTGCAGGGCGTGCCCAATCCACGCCTGCAAATGGATATATTGCTGGATAAAGGATTGAAGGATTCTTTTGTTACTTCAACCGGCGACCTGTCAGCATATATCGCGCAGGATGACGCTGATTGCAACCGTGTAAATGAATGGTTGCGGGCTGCAGTATCGAATGGGTATCATTACCGGTTTTTATTGAATGAAGATCCGCTGAAAACAGATGTATTAATCGAGCTGGAACCTTTTACCGGCTTTGTATCCTCAGCTTATGATCATCAGCATTCTTTAACAGCAGTATTGGGAAACAATCCTTTATTTAATGATTTCAGCGAATCGTTGCATCAGGATATACGCCGGCGCCTGAAGGAACAGTTGCCGGAATACATGATCCCTGCTGAATTTGTACCATTACCAAGGCTACCGCTGACAACTAACGGTAAAGCAGACAGGCAGTTCCTGACTACGTGGGCAGACCAACGTGAAAGCCGTATAGACCGCTATGAAGCTCCGGTCACCGAAATAGAAAGACACCTTGCCGGTATCTGGCAGGAATTACTGGGAGTACCACGCGTAGGATTACATGATAATTTTTTCGAACTGGGTGGAGACTCTATCATCACCATACAGGTAATAAGCCGCGCCAGACATGCAGGATATGAACTGCATCCAAGGGATCTGTTCCTGTATCAGACAGTGGCTAAATTAGCCATGTTACTGACAGGTAAGACAACGCAGCAAATAGTGGGTGAGCGGGGAGGATTGACAGGTGGTAGCAATTTGTTGCCGATAGTGCCTCGTCCGCCACATCTTCCTTTGTCGTATGGCCAGGAACGTTTGTGGTTCATCGATCAGTTGGAAGGTACGGTGCAATATCATATGCCGGTGGTGTTGCGAATGAAGGGGTATCTTGACACTTATGCCCTTGAATATGCATTACGTACAATTGTCAACAGGCATGAAATACTGCGTACTGTCATCAGGGAGAATGATGGAAACGCCTATCAGTATGTGCTTGATACGGATAAATGGCAGCTGTCTCTAGTTACAGAACCTGTGCCTGCAGGAGATGCGGGTGTTTTTCATACTTATATAAAAGCCCTGGTAGATCATCCCTTCGATCTGTCTGTTGATTATATGCTACGTGCACATCTGGTAACATTGGCTAAAGACGATTACGTATTTGTGCTTACCATGCACCATATTGCTGCTGATGGATGGTCGGTGAGCATCATATTACAGGAGCTCGCAGCATTATACGATGCTGGTATCAACAGGCGTGAACTGCAATTACCTGCATTGCATATACAGTATGCGGATTATGCTGTCTGGCAGCGTACCCATTTGTCGGGTGATGTGATGGAAAATCAGCTTGCTTACTGGAAAAAGAAGATGAGTGGTGTAACAGTATTGGAGTTGCCGACGGACTATGTGCGTCYGGATGTGCAAAGTGTATCCGGTGCAGTGGTTAATTTTAAGCTGGATGCTGAATTACTGGCCTCCTTGAAAGAACTGTCGCGGAAACAGGACGCTACGTTATTTATGTCATTGTTGGCAGTTTTCAAAGTTTTATTATATCGCTATACCGGGCAGGAAGACATCTGTGTGGGTACCCCTCTTGTTGGCAGGATGCAGCGGGAGGTGGAAGGGCTGGTTGGCTTTTTTGTAAATACATTGCCGCTGCGCAGTAATCTCATGGGTGATCTTTCCTTTGTGTCCCTGTTAGATCAGCTTAAACAAACTACGCTGGAGGCATTTGATCATGAGTCCGTTCCTTTTGAGAAAATAGTGAAAGAGGTAACGCCCGGGCGTCATCTCAGCAGAAGCCCGCTGTTCCAGGTGATGTTTGGACTGCAGAACATCCCGGACGCGCCGGCACTGCAACTCGGTGAGTTGATATTGTTTGAAGAAGCAGTTGAGCAGACAGCCACACAGTTCGACCTCTCAGTAACCGCCCGGGAAAGTATGACCGGGCTACAGGGGAGTGTTACATACAGGAGCGAATTGTTTCATTCGGATACTATCCGGCAGATGATGAATCATTTTGTACAGTTGGTACGGTCTGTCGTACAGGAGCCGTCAGCGCCGATAAGTACGATACCAATGCTAAGTACAACGGAGGTACAGCAGTTGATCTCCGGATTCAATGATACCCGTGTGGATTATCCTGAACAGATGACATTGTCAGATCTGTTTGCCGCACAGGCGGAACGAACACCTGACGCTGTTGCGGCGGTATTTGAGGAGCAACAGATCTCTTATGGCGCACTGGCGGAACGTACAAACCAGCTGGCGCATTATCTGCGTAGTAAAGGAGTCAGGGAGGAAACACTGGTACCGGTCTGTCTTGAACGATCATTGGAGATGATCATCGCCATACTGGGGATTATGAAGGCAGGCGGCGTTTATGTTCCGGTCGATCCTGCATACCCGGCAGAGCGTATTGCTTTTATATTATCAGACACAAAGGCGGAACTGGTGCTGACCGTTGCAGCTCAGCGCCGTTTATTTGACATGGCAGCTGTAGGTGTTGTCGTATTGGATGAGCAATGGCCACTCATTGCAGAAAGCCCGGCGGAACAGGTTGAAACGAGCCTGCAACGGCATCATGCTGCCTATGTTATTTACACATCCGGATCCACAGGCGCTCCGAAGGGAGTGATAAACGAACATGCCGGTATCGTAAACCGTTTACTGTGGGCGCAGGATTATTTTAAACTGAATGCTGCGGATATTGTATTGCAGAAAACAACTTTCTGCTTTGATGTATCGGTATGGGAGCTGCTTTTGCCGTTGATAGCGGGCAGTCGTATTGTGTTTGCATTGCCTGAAGGACAGAAGGATCCTCATTATTTGCAGCAGGTGATTGAACGGTATGGTGTTACTACCATACATTTTGTCCCGCCGATGTTATCTGTTTTCCTGGAAAACATCGCTGAAGGAGATTGTCCATCGCTGTTACGGGTAATCTGTAGCGGTGAAGCGCTGAAGGTGAATCAGGTAAAGCATTTTAGAAAAAAATTTCCGGTGACGGAAGTATATAATCTCTACGGCCCTACGGAGGCGGCAATAGATGTCAGCTGCTGGCATGTGCCTCATGATACCAGCCGGCTGGAGATCATACCGATAGGAAGACCGGTAGCAAATACGCAGCTTTATATTTTAAACGGATCCGGCGCGGTAGTGCCACGGGGTGGACTCGGCGAGTTATATATCGGAGGTGTTCAGGTGGCCCGTGGCTATCTGAACCGGGAGGAGCTAACGGCGGAAAAATTTATCAGTGATTCATTCATCACCGCTGAGGGTAACAGGCTGTATAAAACAGGAGACCTGGCCAGATGGTTGCCGGATGGCACTGTTGATTACCTCGGTCGTATTGATACGCAGGTGAAGATCCGCGGCTATCGTATAGAACTGGGGGAAATAGAAAACGTTATCCTGGCATCCGGACAGATAAGCGAGTGCGTAGTGGTGGCCAGAAATGCAGGCGAAGATGATAAACGGCTGATCGCATATGTGGTGGCCCGCAACGGCTTTAATAAAGAAGAAATCATTTCTTTCCTGAAACGTAAGCTCCCGGAATATATGGTGCCTGTGGTGTTTGTGAAGATGGACGAATTACCGCTGACCGCCAGTGGTAAAGCAGACAGAAAGTCGTTGCCGGAAATTACACAGACGGATGAGTGGTTAACAAATAACTATGTAGCTCCCCGTAATGAAAGAGAGCAGGTATTGACAGATATATGGCAGGAGTTGTTGGGAATCCCGCGGGTGGGGATATACGATAATTTCTTCGAACTGGGTGGTCATTCGCTGCTGGTGGTACGTTTAATATCGTTAATACGTAAGCGGCTGGAGGTGGAGATAGCTGTAAAGGTTTTGTTTACATATTCCACTGTTGCACAACTGGCAGTGTATACCCATGATGCGGATAGGAATACGTTGCCTCCAGTCGTTGCGGTAATGCCACGTCCACAGCACATACCATTGTCGTATAGCCAGGAACGTTTGTGGTTCATCGATCAGCTGGAAGGCAGTTTACCTTATCACATACCGTCAGCGCTGCGGCTGCATGGCCGCCTGGATGTAGCCGCGTTGTCATCTGCCTTACGCACCATCGTGAACCGTCATGAAGTGCTGCGCACCGTGATGGTACCGTATGAAGGGGTGCCGTATCAGCAGGTGCTGGCAGCAGACAGCTGGGAACTGACGCATGCGGAGGATACCATTTGTACCGCAGACGAAATTACCTTGTCCGCGTATCTGGCTGTAAAAAGCCGGGAAGCCTTTGACCTGAAACAGGATCATATGCTGCGTGCACATCTGGTAACACGGGGATCTGAAGATCATCTGCTGCTGGTGACCATGCATCATATTGCCTCAGATGGCTGGTCTACAGGTATCATCGTGCGGGAGCTGGCTGCATTGTACAATGCTTATGCGGTGGGGCATTCCATCACGTTGCCACCGCTGCCGGTGCAGTATGCAGATTATTCGATCTGGCAACGCAGCTATGTGTCGGGAGCGATACTGGATAAGAAACTGGATTACTGGAAGTTGCAACTGCAGGGCTTTACGACGTTGCAGCTTCCGGGTGATTATGTCCGTCCGTCGGTGCAGAGTAGCCGGGGCGACGTACACTGGTTCCACCTGGATGAAAGGTTGCTATCTCCGTTAAAACAGTTGTCCCGTCAGCATGGCACTACGCTGTTCATGACACTGCTGGCGGCCTTTAAGGTGTTGTTGCATCGCTACAGCGGGCAGGAAGACATCTGTGTGGGGACATCTGTGGCAGGTCGTACCAGCGAGGATGTGGAAGGCCTGATTGGCTTTTTTGTGAACACGCTGGTATTGCGCAGTCATGTCAGCAGTGAGCAGTCGTTTGCCTCGCTGCTGGAACAAGTGAAGCATACCACGTTGTCAGCCTATGATCACCAGGAAGTACCCTTTGAGAAAGTGGTGGAAGCAGTGGTGCGTGAACGGGATGTAAGCCGTCATCCG
>NZ_JBFTLN010000031.1:0-12035 GCF_056396465.1 Chitinophaga sp. 05T412
CCCTTTATTCTCCTGCACCCAGCCATCCGCCTCCTGACGATACACCATCCGCAGTGCATCATGATGCGCCCACAACTTATGCAGCGCTGCACGCAGGCTTTCTTCCGAAACGGCCACATGGCTATGCAATAATACCGACTGGTTAAAATGATGAGCGTAATCAGTATYCTGCTCCAGAAAATAATGCTGGATAGGTGTAAACGGTATCAGGCCTGTCACCATTTCCTGAGAGGCATRACGGGTAACCGTTTCCATTTTGGCGGCCAGCTGCTCCACCTCTGGTGTAAGCAACACGTCCTGTATTTTGAGGGAATAGCCCCGTTGCTTCAGTCGGGATACTACCTGGATAGATTTGATGGAGTCGCCACCCAGCAGGAAAAAATCATCCCGCAGTCCGACCTGTTTTTTCTTCAACACTTCTTCCAGTACTGCCGCCAAATGTATTTCTGCAGCCGTACGGGGCGCAAGGTATTCAACACCCGCGCTGATGCCCGGCTCCGGCAACCGGCGCCGGTCGATCTTGCCGCTGGGTGTAAGCGGGAACACCTCCAGCGGTATAAAATACGCCGGCACCATATAGGCGGGAAGCCGCACGCTGATAAAATTTCGTATATCCGTTGCATTGAGTACATCACCGGTGTAGTAGGCCACCAGCTCCTGCCGCCCGGCAGCGTTGCGCCATCCGGTCACCAAACCCGCCGTCACAGCAGGATGGGCTTGCAGCACGCTCTCCACTTCTCCCGGTTCTATACGATAACCTCTTATCTTTAATTGTTCATCTTTCCTGCCAATAAATTCAATATTGCCATCGGGCAACCAGCGACCAAGATCACAGGTTTTATACATGCGGGCATCCGGCAGAAAAGGATTGGTCACAAATTTTTCCGCAGTAAGCGCTGGCTGATGCAGGTATCCTGCTGCCAGCCCTTTACCGCTGATACAGATCTCACCGGTAACACCCAGCGGTTGTAATCCACCGGCATCATTAACAATGTAGATACTCCGGTTGGCAACCGGCCGGCCAATAATAGCCGTACTGCCGGCATGCGATACCCGGTAATAAGTACTGCACACCGTACATTCGGTAGGACCATAACTATCGAAGATCTCCAGCTGGCCAATAAAGTTGGCTACACTGGCCGCACTGAATTTATCGCYGCCACTGATTAACAAACGTAGTTGATGCAAGTGGGTATTCGCCGCGCACAATTCACTGATCACCAGTGGCGTAGTGCTCAGCACCGTAGCCTGATACTCATGTATCAGGACCGATAACGCCGCCACATCCCGGCCACCATTGGCGGCTACCAACAATGCGCTACCTGCCAGCAAGGCAGGATAAATCTCTTCCACATGCGTATCAAAAGAAACGGATGACTGCTGGATCACCCGGTCACTTTCCGTTAAACGAAAAGTGTGGTAAAAATTCCAGGCATAATCGGTCAATGCCTCCAGGCCAATCATTACTCCCTTCGGTTTTCCGGTAGAACCAGAAGTGTATAACACATAGGCCAGTCGTGACACATCTTCTTCCAGTACCGGATTTTCAGCACTATACTTTTGGGAAGACGCTTTAAAACCTGCCAGCATATTTTCATCTATCACCAACTGGCAATTGCTGTCAGACAACATATAATCAATCCGCTCCTGCGGATACTCAGGGTCAACAGACAAGTAAGCAGCCCCTCTTTTCAGTACCGCCAGCAATGCTATAATCAACCATTCAGACCGTTCCAGATGCACCGCCACCAATGTGCCGGTAACGCCCATTTCCTGCAGACAAGCAGCCAAACGATTCACCCATTCATTCAAAGAGCGGTAGGTAAATATATTTTCGCCGCAAACCAGTGCAATATTATCTGGACATTGTGCCACCCTTGCTTCAAAAAGCTGAATAAAGTGGCTGTTTACAGCCGGAGCAGCAGGTGTGTTGTTGAATGTATACAACAGCTGCTCTCTTTCTTTTGCGGTGAGAATATTCAACTGCTTCAGCGGCAAAGAAGGTGTGCTGATAATAGCTCCCAACAACTCTTCCAGGTGCGCCAGCAACCGCTGAATAGTATCTTCCCCGTATATATCTGTGTTGTATTCTATGCCTGCATATAAAAGGCCGGTGGTGGTTTCTATGAAATTAAAAGAGAGATCGAATTTGCTTTGCTGATAACCTTCTCCTTCAAAGCTGCTGATCTTTAATCCTCCGGGCCCTTCTCCTCCTCCGGCTTCCCGCTCACGGCCGGTTACAGACAACAACACATCAAAGAGCGGATTACGGCTTCTATCACGTTGCAGCTGCAGCTGCCCTACCAACTCATCCAACGGATAACTCTGGTGTTCAAAAGCCTGCAGGGTGGTATTTTTCACATACTCCAACAACTGCGTGAAACTCCAGTCAGGATTGAAACGCATCCTGAGAGGAAGGGTATTGATATACGCCCCGATCTGATCTTCCAGGTCTTTATGATCCCTGCCAGCTACGGGACTGCCAATAATAATATCTGTTTGCCCGCTGTGATGATAGAGTAACACATTCACCGCAGCAAGCATACTCATGAAAAAAGTAGCGCCTTGTTCCCGGGCCAGTGCTTTAACACCTGGCGCCACGGAAGCATCCAGCATTCTGCCTGCCAATGCACCGTTGAATGTTTTGATAGCAGGACGTACGTGATCACCTGGTAACTCCAGTACCGGAAGCTCGCCGTCAAACTGTTGGAGCCAGTAGGCCTGGTGCTCCTGCCCCGTTTTGCCACTGAGCTGTTCCTGCTGCCACGCAGCATAGTCCTTGTAGTGAATGCGCAATGGAGATGGTGCGTGCGTGTCTGCTCCGGTATGCAGTTCATAGAACTGCAGCAGCTCACGCAACAGAATGCCCATCGACCAGCCATCACTGATGATATGATGCATCACATAAATAAACACCCATTTGCCGGGAGCTGTTTGCGTGATGGAAGCCCGCAGTAATGGGCCACGCTCAAGGTCAAACGGTGTAGCTACCTCCGCTTGTATCAGCGCTTTCAGCTGGCCGTTGTTATTCGCTGTGCTCAGGTCAGTGAACTTAAGATGAAAACCCGTGGCCTCCGGTGACAATATCCACTGCCTTATTTCTCCCGTCTCCGATTCATGAAAAACGGTACGAAGGCTCTCATGTCTGGAGATCAGTGAATGAAAGGCGGCGGCTACTGCCGACATATCCAGTTCTCCTTCAAAAAGATAAATCCGTGGAATATTATATGCGGCATTACTTTCTTCCAGTTGGCTCATTAACCACAAACGACGCTGTGAGGAGGAGAGTACATAACTCTCCTGCAAGGCAACCGCCGGAATGGATGAATATGACTTCTGCTGATTTTTACGGAACCATGCAATAAGACTTTCCCGGTGCAGGTTAATCTTTTGCAGCATGTCGTCACTCAATGGCGTATCATGTGGTTCTATGGCCAGCTCTTCTCCTGAAAAAGATAAACGTACATTGGCTTCTCTTAAATCACGAATAATTGCTTTAACGTCTTTCATAATTTTATTTAATGGTGGTTAACACATGCTGACATACACTTTCCTTTCTCCTTTAAATGGCATTCTACCATGCGCCATCAACATATTATCCAACATCAGCACATCATTTTTCTGCCATGGGAATTTGATAGCGCATTGAAAATGGAGATCCGTGATCTGCTTCAGATCTTCTTCTGCAATCTCATCTCCATTGCCATAATAGGCGTACTGCGGGAACTTATGTTTATTACGGGAGTGAATCAGTTTCAGACCGCGGTAAATCTCGTCCGGCAAACCAGATGGATGGAACTGGTTGGCCTGGTTAAACCATACCTTTTCACCAGTCACCGGATGCAAGGCGATGCCATGTCCCTGCTGGCTGAGGCAAAGATTATTACCATCCCAGGTGTAGGAGATGTTATTGCCGGCGCAATATTTTTCTACCACCGCCTTATCAGATGTTTCAAAAGTATCCATCCAGGTTTTGCCAACACCCACGGCTCCACTGAGGTAACGGGTATACTTTACGCCATACTTTTCAAATTTCTCTACAATACCCGGATCAAGTACCTCCAGTATTCTGCGGGAATCTACGATAGGCGTTTCCCCGCCTTCTTCAGCCGGCGTATGACAATAAAAGAAAATGGTACCGGGCCATTTATTGGAATAGGATAATTCGTTGTGCAGGGTAATACTCAGCTCTTTCGGGTACTCCGTAGATGTATACACATCATTAGATAATTTAGTGCGGGGAGAATTGCCATCCACATAGTCGAAGGCCGTGTTACCTGCAAACATTTCTTTCACTTTCAGTAGCCCATCACGACTATTGACATTAAAGTTTCTGAAAAGTATGGCGCCTGTCTTCAGCAGTTGCCGGCTGATCTCTTCCCGGTTAACAGAAAGATATGCCAGCAATACGTCAAGATCAACGTTGGCAACGCCTTCAGGGCGGATGATGTTTACGGTTTGTCCGTCGGCGGACAAAGACTCCATGATGATTGTATGTTCCATAACAGTGCGTTTTTCTGGGATATATAAAATGAGTTACTGCTGCATCCAGTGAATATTTTCTATTTCTTCCGCCAGCGCTTCGATATTGGGTTCCAGGAAAAAGTTGGTCAGGTCTACTTCCACGTTGAACTGTTCATGAATGCGTAACACAATCCTGATCGCTTTGAGGCTGTGCCCTCCAAGATCAAAAAAGCTGTCTTTAATACCTACCTTCTCTTTATCCACCTCCAGCACTTCGCTCCAGATGGCCACCAGTTGTGTTTCCACTTCTGTGCGGGGGGCGACATAAACAGCCACCGGCGCCGCATTTTGTGCATCCGGCAAAGGCAATCCCTTACGGTCTATTTTACCGTTAGCGGTCAATGGTAAGGCATCCATACGGACAAAATGTGCCGGTATCATATAGGCAGGCAACGTGGCCTGCAAACTGTTACGCAAAACAGTCAGTTCAAAACCACTACCGGCAGAAAACCAGGCCACCAACTGCTTTTCAGCGGATGGTCCATCTACGGCCATCACGATAGCGGCAGTAATATGTTCCTGTCGCAGCAGTATATTGGTAATTTCTCCCGGTTCTATCCGGAAGCCCCGGATTTTTACCTGGTCGTCTTTACGCCCAATGAAAGCAATATTTCCGTCGGGAAGCATACGCCCTAAGTCGCCTGTACGATAGATCCTGGCCTGATCACGGAAGGGGTCTTTCACAAATTTTTCGGTAGTGGCATCCGGGCGATGCAGGTATCCTCTGGAGAGGCCATCCCCGCCAATGCAGATCTCTCCCGTAACGCCGGGTGGCACCAGCTGCAGGTATTCATCAAGGAGATAAACATAATTATTGCCAAAAGGCCGGCCCAATGATATAGCCAGATGCGGGTCATGAATATTGATGCGGCAGGCCAGTTTACCTACCGTTGTTTCAGAAGGGCCGTAGTGGTTGTATACCTGGCAGGTAGCGCCATTGGATTGCAACAAGCGGATGACATCCATCGTCAGTTGCTCCCCACCGAAAATGAGGCATTTAAGCGGAACAAAAGTATGATGCGCCCCCTGCAACGCTTTCCAGTGTGAAGGCACAATCTTAACACAATCCAGTTCTGCATGTTGCATGGTTTCCGGATTCATTACGGCTGCTGCGGAAAACAGGTGCAGCTCACCGCCCGTAAGCAGCGACACATAAATCACCGTATTGCCAAGATCCGCAGCAATAGTAGATACCAGCCCGAAACGCCGGCACTCGTGCAGATTTGTTCTTTCCAGGATACCAGTGGTATAATCCACCAACGCCGCATGCGTCACCATCACCCCTTTAGGATGCCCCGTTGACCCGGAAGTATAGATCACATACGCCAGGTGCTGCGGACTACAAACTACCGGCAGATTATCTGCCGTATACATAGGCGCCGCTTCCTGGAATGATTGCAGCCAGTGCTCATCAATGCAATGTTTACATTGACTATCGGCCAGCATATAATCCACTCTTTCAACAGGATACTCCGGATCGATAGGCACATAGGCGGCTCCAGCCTTCATCACCGCTATCATCGCAACCATCATCCATTCGCTGCGTTCCAGCCGGATAGCCACCAGGTCGTCCGGCCTTATATCACCGCTATGGCGCAGATACGCTGCCATACGATTGGCTGTTTCATTCAGCGCACGGTAAGTAAGCCGCTGTCCTTCAAATACCACTGCCGTACGGTCAGGTGTGAGCGCTGCCTGCGCTTCAAAAAGATCTATCACCGTTTTATCCGCCCATTGCTCCTGTACCGTTTGTCCGCTGGGTAACAACAGGAACTGCTTCTCTTCCACCTCCAGGAAGTCAAGATGCTGCAGTGGTTGATCTGCCGCTGCTACAGCGGCTTCCAGCAGCTGTTCCAGGTGATTGGCTAATTGCCGGGCAGTGCTTTCCTGGTAGATATCCGTGTTGTATAAAAGACCTGCGTGGATTTCTTCTCCCGTTTCAACAAAATTGAATAACAGGTCAAAACGACAAATAAGATTTTGTGCGGCTTCATACCCACTTACCTGCAACGGGCCTTCCACGTATACACCGGCATCCTGGTTCTGTAACACTACCCACACATCAAACAAAGGATTACGACTTACATCACGGCGCAATTGTAAAGCGTCTACCAACTCATCAAAAGGATAAAGCTGGTGCTCGTAAGCGCCAAGGGTCACGGCACGGATGTTACGTAACAACTGCCGGAAAGTTTCGTTCCCCTGGAAGCGGGTTCTGAGCGGAAGTGTATTGATATAAAAACCTATCTGCTTTTCAAGATCGATATGATCCCTGCCGGCAACAGGGCTGCCAATCACAATATCTTCCTGGTGTGTATAACGATACAATAAATTATTCACTGCTGCCAGCAGCCCCATAAACAAGGTGCAGCCTTCTTCCGCAAGCATCTTTTTAAGCGCTTTCGTCAGCTTTGCGTTCAACCGCTTATTTACGGCAGCACCGTTATACGTTTTCACCGGAGGACGGGGTTTATCGCCTGCAAGGGCCAGTACCGGCACTTCTTCGCGGAATTGCTGTAACCAGTACTCCTTATGCACCTCCACTCCCTCCAGTTGTGATTGCTGCCAGGCAGCATAATCTTTATAATGGAAACGCAACGGCGGCAACAACGCAGGATGGTAATACAGCTGCAACAGCTCATTACTCAGCACCTGCATAGACCATCCATCGCTGATGATATGATGCAACACATAAATAAATACCCATTCATTATCCTGCGTACGATACAGGAAAACCCTGATCAGCGGGCCATTTGCCAGATCAAAAGGCTGCATCGTATTCTTCTGGATGGCGGCCTCCAATATGGTTTCCTGTTGGGAAGCTTCACGCAGATCTTCATAAAAGAAATCCGGTAACAAAGTTTCCGCAGGAAGAATCACCTGCCTGATCTCTCCGTTCTCCGATTCTCTGAACACGGTTCTCAGTATTTCATGTCGTGCTACAAGCCGGTGCAATGCCTGCTGCCAGGCAATGGGATCAAGCTCCCCATTAATCCGGTAAACACCCGGCATGTTATAACCGATATTACCTTCCTGTGATTGGCTAAGCGCCCATAACCTGCGTTGCGCAGCCGATAATACATAATCTGTTTGCGCTGGCAGCGGCTCAATATGCACGAATGTTTGGCGTTGTGCCTGCGCAATCAGCTGCGCCTGTGCTTCCAATACCGTATTCGCAAAAAGCTGTGCAATACGCAACTTCACATCAAACTGCTGATGAATCATACCAGCAAGGCGTGTAGCCTTCAGACTATGGCCTCCCAACTGGAAGAAATCATCCAGTACGCCTACTTGTGTTATACCCAAAATTTCCTGCCAGATAGCTGCCAGTTTCATTTCTATTGCATTACGCGGTGCCGTGAAAACAATGCCGGAACTCATGGCGATACCATCGGGATCTGGCATATGTTTACGATCTACCTTACCGTTAGGGGTAAGCGGGAAAACATCCAGCTGCACGAAATGAGCAGGCAACATATACGGCGGCAACTGAACAGCCAGTGCGGTCCGCAACACAGCTGCTTCTAATGGCGCTTTAGCAGTGATATAAGCGATCAGTTCTTTTTCGTTGCCGGTACGGTTACGGATAGTCACTACGGCAGCTTCCACGCCGGAACATCCCTGTAGTGCTTTTTCTATCTCACCTAACTCTATACGGTAACCGCGGATCTTCACCTGGTCATCTTTTCTTCCCACAAATTGGATACTGCCATCAGCCGCCCATTTGCCCAGGTCGCCGGTCCGGTACATGCGCTCATCTTTGCAGAAAGGGTCCTCCACAAATTTTTCGGCGGTCAGTGCTGGTCTGTTGAGATAACCGGGAGAAAGACCATCCCCACCAATACATATTTCTCCGGTAACACCCACCGGCAATAATTGCAAATGATCATCCAGGATGTAAACACGTGTATTGGCAATGGGTTTACCGATTGTATCCAGCGCTTTTCCTTTTTCATATTGGTGATAGCTGCTCCATACGGCGCACTCTGTAGGACCATACTCATTAAAAAGATCGCAGTGTTCCATCCCTGCTGTCGCAAAATGCAGGTCTACCAATGCAGGTGTGCAGGTTTCCCCGGCTACAATTACCTGCGTCAACACGTTGGAACGGCCAGCCAGTTTTGCCAGCAGCTGCTGGTAATAGGAAGGCACCGTCAGCAGATGCGTCACCTCCTGTGTGCAGATAAAATCTGCCAGCAGGTCTATGTCCGCCACATCAGTACTCTTCACCATATTGAGTCGTCCCCCGTCGCAGAGCGTCCCAAAGATGCCCGCTACAGAGCTATCAAAGGCATAAGACGATAACAACAGGAAAGAGGATACATTTTCGTAGGTACGTTGCCGTTGTACAGTAGAATGCAGCAGGTTACGGTGCGTAATCTGTACGCCTTTGGAGCGGCCGGTAGATCCGGAAGTATAGATCACGTAGGCCAGCTCACCGGGAGCAGGTGATATTGTCAGGTTTTCTGTACTGTATTCTTCCCGCACATCCAGGAACTGCTGCAGGAATGGAGCGTCTATCAATACTTTACAGGCGCTGTCTCCCAGCATATGCGCAATACGTTCCGCCGGATAGTCAGGATCTACCGGCACATAAGCGCCACCGGCTTTCAGGATGGCCCATATCGCCACAATAGTCCATTCACTTCTTTCAAGATGTAAACCTACCCGGTCATTAGTGCCAATGCCATACTGCCGGTGCAGGTAATGCGCCAGCTGATTGGCATAGGCATTCAACTCGCGGTAATTAAGCGCAGTCCCATCGAAATAAAGGGCCGTATTACCTGGCCTTTGCAATACCTGTTCTTCAAAAAGATGCAGCACTGTTTTTTCCGGAAGCCTTTCCAGGGATACCGTATTAAACGCATGCAGCAGTTGTTGTTTTTCACCGGTACTCAGGTAATCCACCTGGTGTACGTTCACCGCGGTATCTTTCATCACCCCCTGGATCAACTGCAGCAGGTGCTGTTGCAATTGTCCGATGAGCGCATCCTCATAACAATAGCTGTTGTAATCAAATATAATGCGGATGGTTTCGCCAGGGATGATCACCAGGCTGAGATCATAACTGGTTTGTTCAAATACAGCGGAAGAAAGCAGTTCCAGCGTACCGGTCTGCATTTCTGCGGCTACCAGTTCCTGTACGGGATAGTTCTCGAAGATGATCACGTGATCGAACAGTTGCCGTCCGGGGCCGCCCGCCCGCTGTATTTCCGCCAGCTGCACCTGGTGATGTGGTACTGCTTCGATAGCTTCCTGCTGTACTTTTTTCAGCAGGCCTGCTACCGTATCACCGGCATCCATACGGATGCGCACCGGGATGGTATTGATGAAAAGACCAATCATCTCCTCAATGCCTTTTATTTCCGCCGGCCTGCCGGATACAATGCTGCCGAAGATGACATCGTCCGTATTATTATAACGTCCAAGCAAAATGCCCCACATCACCTGGAAAAAAGTATTCTCTGTGATACCATGTTGCGCACTGTAATTTTTAATAGCGTGGCGCAGCGCTCCTGCTATTTCCAGGTGCTGCTTACGACCTTCATACGCGCCGAACTCTTTTTCAGAAATCCCCGGCACACTGCTAAGCGTGTCGTAACCGGATAAATATGTTTTCCAGTACAACAACGATGGCTCCTGCGCGGATGATGTCAGCCACCTGATATAATCGGCATAAGGATATACTGCTGGCAACTGCGGCATGGTATGTTGCAGCAGATGATAATAAATCTGGAAGAATTCACGGATAAGAATACCTACGCACCATCCATCCATCAGGATATGATGATGACTCCAGATGAATTCGTAAGTATCATTGCCCAGTGCAAGTACCGTAAGCCGCATCTGTGAACCGGTATGCAGATCAAAACCTTTACTGCGGTCAGCTTCCCGCCAGCCGGAGGTATCGGAATCGTTGACAACAATATATTCAAATACGGGCGCCACATTTGTCTTTACTACCTGTAATACCTGTGCGTTCTGCCGTTGTATAAAATGCGTACGTAGCACGGCATGACGCGCTACCAGTTGCAAATAACTCTGCGTAAGCGCCGGGATATCCAGCGGCCCTTGCAAGCGATAGTTCATCTGTTCAAAATAGAAGGGCGCTCCCGGATCGCGTTGCCAGTGATAATAAAGTCCTTCCTGCAAAGGACTGAGTGGGTACACATCTTCCAGGTCACCGTCTTTGTTTAGCGCCGCCAGTTCTGTTCTACTCAGGTCTTTAAACGTAAGATCTACCGGTGTGGCATAATTTTGATCAGATGCAGACAGTATTGCTATCAATGCCTGTAACTGCTGCTCAAATACTGATAGCAAACGGCGGATCGTATCTTCCTTGTATTGGGCTTTGCTGTAACCTATTGTCATCCGCAACTGCCCGGAAACAATCATACCTGATACACTCAGCACGGTGCTGCGTTCCCGTTCCGGTGCCACCTCCACGCCGTGGTAATCGCCGGAGAAAGAAAACAACTGTGCGCCTTCACCGCTGCCAACACCTGTACCGAAATCGCCCAGGTAGTTGAAAGATAACTGTGGACGCTGTTCTTCTTTTTTGCTACCCTGATCATCGGCCTCCTCACGGTGCTTGCGACCCAGGTAACGCTGCACGCCATAACCAATACCTTTGGCCGGCACACGATGCAAGTGCTCTTTCACGGCAATCAGCTGGCTGATGGCATCGGGCTGCTCTAATTCCAGCAGCACCGGGAATAAAGTGGTAAACCATCCAATCGTACGCGTTACATCAATACCGCCGCCAATATCTTCCCTGCCATGGCCTTCCAGCATCACCAACACCTGCGACAGACCGAACTCCTGGCGCAATGCCAGGCCCAGTGCGGAAAGCAGGATATCATTCACTTCGGTGCGGTAAGCGCTGTAGCACCGGGTAAGTAGTTGTGTGGTAACAGCACTGTCCAGCAAAAAGGACTGCGACGCGCCATCACGTACCTGGTTGCTGCCACCGGCATCATCTAACGGTAACGGAGATACGTTAACAGCGCTAATTCGCTCCCAATAAGATACCGCCTCTAATGCCGTACTTTGTGCATAGGCTTGCAACTGCTCCGACCACCACGCATAGGCATCTGTTTTCTGTGGTAACTGCAGCACTGCCCCACTGCTATGCTGCTGATAAAGTTCCGACAGGTCTTCCAGCAGTATCCGCCAGGAAACACCGTCTACCACCAGGTGATGGGCTACCAGCAACAACCGGTCGCCATCCGCAGCGCGGAACAACGCGGCCTTGAACAACGGGCCCGCCGACAGCTGGAAGCTGCTTTGTATACGGTCGCAATGTGCCGCAAAATCCGTAGCATTATAATCCAGTACTTCCAATGTAACCGCGGAATCGACGCCTTTATTCTCCTGCACCCAGCCATCCGCCTCCTGACGATACACCATCCGCAGTGCATCATGATGCGCCCACAACTTATGCAGCGCTGCACGCAGGCTTTCTTCCGAAACGGCCACATGGCTATGCAATAATACCGACTGGTTAAAAT
>NZ_JBFTLN010000032.1:0-10969 GCF_056396465.1 Chitinophaga sp. 05T412
GGATTTGTGAATGGTGAAGATAACAGCGTGGTAACTGGTACGGCTACACTCAGCACTACSGCTACTACCAATAGTGCGCCGGGTACTTATCCTATCACGGTGGCTATTACATCATTAAGCGCTGCTAACTATCAGTTCACATCGGTAAACGGTACCTTAACTATTGGGCAAGCAAATCAAACGGCTCAAACCATCACCTTCCCGGCGATCACTAATAAAACGTATGGTGCAGCARCATTCACRCTGAACGCYACCAGCAGCAGCGGATTACCGGTGACTTATASCATCGTAAGCGGTCCGGCTTCCATTAGTGGTAACACCGTTACCATTACCGGTGCGGGRAATGTAACCATCGCCGCTAACCAGGCAGGKAATGCTACTTACCTACCAGCTACGCAGGTAACGCAAGGCTTCACGGTGAGCAAAGCAACGCTGACAGTAACTGCCAGCAACGATACCCGCACTTATACCGGTACCGCCTATACGGACGGCAATGGTGTTAGCTATAGCGGATTTATTGGAAACGATGACGCGGGTAAATTAAGCGGTACACTTAGCTACAGTGGTAATTCACAGGGAGCTACGGATGCCGGCACTTATATTATCCAGCCGTCCGGCCTTAGCAGCAACGACTATAACATTACTTATGTCAACGGTCAGCTTACCATTACGCGTGCTGCACAGCAGATCACGTTTACCACGATTGGTGATAAGAATGAAGGAGATCCTGACTTTACGCTGCTGGCGACCAGCAACTCCGGCTTACCGGTATCCTTTAGCAGTGATAATACTACTGTCATCAGTGTAAATGGTAATACTGCACATGTGGGTACTGCCGGTACTGCGCATATCACGGCTACACAAGCCGGCAATAATAACTATGAGCCAGCTACCGACGTAACACAAACCATCACCGTAACATCGTATGCAACGCCGGTTATTACCCCAAGCGGCAGCACGGCCTTCTGCGATGGCGATAACATTACACTGAAAGCCAGCGCGGCTCCTGCTTATGAATGGTACCGCAACGATGTACAAATACCAAATGCTACCGGCAGCTCCTTCATCGCCAGCGAAAGCGGGGTGTATACCGTGAAAGCAATTTATAGTAACAATGTTGGTATGTCATCGGCACCAGTTACTGTTACCGTGCATCCATTGCCTGATGGCCACATACAACCAGGTGGTAATACGACCATCAGTAAAGGCGAAAGCATTACGCTGACTGCTTCCGGTGGTAACAGCTACCAATGGACGCCAGCCACAGGCTTGAATGACCCAGGCATTGCGGCGCCGGTAGCCCGTCCGGAAATAACCACTACTTATCAGGTGACCATCTCTAATCTCTTTAAGTGTAGCGTTACCAAAGAAGTGACGATCACCGTGAAAGAAGATTACAAACTGGAAGCCACCAATATCCTTACCCCTAACGGCGACGGTAAAAACGATCTGTGGGTAGTTAAGAATATTGATATGTATCCGCAGAATGAAGTAAAAGTTTATGACCGCGCCGGAAGAATGGTATTCCAAAAACGCGGTTATACCAATAACTGGAATGGTACGGTGAACGGCCAACCACTGGCAGAAGGCACCTATTACTACGTTATCACACTGGGTGATAGTAATCGCCAGTTCAAAGGATTCATCACTATCATCCATTCAAACTAAGTAATGATCATGAAGAAGTACATCTCATACCTCCTGTTGCTGAGTGCATTTGCACTCAGCAACTTCTCTGCCGGCGCACAAAATGCAGGGAACCCTGAAATGCTGGTAGAACCACTGGGCGCACAATACTTTTTGAATCCTTATCTCGCTAACCCCGCCATGGCGGGCATAGATACAGGACTACACGTCAATCTGGCCTATCGCCACCAATCGTCTGGTATAAACGGCGCACCGGTAACAAAAGCGGCAACAGCCGACTATCAGCTGTTTAAACGGGTAGGTATCGGCCTGAATATATTCAATGATAAAGCAGGTTTGCTCAACAATACCAAAGTAGCTTTTAGCTATGCCTATCACCTGCCCTTATCGCTGAGTGGCGCCAGTGCACTGCACTTTGGACTATCAGGCGCTTTCATAGCCAGACGACTGGACACGAAAGATTTAAATGGAGATATCACTGATCCGGATATTCATGCCTTTAACAGGAGAGATAATTATTTTGAAGCAGATTTCGGGATGGCTTACACCGTTAAAGGTTTTACCGCGCAGGCTTCGCTGCCCAACCTGGTAAGCCTTGTAAAAAATAGTTCTGCGGACCTGGGCATTGACCGCTCGGTGTTTTTTGCTGCTACCAGCTACAAATTCAACGTTGGTACAGAGTTGAGCGCGATTGAACCGAAAGTATGCTACCGTGGCATAAAGGGCTATGATAATATCATTGATGCCGGTGCGAATTTTTCCTTTCTTGATAGTCAACTGAATGCTTTCGGTATGTATCATTCCACGAACAGTTTCAGCGCAGGCGTAGGCGCCAATTACCGGTCTGTTGCCGGCTTTCAGCTGATCTATCATTCGCAGACCGCAGGACTCAGCAATTACACCAGTGGTACTTTTGAAATAAATCTGACGTTGAATTTATTCAGGAAATAATGGAAAATTTTATGCAGCAATGATACGATCCGGTTGAATACCACATGCCTGCCGTGTTTCATCAAACAACATTTTCATACGGCCTACCATCTTCCCACTCCATCCAGCCTGGCTAAAAAGCACTTCATGATCCAAAAGGTTCCGGTATACCATCATGTGGTGAAGATGTTGTTGATGACCGCCTATGACGAAATCAATATGCGTAGTATCAGTCGCCATATTGCTATTGTCAATTTTATCAGGCTGTTGTTCCATTCCAAGATGTGAAAGACAGATGACTACCTGGCATCCATGATCGTTTTTAAGCCGGGTAGCCACGGCATTAGCTGCCGCTATGGGAGGTAAACAGGTAACACCGCTACTTGCGTCCAGCTGAGGTCCTACTCCGGTGACGCCTATCTTCAAGGAACCGGCATAAATTATTTTATAGGGCAATACACCACTACGTAATATGGGGTCAGTGAATCGATAATTGCAATTTACGAGTGCGAACTGCATATGCGGAATGAGCACGGCCAATGCAGCCTGACCATTTGCCAATTCACGATTCCCGATAGTAGCGGCGTGATATCCGGCCAGGTTCATTGCCTGAATCATGTTTAACGATGCAGCGGAATGCGGGTCAGGGTGGGTGAAATCACCCGCATCCAGGAGAAGCCCCTGACGTTGGGTTGGTAAGAGAGGCGTCATTTCGCCATGCAAATCATTGGTATACCAGATCAGTATTTCCCGGTTATTACCAGGCAGATAGGTGGCATTACCGGCAGCAGCCCCAAAAGATTTGAAAGATTGCTGCAACAGCAACCAACCTGTTACCAGGGAAGTATTGCAAAGAAAAGAGCGGCGTGTAGTATTCATGTTTACAGGGGTATAAGATGCCAGGGGTATAAAAGTGCCGTAGGAAGAAACAATTCTCACTACTTATTTGTTTTTCAAATTTAAATTATTGTTGAGATAAAAATAATTTACTTTTAGTGTAGTTTAGAAGAGCTTAGTTTGTTTAGCACAATATAAGATCCCCAACAACAACCAAGCAATTTGTCAGATGGCAACACCATTTCTTTCTGAGATCGTAATGGTATCTTTTAATTTCCCGCCCAAAGGCTACGCATTATGTAACGGCCAGTTACTGGCTATTTCAACCAACACAGCGCTCTTCTMCCTGTTGGGTACTAATTTTGGCGGGAATGGTACTACCAATTTTGCATTACCGGACTTACAGGGGCGCTGCGCCCTACATCAAGGCCAGGGGCCGGGCATAAATCATGTAATAGGTGAATCAGGTGGTGCAGCCACCATTTCCCTTAATAGCACTAATTTACCGGACCATACCCATGCGGTGACGGCAACATTGTCGCAGGCAGCAGGTAGTACTCCTACCCTGGTATCTCCGGCGAATGCCTTCCCTACTGATGCTGTTGCGGGGAATCCACGATATAGCAGTCAGGCCGATGAACAAATGGCTGTTACACCATTGTCGCAAATGGTGGATGATCCCGTTGGTAATCCGTTAAAAACGGAAAACAACGCGCCCTCGCAGCAACCGGTTCCAAACTTAGCACCTTTTACGACCGTTAATTTTGTTATCGCCTTACAAGGTGTATTCCCCTCACGTAGTTAAGCATACCGTATATGTCTGCAGACGAATCATTTGTAGGAGAGATTATTATGCTGGGATGTAATTTTGCACCATTGGGCTTTGCCCTTTGCAACGGACAATTACTTCCCATCAATTCGAATACAGCGCTCTTCTCCCTGTTAGGTACTACCTATGGTGGAAATGGTGTCAGTACCTTTGCACTACCCAACCTGCAAGGGCGGGTACTCCTGGGTGTTGGGCAGGGTACTAACCTTACCAATAGAAACTGGGGGGACCAGGGCGGCCAGGAACAGGTAACACTGACCATCAACGAACTACCGCCGCATACACATCCCATTAACAAACGGGCACTGTCTCTTCCGGCAGGAGGTACTAATGACGCGTATGACCCTGTGGATCACTATCCGGGAGTGGCTGCCAGTACGCCGTTGTACGCATCTGCCGCAGGCGCAGGTTCGCTGGCAGGTACAACACCTGATATAACAGCCCTGGCATTGAATACCACTGCTCAACCAGTCAGCAATATGCAACCTTACCTGACGATCAATTTTGTCATTGCATTGCAGGGAATATTTCCCCCCAGGTCATAACATCTAAAACCCCTATCAATGCCATTTGTAGGAGAAATAAGAATATTCGCAGGAAATTTTGCACCCCTTGGTTGGGAATTCTGCCAGGGGCAATTGCTCTCTATTGCAGATAACACCGTGCTGTTTAATTTAATTGGTACCACGTATGGAGGAGATGGTATCAATACTTTTGGCTTACCGGATCTCCAGGGGAGAATGCCCGTACATGTGGGAATGGGACTTACATTGGGGCAAATGGGTGGCGCTGAAACCGTAACACTAACGGCTGGTCAGTTGCCACCACATAGCCACCTGTTAGAGGGTTCCGTATTTATCCAAGCCATGGGCGCCAATCCAGGTCCCCTCTTACCCGCAAACAATCATTACCCGACTGTTGCCAATGGTAGCCTGATATATAGTACTACCATAGATGCCGCTCACAAACTGGGGCCCATGCTCGTTTCACCTTCCACGGCGACCACGATGATGACAGTACAAAACACCGGGAATGGACAACCAAAGGCAAACATGCAACCCTTCGCAGCCATCAGCTTTATTATATCAATGTTTGGCATTTTTCCGTCGCAGTTCTAATAACCGCAGATAAACCATATGAAAATAGGCGCACTTTTACCCAGATCTACTTTTCACCCCTTGCTGCAACATGATTTTCTGCAAGGGATACAGGCATACCTGTTATACAAAGGGATCGGCGCCGAATTCATTACCGCCAACATTGGGTATGGCACGGATGACGAACAACTACTCGTACAAGCCGAAAAACTATTGATCACCGAACAGGTAGATCTCTTAATTGTATACGCAGACCAAACCAGTGTAAGTAAAATCGCCGCTCTTGCAAAACCGTTGAACCGGCTCCTCCTGGTAGTACATAATGGCGCTAAATATCAACATGAATGGGAACCACATCCCATAGTGTTATCCAATACCCTCAACAATGTTATCCAATGCAGGCTAACAGGTGGCTATGCCGCCGGTATTTCTCCGACAGCAGCCGTATGCACCTCTTTCTATGATGGCGGCTACTCGCATAGCCATGCCATGCTGCAGCCCTACATGGATTTGGGTGGTGCTATACAGTATAACTTCGTTAGCCAGTATACCATTAAAACATTCAATTCCGCACCACTGCTTAACTTCCTAAATGAACACCAACAGGTTCAAACATTACTCGCCCTCTTCAATGGTGAATTGGCGCATTGCTTTTTGCAACAGCTGCAACAGGCAAACATCACACAACCCCTGGAAATAATCGCCAGCCCCATGATGCTGGACGAAACGATAACAGGTATTCATGGCGCGCTGAAATTACCATTCCGCGTGAGTGGATACGTTCCATGGATATCAACACTCAACAATAACGCAAATCAATTATTTAAGAACCAATTTAAAATTTACACCGGCAGGGACGCAAATCTCCCTGGTATGCATGGCTGGGACACGGGCATGATCATCGGGCATATTTACAACACCTCAAACTCTCACTATTTCCGCGCCAAAGACATCCTTGCAGCGCTCCAACAAGTTACCCTGGACAGTCCGCGTGGCCCTTTACAAATGGATACGGCCACCCATCACATGATTGCACCGGCATGGCTGGTACAAACAAATGAGGACTTCGAACCATCGGTAATCCAAGGAAACGACAACACTATGCAGGTGTGGCAGGAAATCGTTAATGAAAAAAGAGACGGCATAGCTACCGGCTGGATTAACACTTACCTCTGCGCCTGAACCTGGCACGTATAAAACATCATGACTGAATTTTTCATCCTGGAAAGCAGGGTGTGTACTTATATTTTTCTTATTCCAAAGAAATTCCCCAATATGAAGCTTCCTTTACTCAGGACTTTAACAGCATTGCTGCTATTGACCGGCTTAGTACAAGATGTAAAGGCGCAGGCGATCAATGCCGGCGACCTCGTATTTACCGGCTTCAATACATATGACGACAACACCAACGGCGCAACACAAAATGATGCGTTCTCTTTTGTCATGCTGCATGATTGCCCTGCCAATACAGTCATCTATTTTACCGACCTTGGCTGGACAGGAACCCATTTTCAATCCCTCTCCTGCCCTCCTAACAAAGGCGCACAAACAGATGGTATCATACAATGGTCTTCCGGTGGTACCCTGATACATGCCGGACAGCAAATCGTTATTTCCTGTAAATATGCCCCCACCGCCACTATTGGAACTGTTACCACCGTCAATCATACCCTTAATAATGTGAATGCCTTTGTTAGCCTTGGACTTGCCGGTGATCAGCTCTTTGCTTTCACCGGAACAATTGTTGCGCCCGTAGTAATTGCTGGTATCAATATCAACCGGTCTTCCTGGAATACTACCCTGAACGATTGCGATTTCACTTCTTCCAAATCAGTTATGCCTCCTGCAACGCCGGTGTTACAATTTCCCAGCATACGCGCAGTAAACGCCAGGTACAATTGCGTTTCCCTCGCTGGTTCCGCCAGTTACCTGCGTAGTAAATTAGAAAATGTGTCCCTGTGGAATAAAGACAATACATTTGCTTTCCCGGTAGTTACCCCTTTCAACTTATTAAAAACGCCACCCTGCAACCTGGCGATTGTGAATCCGAGTCCGCAGGGCGTTGTATACGTCAACAACCAATCCCCCACACCTGGCGATGGTAGCTCCTGGGCCAAGCCCCTCCCCGAATTACGGGATGCGTTGAATGTAGCCATAGATCCAGCCAATGGCGTTACGCAGATCTGGGTAGCGAAAGGTATTTACAAACCAACAGCTGGCACAGATCCCAACGCCTCTTTCGTGATCCCGGCGAATATCTCTATATATGGCGGCTTTGCGGGTAATGAGGCCAGCATCACTGCCCGGAATATTCCTGCCAACCCGGTGATACTCAGTGGAGACGTGGGTGGAGATGATGCTGCCAATATCTTGTTAAACACCTCCGGTATTAATGGCACCAATAGTTTACACGTAGTTACTGTCAGCAACACGGTTACCAATGCATTGCTGGATGGTTTCATCATCACCGCCGGACAAGCTACCGGCAGCACAGGTGGTGGTCTTAATACCAGCAGTGGTCATATAAAAATCTTCAATACACAATTCAGCGGAAACTACGCTGCCAATGGAGGAGGCGCTATCAATACCAGTGGCGATATAGCCATCACCAACAGTATCTTTTTGGGTAACCGCAGCGGACAACAAGGTGGGGCTATTCAAAACAACAATGGCGTATTCGTGTTGACCAATGTTACCATCACCGGTAATACCTCCGCAACAGCTGGCGCCGGACTAATGWGTACTGCCGGTACGCTCACGGTTAACAATAGTATTATATCCGGCAATACCGGATCGGGAGATGTTAGTTTCTCAACCGGTACCATCAACCACTCCATACTGGGTAACCAGTTTTATACCACCACTACTACTCATCAGGCGACACCTGCCGTGCAGTTTGTAAATGCGGCCACCGGCAATCTGCGTCTGACAAAAAATAATTTCGCAATCAACCACGGTGATCCGCAGACTAACAATAACGGTTATACGGTACAGGCAGGCCTGCTAGATCTGGGCGGACAGCCACGCATCAGCAATACCATTATTGACCTGGGCGCATTTGAGTACCAGCCTATCGCACAAACGATTACCTTCCCTCCTATAGCGCCGGTTATTTATGGCGCACCCGATATTGATCCAGGCGCCACCACCACCGGAGATGGCCCTATTGTATACAGTTCCGCTAATAAAAATGTAGGCGATACTGTTGCGGGTAAGATTAAAATTAAGGGAGTAGGCACCACGGTTATTACCGCCAATGCGCCGGCTACCAATGCCTACCTGCCGGCAGCTCCTCAAACACAAACACTGACCGTTAACAAGCATCCGCTGCAAATAAAAGTCAATGATGTGAGTCGGCCGTACGGTAAGCCCAATCCGGCTCCTACCTTCACCTACACCGGCTTTGTATACAATGAAGATTCTGCCAAAGCAATTACGGGTGTGGTAGCCGCCTCCTTCGGCGCTAATGTCAATAGCCCGGCAGGCACCTATCCCATCACTACAGATTTGAGCAATACCATTGCGCCTAACTATGCGTTAACGGCCGTAAACGGTACCCTTACTATTACGAAGGGCACACAAATCATCACGTTTACACCTATCGGCAATAAGACATACGGCAATGCACCATTTACACTAAACGCTACCAGCGATGCCGGTTTACCGGTAACCTTCAGTATACTCAGCGGACCCGCTACCGTTAGTGGCAATACCGTTACCATTACCGGCGCAGGCAATATTGTGATGGCTGCCGACCAGGCAGGCAACGCCAATTATACGGCAGCAGCAAGGGTTACCCAAACAATAACCGTAGCAAAAGCAACGCTCACCGTAACGGCAACCAACAAAACAAAAGCCTATCTGCAACCGAATCCGACACTGACCTACGCCATTACCGGGTTTGTGAACGGAGATAACAACAGTGTAGTCAATGGCGCTGCTAATATCAGCACCCTGGCGGATATCAACAGCACGCCGGGTACTTATCCAATTACAGTAACTGCTGGCAACCTGAGCGCCGCTAATTATATTTTCAGTGTTGTAAATGGTTCGCTGACGGTGACCAAGGCTACGCAAACCATCACGTTTACACCTATCTCCGGAAAAACATATGGTGATGCACCGTTCGCATTAAATGCTACCAGCAGCAGCGGTTTACCAGTGAGCTTCACGGTTGCTTCCGGACCGGCTACCCTCAATGGTGATGTGCTGACTATCACCGGTGCAGGTAATGTCACTGTTACCGCTACACAGGCCGGCAACGCCAATTACAGCGCAGCTACACCGGTGAATGTTGCTTTCAGTATAGCCACAGCTGCATTGACTGTAAAAGCAGATAACAAACAAAAACAAGCTGGCGCTATTAATCCGCCACTTACTTATACCATCAGCGGTTTTGTATTGAGTGATAACAGTGGCGTAGTGAGTGGGGCGCCGGCACTCAACACAACGGCTACCACGGCCAGCCCTGCAGGGAATTATCCGATTACGGTGGCGATGGGTACATTAAGTGCTACCAACTACCACTTCCTACTGGTGAATGGTACGTTGACAATAGGACCCGCTACACAAATCATCAACTTCCCGGCGATTAGCACCAAAACATATGGCAACGCACCATTTGCGCTCAACGCCAGCAGCAGCAGTGGTTTGCCGGTGAGCTATCAGGTGGTCAGCGGGCCTGCTACCATTAGCGGTAATATGGTAACCATTACCGGTGTGGGTACTGTAACCATTGCAGCCAACCAGGCAGGCAATAGCAACTATCTTCCTGCCGCACCTGTCACACAAAGCTTCACGGTCAATAAAGCGGTGCTCACAGTGAAGGCAAACAATGCATCCAAAGTATATCTGCAGCCTAATCCAGCATTGACCTACGCCATTACCGGGTTTGTGAATGGAGATAACAACAGTGTAGTCAATGGCGCCGCCAATATCAGCACCCTGGCGGATATCAACAGTACGCCAGGTACTTATCCAATTACAGTAACAGCTGGCAACCTGAGCGCCGCTAATTATATTTTCAGTTTTGTAAATGGTTCGCTGACGGTGACCGCGGCTACACAAACCATCACGTTCACATCTATCTCCGGAAAAACATATGGTGATGCACCGTTCGCATTAAACGCTACCAGCAGCAGCGGTTTACCGGTGAGCCTCTCCGTTGCTTCCGGACCGGCTACCATTAGTGGCGATATGCTGACGATCACCGGTGCTGGCAACGTCACTGTTACCGCTACACAGGCCGGCAACGCCAATTACAGCGCAGCTACACCGGTGAATGTTGCTTTCAGTGTAGCCACAGCTGCATTGACTGTAAAAGCAGATAACAAACAAAAACAAGCTGGCGCTATTAATCCGCCGCTTACTTATACCATCAGCGGTTTTGTATTGAGTGATAACAGTGGCGCAGTGAGTGGTGCGCCGGTACTCAACACGACGGCTACCACGGCCAGCCCTGCAGGGAATTATCCGATTACGGTGGCGATGGGTACATTGAGTGCTACCAACTACCACTTCCTACTGGTGAATGGTACGTTGACAATAGGACCCGCTACACAAATCATCAACTTCCCGGCGATTAGCACCAAAACATATGGCAACGCACCATTTGCGCTCAACGCCAGCA
>NZ_JBFTLN010000033.1:0-5162 GCF_056396465.1 Chitinophaga sp. 05T412
GTCTGGAAGTTGCTGAGGCTTGCGTTAGTAGCCGTAATATCTGGCACTGTAAATCCGGTCACAGCTTCAGAGAAGGTAATAGTAGTGGTAAACGGCGCTATCACAGGTGATGTAGCGGAAGTGCTGATCACCACACTCGGTTGAGTGGTGTTTACCAGCACGCCACTGGTGTTGCCTACGTTATTGAGCGTGAGTAACGCGTTTTTACCTGCGCTGTTGTGGATGGTGCCAGAGATGGTAGTACCCAGGGTAATACCATCCATATCCATGTCGCCGTTTTGCACGGTATAACTGAATAGGAGAGCGTTGGTACCACTGCCACTCACGAGGGTAGCTTGTTTAGTGGCTGCCCCGACGATTACATCCAGCGATGGTGTGCCGGTAGCAATTACATTTTCGCTGAAGTGTACGGTGAAGCTGAGTACCTGTCCTGTGTGATAGATGCCGTTAGCCGGTACATCAACAGCGGTGATGACCGGAGCCGTGCCAGCGTATACGAGGCTTAACGTATTGGAAGCAGTGTTGCTGTTATTACCTACGTTCACGGCTACACCGGCAGGAACTTGCAGGGTTACTGCGCCATCAACACTTGGTGTAACCAGCACTGTGTAGGTGATATTGTCCGTAGTCTGGAAGTTACTGAGGCTTGCATTGGTCGCTGTAATGTCTCCTATTGCAAAGCCGGTCACAGCTTCCGAGAAGGTAATAGTAGCGGTAAACGGTGCTATTACAGGTGAAGTAGTGGAAGTGCTGATCACTACAGTCGGTTGAGTGGTGTTTACCAGTACACCACTGGTGTTGCCTACGTTATTGAGCGTGAGCAGCGCATTTTTACCTGCGCTGTTGTGGATGGAACCAGAGATGGTAGTTCCCAGGGTAATACCATCCATATCCATATCACCGTTTTGTACGGTGTAGCTGAATAGGAAGGCGTTGGTACCGCTGCCACTCACGAGCGTAGCTTGTTTGGTAGCTGTACCTATGAGTACATCCAGAGTTGGTGTACCTGTAGCAATTACATTTTCGCTGAAGTGTACGGTGAAGCTGAGTACCTGTCCGGTGTGATAGATACCGTTAGCCGGTACATCAACAGCGGTGATAACCGGAGCCGTGCCAGCGTATACGAGGCTTAACGTGTTGGAAGCGGTGTTGCTGTTGTTACCCACGTTCATGGCTACACCGGCAGGAACTTGCAGGGTTACTGCGCCATCAATGCCTGGTGTAACCAGCACTGTGTAGGTGATGTTGTCAGTTGTCTGGAAGTTGCTGAGACTTGCATTGGTAGTTGTAATGTCTCCTATTGCAAATCCAGTCACAGCTTCAGAGAAGGTAATAGTGGCCGTAAACGGTGCTATTACAGGTGAAACTGCCGGGGTAGAAATCACGATTCCCGGATGAATGGTATTGACCAATACACCACTCGTATTTACTGCTGGAAGTGTGAGTACAGCGCTGTTACCAGCAATGTCTTTTAATGTTCCATTAAGGGTGGCGAGTGTAATACCGTCCATGTCGAGGTCGCCGTTTTGTACGGTGTAGCTGAATACTAGAGCAGTACTGCCGCTACCGCTGACGAGGGAGGCTGGTTTAGTAGTAGTGCCGATCACTATGTCAAGAACAGGAGTGCCCGTTGCGTTAACTATCTTACTAAAATGTACAGTAAAGGTAAGCGTCTGTCCTTCGTGGTAAATAGCATTGGCTGGAACATCTACAGTCGTAACAACCGGCGCTGTATGGTCATATACCAGGTTTAGTGTATTGGAAGCGGTGTTGCCGTTCAAGCCCGTGTTAATGGCTGCGTTGGCCGGTACTTGTACAGTTACCGCGCCATTGGCACCCGGTGTTACCAATACCGTATACGTAATATTATCGGTTGTTTGCAGATTGCTAAGCGTAGCATTGGTAGCAGTAATGCCAGTAGTTAAAAGCCCGGTAACAGCTTCGCTAAACGTAATGGTAGCAGTGAACGGTTGATTGATCGGAGAGGTCACCGCGGTACTGATAGTAACCGTTGGGTGAATGGTATTCACCAACACTCCACTTGTATTTACCGCTGGCAATGTGAGTACGCCGCTATTACCTGCTAAGTCCTTGATAGTTCCAACGATGGCGGCTGCCAGCGTGATACCGTCCATATCCAGATCACCGCTTTGTACAATATATAAGAAGCCCAGTGTGTCAGATGCAGATCCTGCCTGATAAGTGGCTTGTCTGACTGTACTACCAATCGTGATATCCAGTGTAGGCGTTCCGGTTACTACAACGGATTTACTGAAATGAGCTTTAAACCGCAAACCATCACCCAGATGATAGATGCCATTGGCTGGCACATCTATGGATGTGATACTCGGTGGGGTAGTATCATAAGTAATGCTTAATGTATTAGAAGCGGTGTTGCCATTCAAGCCAGTGTTAATGGCTGCATTGGCCGGTACCTGCACAGTTACCGCACCATTGGCACCCGGTGTTACCAATACGGTATACGTAATATTATCCGTTGTTTGCAGATTGCTAAGCGTAGCATTGGTAGCAGTAATGCCAGTAGTTAAAAGCCCTGTAACCGCTTCGCTGAACGTAATGGTGGCGGTGAACGGTTGATTGACCGGAGAAGTAACCGCGGTGCTGATAGTAACCGTTGGCTGAATGGTATTCACCAACACTTTATTAGTATTTACCGCCGGCAGTGTCAATACGCCATTGTTACCCGCTAAATCTTTGATGGTTCCGACGATGGCAGCTGCCAGCGTGATACCATCCATATCCAGATCTCCGCTTTGTACAATATATAAGAAGCCCAGTGTATCAGATGCAGATCCTGCCTGATAAGTGGCTTGTCTGACTGTACTACCAATGGTGATATCTAGTGTAGGCGTTCMGGTTACTACAACAGATTTACTGAAATGAGCTTTAAACCGCAAACCATCACCCAGATGATAGATGCCATTAGCCGGTACATCTATGGATGTGATACTCGGTGGGGTAGTATCATAAGTAACGCTTAGTGTATTAGAAGCGGTGTTACCGTTCAAGCCGGTGTTAATGGCTGCGTTGGCCGGTACTTGTACAGTTACCGCGCCATTGGCACCCGGTGTTACCAATACCGTATACGTAATATTATCCGTTGTTTGCAGATTGCTAAGCGTAGCATTGGTAGCAGTAATGCCAGTAGTTAAAAGCCCGGTAACCGCTTCGCTAAACGTAATGGTAGCGGTGAAAGGCTGATTGACCGGAGAAGTAACTGCGGTGCTGATAGTAACCGTTGGGTGAATGGTATTGACCAGCACTTTATTAGTACTTACTGCCGGCAGTGTCAATACGCCATTGTTACCCGCTAAATCTTTGATGGTTCCGACAATGGCAGCTGCCAGCGTGATACCATCCATATCCAGATCACCGCTTTGTACAATATATAAGAAGCCCAGTGTATCTGATGCAGATCCTGCCTGATAAGTGGCTTGTCTGATGGTACTACCGATGGTAATATCCAGTGTAGGCGTTCCGGTTACTACAACAGATTTACTGAAATGAGCTTTAAACCGCAAACCATCACCCAGATGATAGACGCCATTAGCCGGTACATCTATGGATGTGATACTCGGTGGGGTAGTATCATAAGTAACGCTTAATGTATTAGAAACGGTATTACCGTTCAAGCCGGTGTTAATGGCTGCGTTGGCCGGTACCTGTACAGTTACCGCGCCATTGGCACCCGGTGTTACTAATACCGTATACGCAATATTATCCGTTGTTTGCAGATTGCTGAGTGTAGCATTGGTAGCAGTAATGCCAGTAGCTAAAAGCCCTGTAACAGCTTCGCTGAACGTAATGGTAGCAGTGAAAGGCTGATTGGTCGGAGAAGTAACCGCGGTGCTGACGGCGACTGTCGGGTGAATGGTATTGACCAGCACTCCAGTTGTATTCACTGCCGGTAATGTGAGCACACCACTATTACTTGCTAAATCTTTGATGGTTCCAGCGATGGCGGCTGCCAGCGTGATACCATCCATATCCAGATCACCGCTTTGTACAATATATAAGAAGCCCAGTGTGTCAGATGCAGATCCGGCCTGATAAGTGGCTTGTCTGACTGTGCTGCCAATGGTGATATCCAGTGTAGGCGTTCCAGTTACTACAACGGATTTACTAAAATGAGCTTTAAACCGCAAGCCATCACCCAGGTGATAGATACCATTGGCTGGTACATCTATGGATGTGATACTCGGTGGGGTAGTATCATAGGTAACGCTTAATGTATTAGAAGCGGTGTTGCCATTCAAGCCAGTGTTAATGGCTGCGTTGGCCGGTACCTGTACAGTTACCGCGCCATTGGCACCCGGTGTTACCAATACCGTATACGTAATATTATCGGTTGTTTGCAGATTGCTAAGCATAGCATTGGTAGCAGTAATGCCAGTAGCTAAAAGCCCGGTAACAGCTTCGCTGAACGTAATGGTAGCAGTGAAAGGCTGATTGGTCGGAGAAGTAAYTGCGGTGCTGACGGCGACTGTCGGGTGAATGGTATTGACCAGCACTCCAGTTGTATTCACTGCCGGTAATGYGAGCACACCRCTGTTACCTGCTAARTCCTTGATMGTTCCAACGATGGCCGATGCCAGCGTGATACCGTCCATGTCCAGATCACCGCTTTGTACAATATATAAGAAGCCCAGTGTATCAGATGCAGACCCTGCCTGATAAGTGGCTTGTCTGATAGTACTACCGATSGTGATATCCAGTGTCGGTGTTCCAGTTACTACAACGGATTTACTAAAATGAGCTTTAAACCGCAAACCATCACCCAGATGATAGATGCCATTAGCTGGTACATCTATGGATGTGATACTCGGTGGGGTAGTATCATAAGTAACGCTTAGTGTATTAGAAGCGGTGTTGCCATTCAAGCCAGCGTTAATGGCTGCGTTGGCCGGTACCTGTACAGTTATCGCACCATTGGCCCCCGGTGTTACCAATACCGTATACGTAATATTATCCGTTGTTTGGAGATTACTAAGTGTCGCATTGGTAGCAGTAATGCCAGTAGCTAAAAGCCCGGTAACCGCTTCGCTGAACGTAATGGTAGCAGTGAAAGGCTGATTGGTCGGAGAGGTAATTGCGGTGCTGACGGCGACTGTCGGGTGAATGGTATTGACCAGCACTCCAGT
>NZ_JBFTLN010000034.1:0-4278 GCF_056396465.1 Chitinophaga sp. 05T412
CCGGCGTCGAGTATGTATAGCGTCGAGTATGTATATATGTGCCGAAGAAAATGGTTTGCCTATGGGGATGTTCTCTTCATAAGAACGACCTGTCTCTACTATATGCAGTAATTTTCCTATAGTCGTTTCCGTTGGGCCATAGTGATTCACTACTACGCATGCTGCGCCGGAACGGCGTATCTTTTCCACCACTGCAACCTCCAGCGATTCACCTCCGAAGATCAGTAGTTTTTCCGGCAGCAGCAGCGCATCTCCATCGCATAATGCTTTCCAGTGCGAAGGAACTACTTTGATACAATCAATACGATGCTGATTAAAATATGTTCTGATCTTTTCTGCATCATTGGTCAGCGCTTTTGAAAGCACATGTAAAGTGCCCCCAACCGCCAGGGAGCTGTATATGACTGTGTTGCCCAGATCTGTGGCTATACTGGAGAGCAATCCGAAAGAACGACAGCTGTCAATATTCAGGCGGGCCTGAAGACCGCCCATATAATCTGTAATATTGCCATGCGTCACCATCACTCCCTTAGGTTTACCGGTGCTGCCTGATGTATAGATAACATACACCAGTTGATCAGCGACAGGAAATACGCCAGGCGCCTCAGTAGGGAAGCTGCTTATCTTTTCTGCGTCATCATCTATGGAAATGATCTGGCATGTGCCGGTTTCCGGCAATCTGCTTTTGTACAGACTGTTGCTGATGACAATACTAGCTGCCGTATCGGTCAGTACATATGCTATCCTTTCTGCGGGAAGGTTGGGTTCCAGTGGAACATAAGCTCCACCAGCTTTCAATATACCCAGTATGGCAACGATCATCTCTGACGAGCGCTCCATACAGACCGGCACCAATGTTCCTTCACCAACCCCCTCGCCTCTCAGGTAATTGCCCAGTTGATTGGCATGTTCATTCAGATGCCTGTAAGTGATCGTATTGTTTTCAGATATAAGTGCAATAGTGTCTGGGTGACGGACAGCCTGCTCTTCAAATTGCGTCAGAATTGATTTATCCGACAGGGGCATATACTGCGTTTCCTTGTCAGCCCCGTTCAGCAGCAGCATTCTTTCATCAGAACGCAGCATATTCAGCGAGCTTATATGTGCAGCAGGTACATCTACAACCGCCCGCAGTAATACTTCAAAATGCCCCTGCAAGCGGTCTATGGTATCCGGTGTAAACAGGTCTGCATTATATTCTGTATATACATTTATACCTGTGGGTGTTTCCTGAATAAAAAGAGTCAGATCAAATTTGGAAGTGGTCTGCTCAATCAGTTCCGGATACACGGTTGCTTTCCCTAATGCAATGCCAGCAATATCCAATCTGTTTTGCTGAACAAACATTACCTGGAATAGTGGATTCCCTCTTTTGTCCCGTTCCTTTACCACTGCTTCCACCACCTTCCCGAAAGGAACATCCTGATGATCGAATCCTTCCAGCGTGGTTTGCTTTACCTGTTGCAGTAAGGATATAAAGGAAGGATCATTCCCAAGGTTACTCCGTAGCGTGAGCGTATTGGAAAAAAAGCCGACCAGTCCTTCCAGCTCTCTCAGCTGACGCCCGGCAGTTGAGCTTCCCACTACAATATCATCCTGACCGCTGTACCGGTGTAGCAACACTTTAAAAACTGCCAGCATGGTCATGTACAACGTAGCATCCTGTTGCAGGGATAAGTCCTGTAACCTGGCAGTCAGATCTTTGTCCAGCAGAAAAGAAGCGCTGCTTCCACGATAGCGTTGGTCTGCCGGACGCTGATGGTCCGAAGGCAATTGCAGCATTGTTGCGCCTTTCAGTTTCTCTTTCCAGTACTCCAGTTTTCTTTCCAGCACCCCATTTATTATCTCTGATCGTTGCCAGATAGCGTAATCCGCATATTGTATCGGCAAGTCCGGCAACTGAAGCTTCTTTCCCGCCGTATGAGCATCATACAAGGTTACCAGCTCCTGTAGTATAATTCCTGAAGACCAGGCATCTGAAGCGATGTGATGCAATACCACTACCAGTACATGTTCCTCTTTATCCAGTACGATCAGATGTGCGCGCAGCATGTGATCCTTTTCCAGATCAAACGGTGCATCTGCCAATAGCCTGACATAATTCTTCAGGGCATTATCATCTTCCCGGTATGCTTCACCAGCAACAACCGTTAACGACAGCTGACCTTTTGCCAATATCCGCTGATACATTTCTCCTTCTTCCTGCGCGATAACGGTCCGCAATATTTCATGGCGGTCAACAATCGTTCGCAAGGTATGTGCGAGCACATTACTATCCAGGGGGCCGCTGATCCTGAGCATAGCAGGTATATGATACTGCACGCTGCCTTCCAGCTGATGAATGAACCACAAACGTTCCTGGCTATACGAAAGTGGGATATGCATGCCTTCCTTCCTGTCATAGGCGCTGACATTGCCGGTAAAGCCAGTCCGTCCATGCTGTTTGCGGGTTTTTAAATATTCAATAATATACTCTTTGTTATGTTTCAGTTCATGCAAAAAAGCGCTATCTATTTCCTGTTCCTTCTGGACCTGCACCACTAATTCATTATCATCCAGAGATATTTTTATGCCGATGCTATTTGCTTTTTCCAGTAATGATAGAATGTCTTTCAGCTTAAAGCTAGTCATGGTCTGTTATTTAAGGATAGTCGAATGGTTGAACCACTATATTTTTATGGTTTTCATTTCTTCAAATGCGGGCGTAAAATCAGCCTGGCTAACATTTATATATTTAGCCAAAGCGTCGATAGTTGGAAGCTGGAAGAAAATGCTGACGGGTATTTCTATGTCCAGCTCTTTGTGGATGGCGGCATTCTGCCGCATCACCAGCAGCGAGTGACCACCCAGTTCGAAGAAGTTATCGTGGATGCCTATACGTTCTTTTCCCAGCAACGCCTGCCAGATGCCTGCCAACAGCTGCTCGGTGGCCGTTTCCGGAGCTACATAATTTTCCGGCTGCAACAACCTATCATCCGGCTGAGGCAACGATTTCCTGTCCACCTTTCCATTCGGTGTCAGCGGCAGCGCTTCCAGTGTTACCAGTACAGCAGGAACCATATAGGCCGGCAAACGCGCTTTCAGCCATGATTGCACCGCTTCCTTGTCATAGTCTGCACGGGGAACCACATAGCCCACCAGCCGCCGGTGACCAGATTCCTCTTCCTGTGCCACCACTACCGCCTGATGTACCTGCTCATTACCGGATAGCACACTCTCCACTTCTCCCAGCTCAATGCGGTAACCGTGGATCTTCACCTGTTCATCCAGGCGACCGCCGTAAGCGATCGTTCCATCCGCCAGCCAGCGACCCAGATCTCCCGTACGATACATCCGCGCTCCTTTTACAAACGGGTCAGCTACAAACTTCTCTTCCGTCAGCGACGCCCGGTTCAGGTAACCACGACCTACTCCAATTCCGCTCACACAGATCTCTCCCCAGACACCCACCGGGCAAATACAACCCCGTTTGTCCAGCACATAGATCCGCAGGTTCTGCACAGGACGACCCAATGGCACCGTCGATCCGGATGGCGCTGAAGACATGATATGATGCGTAATATCATCTGACGCTTCTGTGGGACCATACGCATTCACTACCGGTATACCACCATAAGCTGCATGACCAAACCATTGCTCCAGTAACCTTGCACTCACCTCCTCTCCTGTTACCAACAGGTAACGCAGCCCCTTTAATGGAGTGCTGATGCCCGACTGCAACAACGATGACAGATAAGAAGGCACCAGCTCCAGTATGGTGACCCCGCTGCGATGCGTGAGGGCAAGCAGCGAAGATGGATCGTAAATGACTGATGATGGATAAATAACCGTTGTGCCACCGCAGACCAAGGCCGCAAACATCTGCCATACTGATATATCAAAGCTATAAGTGGCTGTTTGTGCGATCACCGATTGTTCATCTATTTCAAGTGTATTGATCTTGGCATACAAATGATTCAACAGACCCTGGTGCTCGATCATCACTCCTTTGGGAACACCTGTAGATCCGGAGGTATAGATCACATACGCCAGGTGATGAGGACGAGGTGCCGGTAGTCCGGAAACCGGTATATCGGTGGTATTTACGAAGATGTCTTCCAGTAATACTATTCTGGCATCGTTAGCCGGAAGCTGGGCTGATAAGACCGCACTGCTCAATATCACGGAAGCTCCCGTGTCTGACAGCATATACAAAATCCTTTCTGCCGGATAGGACGGATCAACAGGTACATATGCGCCGCCCGCTTTCAGTATCCCCAGTATGCCGATCACCATATC
>NZ_JBFTLN010000035.1:0-4278 GCF_056396465.1 Chitinophaga sp. 05T412
CCGGCGTCGAGTATGTATATATGTGCCGAAGAAAATGGTTTGCCTATGGGGATGTTCTCTTCATAAGAACGACCTGTCTCTACTATATGCAGTAATTTTCCTATAGTCGTTTCCGTTGGGCCATAGTGATTCACTACTACGCATGCTGCACCTGAACGGCGTATCTTTTCCACTACTGAAACTTCCAGCGATTCACCTCCGAAGATCAGTAGTTTTTCCGGCAGCAGCAGCGCATCTCCATCGCATAATGCTTTCCAGTGCGAAGGAACTACTTTGATACAATCGATACGATACCGGTCAAAATATGTTCTGATCTTTTCTGCATCATTGGTCAATGCTTTTGAAAGCACATGTAAAGTGCCTCCAACTGCCAGAGAGCTGTATATCACCGTATTCCCCAAATCCGTTGCTATGCTGGAGAGCAATCCGAAAGAGCCAGCATCTGACAACGGCAGATGTGCCTGTAATCCATAGAGGTAGTCTGCCAGGTTCTCGTGATTGATCATTACACCTTTGGGAAGACCAGTACTGCCGGAAGTATAAATCACGTACAATGGTGAAGATGGCAGGATATGAGGTAACTTCACCGGCCGGCTGCTGCTTATCTGTTCCTGATCACCGTCGAGGACCACCACGTGGAGATCTCCTATAACCGTTTCCAGCTTTGCAGCAGTAATCAGATCACTGACTATTACCGTAGCACTTGTATCTTTCAGCACATGACTGATGCGATCTGCAGGATAAGCCGGATCTATTGGTACATAAGCCGCTCCAGCCCTAATGATCCCCAGCAACCCTACAATCATTTCCAGCGATCGTTCTATACAAAGCGGTACCAGTGAACCTGCTTTAACACCTTTCCCGATCAGGTAATATGCGAGTTGATCTGCACGTTCATTCAGTTCTCTATATGTGAGCGTACTGCTTTCGAATACCAATGCAGTATTATCCGGCGCAAGCTCAGCCTGTACCGCGAACAGGTCTGCGAATGTTTTATCAGAACGATCATCTACTGCGGTATTAGCAACCGTTTTTAACAATGCTTTATCTGTTTCCGAAAGCATTACCAGTGAGTTGATGCCGGCTTCCGGCGTACTAACTGCCGACCGCAGCAACTGCCCGAAATGCGTTACTATTCTTGCTATTGTAGCAGGTTCAAACAGATCAACACAATACTCCACATGGCCAGAAAGACCAGCTTCATCCTCATTTATAAAGAGGGCCATATCGAATTTTGTCGTGGTATGTTCAAGCAGTTCCTGGGATAATTGCAGATCTCCCAGGTAAAGGTCAGGCGCCGCCGGGGCATTTGCCAATCCGAACAATACCTGGAACAGTGGGTTTCTGCCGGGATCCCGTTCCTTTGCAACAGCTTCCACCACCCTCTCAAAAGGCACCTCCTGATGATCATATGCTTCCAACGTGGTTTGTTTTACCTGTTGCAGCAGGGAGAGAAAAGATGGATTACTGCCCAAGTCACTACGTAATACCAGCGCGTTAACAAAAAAGCCGATTAATCCTTCTGTCTCCTGCCTTATTCTGCCTGCAAGCGATGTGCCTACACAAATATCTTCCTGGCCAGTATAACGGTATAACAATACTTTAAAAGCCGTCAGCATGGTCATGAACAAAGTAGCGCCCTGTTGCCGTGACAATAACTGTATCTGCCCGGATAACTCCTGATCAAACCGGAAAGTGTGTATAGCGCCGCGCATGCTCTGACCAGATTGCCGGCTGTGGTCTGCGGGTAACTGCAATATGTTTACCCCGGATAATTTGTGCTTCCAGTAATTCAACTTTTCTTCCAGCATAATGCCCGACAGCCACGTGCGCTGCCAGATGGCGTAGTCAGCATATTGTATTTCAAGTGCCGGTAGCAGTGGAGCCCGCCCTGTGGCATAAGCATTGTACAACTCTATCAGTTCACTTACGATAATACCCGCTGACCAACCGTCGGAAGCTATGTGGTGTATTGTCAGTACCAGTAAATAATTGTCTTCTGCCTGTGATATAAGTTGCGCACGGAGCATATGGTCCACGGATAAGTCGAAAGGCGCAACTGTCAACTCTTTCACATAAGTACGTAATTGTTCAGCATTATCATACATACCAGCATCTGTATGATTTAGCTGCCATTGATCTTTTTCCAGTATCCGCTGATAAGGCAGTCCATCCTCCTGCTCAATAACTGTCCGGAGTACTTCGTGCCTGTTAACGATCGTCTGTAATGCACCAGACAATGCATCGATGGAAAGATTACCCTTCAGACGCAACGCCACTCCCTGATGATATTGTACGCTGCCTTCCAGCTGGTGAATGAACCACAAACGTTCCTGACTATACGAAAGCGGAATACGATCAGACATATTCCTGTCACGCGCAGGGATTACAGCCTCTCCTCCAGGCGTTCCTAAAGCATGCCGGCTGTTTTTCTTCAGGTAGGTAATGATATATTCTTTATTGTTTTTCAGTTCATTTAGAAATGTCCTGTCGATTTCGTTGATTTTATTTGCCTTTACAACGAGTTCGTTATTGTCGAAAGATACTTTAATGCCAAAATCGCTGGCCTTTTCCAGTAGCTCTACTACTTCTGTTAATTTAATGCCGGTCATGGTCTGTTATTTAAGAGTAAAAAAAATTTCCCGGGAGTGCTAAAATCTCAGGGTTTCCAGATCTTCATCGTCGGGAGCAGCATGCTGCTGATTAATTTTTATATGTTTAGCTAAAGCGTCGATAGTGGGAAGCTGGAAGAAAATGCTGGCGGGTATTTCTATGCCCAGCTCTTTGTGGATGGCGGCGTTCAGCCGCATCACCAGCAGCGAGTGACCACCCAGTTCAAAGAAGTTATCGTGGATGCCTATACGTTCTTTTCCCAGCAACGCCTGCCAGATGCCTGCCAACAGCTGCTCGGTGGCCGTTTCCGGAGCTGCATAATTTTCCGGCTGCAACAACGCTTCGTCCGGCTGAGGCAACGATTTCCTGTCCACCTTTCCATTCGGTGTCAGCGGCAGCGCTTCCAGTGTTACCAGTACAGCAGGGACCATATAGGCCGGCAAACGCGCTTTCAGCCATGATTGCACCGTTTCCTTGTCATAGTCTGCACGGGGAACCACATAGCCCACCAGCCGCCGGTGACCAGATTCCGCTTCCTGTGCCACCACTACCGCCTGATGTACCTGCTCATTACCGGATAGCACACTCTCCACTTCTCCCAGCTCGATGCGGTAGCCATGGATCTTCACCTGTCTATCCAGACGGCCACCATAAGCGATCGTTCCATCCGCCAGCCAGCGACCCAGATCTCCCGTACGATACATCCGCGCTCCTTTTACAAACGGGTCGGCCACAAACTTCTCTTCCGTCAGCGACGCCCGGTTCAGGTAGCCACGACCTACTCCAATTCCGCTCACACAGATCTCTCCCCAGACACCCACCGGACAAATACAACCCCGTTTGTCCAGCACATAGATCCGCAGGTTCTGCACAGGACGACCCAACGGCACCGTCGATCCGGATGGCGCTGAAGACATGATATGATGCGTAATATTATCTGACGCCTCCGTGGGGCCATACGCATTCACTACCGGTATACCACCATAAGCTGCATGACCAAACCATTGCTCCAGTAACGTTGCACTCACCTCCTCTCCTGTTACCAGCAGGTAACGCAGCCCCTTTAATGGAGTGCTGATGCCCGACTGCAACAACGATGACAGATAAGAAGGCACCAGCTCCAGTATGGTGACCCCGCTGCGATGCGTGAGGGCAAGCAGCGAAGATGGATCGTAGATGACTGACGAATGATAAATAACCGTTGTACCGCCGCAGACCAAGGCCGCAAACATCTGCCATACTGATATATCAAAGCTGTAACTGGCTGTTTGTGCGATCACCGATTGTCCGTTTATTTCAAGCGCATTGATCTTGGCATACAAATGATTCAACAGACCCTGGTGCTCGATCATCACTCCTTTGGGAACACCTGTAGAACCGGAGGTGTAGATCACATACGCCAGGTGGTGAGGACGTGGTTCCGGTAGTCCGGAAACCGGTATATCGGTGGTATTTACGAAGATGTCTTCCAGTAATACAATTGTGGCATCGGTAGCCGGAAGCTGGGCTGATAAGCCCGCACTGCTCAATATCACGGAAGCTCCCGTGTCTGACAGCATATACAAAATCCTTTCTGCCGGATAGGACGGATCAACAGGTACATATGCGCCGCCCGCTTTCAGTATCCCCAGTATGCCGATCACCATATCCGCTGATCTTTCCAGG
>NZ_JBFTLN010000036.1:0-2983 GCF_056396465.1 Chitinophaga sp. 05T412
AAAAGAGATCAGTGATTAAAAGTTCTTTGACATATTGGGAAATGCAAGTTGTATTCGAAATAGTAGTATTTGAATACTAAATTTTTTAAAGCGAATAAGAGCGCATGGTGGATGCCTAGGATCTAAGAGGCGAAGAAGGACGTGGTAAGCTGCGATAAGCTACGGGGAGATGCAAACGATCGTTACATCCGTAGATTTCCGAATGGGACAACCCAGTACACTGAAGGTGTATTACTCCGCAAGGAGAGCCAACGCAGGGAACTGAAACATCTAAGTACCTGTAGGAAAAGAAAATAAATAATGATTCCCTAAGTAGTGGCGAGCGAACGGGGAAGAGCCCAAACCGGATCGAAGCAATTCTATCCGGGGTTGTAGGACTACTTTTAGAAAGTCAGATCAAGTTGAATCATCTGGAAAGATGAGCCGYAGCAGGTGAT
This sequence comes from Chitinophaga sp. 05T412, assembly GCF_056396465.1. Lineage (NCBI taxonomy): Bacteria > Pseudomonadati > Bacteroidota > Chitinophagia > Chitinophagales > Chitinophagaceae > Chitinophaga > Chitinophaga sp. 05T412. The sequence continues at coordinate 438 of NZ_JBFTLN010000036.1, forward strand.
AGCCCTGTAGACAGAAATTCTGATGGACGTGTAGTATCCTGAGTAGTGCGGGACCGGAGGAATCCTGTATGAAACTGCCAGCACCATCTGGTAAGGCTAAATACTCCTTAGATACCGATAGTGAACCAGTACCGTAAGGGAAAGGTGAAAAGTACTCCGAACAGGAGAGTGAAATAGTTCCTGAAACCGTGCGCTTACAAGCGGTCGGAGCCAGCAATGGTGACGGCGTGCCTTTTGCATAATGAGCCTACGAGTTACTCCTCACTGGCAAGGTTAAGGTCTTCAGTACCGGAGCCGTAGCGAAAGCAAGTTCTAACAGAGCGAATCAGTCAGTGGGGGTAGACGCGAAACTTTGTGATCTATCCATGGGCAGGGTGAAGGTTAGGTAAAACTAACTGGAGGCCCGAACTCATTAGCGTTGAAAAGCTATGGGATGACCTGTGGATAGGGGTGAAAGGCCAATCAAACTGAGAGATAGCTCGTTCTCCCCGAAATGTTTTTAGGAACAGCCTTGGATATAGACGTATTATAGAGGTAGAGCTACTAATTGGGCTAGGGGGCTTCACCGCCTACCAAACCCTAATAAACTCCGAATGCTATAATATAATCTCCAGGAGTGAGGCTGTGGGCGCTAAGGTCCATGGCCGAGAGGGAAATAACCCAGACTAACAGCTAAGGTCCCTAATGATATGTTAAGTTGATCAAACGCGGTTCAAATCCTAAAACAGCCAGGATGTTGGCTTGGAAGCAGCCATTCATTTAAAGAGTGCGTAACAGCTCACTGGTCGAGGGTTTGGGCACGGAAAATAATCGGGCATCAAACATATAACCGAAGCTTTAGGCCTGACATTTAGGTGTCAGACGGTAGGGGAGCATTCTAAACTGCATCGAAGGTGTGTTGYGAGACATGCTGGAGCGTTTAGAAAAGAAAATGTAGGCATAAGTAACGATAAATAAGATGAAAAATCTTATCGCCGTAAGACTAAGGGTTCCTGATCAACGCTAATCGGATCAGGGTTAGTCGGGTCCTTAGGCAAAGCCGAAAGGCGTAGCTGATGGCAAACTGGTGAATATTCCAGTACCTGCTATAAATTCGATGGAGTAACGGAGTAGTGAAAGGATCGCGCACTTACGGAATAGTGCGTTAAAGGGTGTAGGTATAGGTTTGGTAGGAAAATCCGCCAGACTTGCTGAAGCCTGAYAGTACAACAAAGCTTCGGCCGCGYTGATAGTATCCCTAATCAGACTTCCAAGAAAAACTTCTAAGGTTCGTTTATAGCAGCCCGTACCGTAAACCGACACAGGTAGTCGAGATGAGTATTCTCAGGCGCTCGAGTGATCCGTGGTAAAGGAACTAGGCAAATTGACGCTGTAACTTCGGGATAAGGCGTGCCGCAGTAATGCGGCCTCAGTAAAATGGTACAACCAACTGTTTAACAAAAACACAGGGCCCTGCAAAATCGAAAGATGACGTATAGAGCCTGATACCTGCCCGGTGCTGGAAGGTTAAGGAAGGATGTTCGGRGTAAYCCAAAGCTTCTGACTGAAGCCCCAGTAAACGGCGGCCGTAACTATAACGGTCCTAAGGTAGCGAAATTCCTTGTCGGGTAAGTTCCGACCTGCACGAATGGTCTAATGAGTTGTACACTGTCTCTACCACGAGCTCGGTGAAATTGTAGTATCGGTGAAGATGCCGGTTAATCGCAACGGGACGGAAAGACCCCGTGAACCTTCACTACAACTTAACATTGATTTTGAATGCCAGATGTGTAGGATAGTTGGGAGACTATGAAGCAGCTTCGCCAGGAGTTGTGGAGTCATCGTTGAAATACCAACCTTCTGTTATTTAGAGTCTAATCCGGCAACGGAGACATTGTTTGGTGGGTAGTTTGACTGGGGTGGTCGCCTCCTAAAAGGTAACGGAGGCTCGCAAAGGTACCCTCAGTACGGTTGGTAATCGTACGYAGAGCGCATTAGTATAAGGGTGCTTGACTGTGAGGCAAACAAGCCGAGCAGGTGCGAAAGCAGGCTAAAGTGATCCGGTGGTTCTGTATGGAAGGGCCATCGCTCAAAGGATAAAAGGTACTCCGGGGATAACAGGCTGATCTCACCCAAGAGCTCATATCGACGGTGAGGTTTGGCACCTCGATGTCGGTTCGTCACATCCTGGGGCTGGAGAAGGTCCCAAGGGTTCGGCTGTTCGCCGATTAAAGTGGCACGTGAACTGGGTTCAGAACGTCGCAAGACAGTTCGGTCCCTATCTGTTGTGATCGTTAGTAAATTGAGAGGACATGACCTTAGTACGAGAGGACCGGGTCGTACGTACCGCTGGTGTATCTGTTGTGCCGCCAGGTGCAGTGCAGAGTAGCTATGTACGGATAGGATAAACGCTGAAAGCATCTAAGCGTGAAACCTGCTTCAAGATGAGTTTACTTTTAAGGGCCGTCGGAGACTACGACGTTGATAGGTTACAGGTGTAAGGGTGGTAACATCGCAGCCGAGTAATACTAATTGCCCGTAAGCTTTAATTTTTTAAATATTACGCT
>NZ_JBFTLN010000037.1:0-2856 GCF_056396465.1 Chitinophaga sp. 05T412
TTAACAGATATGCCACCTTCCTGTCTTTTAAGAGCAGTAACTATCTGACTTTCTGTAAAATTCTTTCTTTTCATATTGCTAGATTAAAGTTAATAAATCATTTAATTTATAACTCTAATTCTTGCGGCCGAAATTTGGGGGAGCCGACAGCTGCTTCATATATTTTTTGTTCAGCCTGTTTAGTTGCCAGTTCTTGTTTCAAGGCTAAAACTCTTTCTATTTTCGCCAGCGAAAAACCTACCTCACTACCTTTTACTTTTACCTTCTTATCATCAATAAAGGAGATCCCCCGGCCTTTAATCAACTTATACCCTAACGCCTGCATTCTCTGCTCAAATTCTGAATAGCTATGCACCTTCTCTAAGGTCTGCCGAATATTTGTTTTGAGTTTTTCCTTTCGCTGATCCTGCCGGGGTAATAGCCTGTCTTTAGGGGATAAAAAGGCGCGGGGGCTTAATACTTCCTGTAGCTTGTATTGCTTTTCCAATTTTCGGCAAAGGGCGGCCATTCTTTTATAACTGTTACTGTCGCTGGCGACCTTGCTGTTATAACCTACACGATTGGCAACAATGTGAATATGCTGCTCGCTGGTATCCCTATGTAGTACGCAGATATATTGGTTATCTGCTACGCCAAATTCTTTAACACACTCACGGCCAGCTTCTATAAGTTGGTTTTTAGTAAGTGTTTCTCCGGGAGCCAGCCGTAAGGAAAAATGAAATACCGGCTTTTCTACCCGTTTGCTAAGTTTGGCAACATCAATAAATTGCCCGGACAGCTCTTTTAAATTCCCAAAACATTTGTTATAGCTCAAAATTTCTGCCCGATTCTGGTGCTGTAGATTATCCTTTAGGGAAAGCTCCTGCTTTTTTTCTTCAGACAGTTCCTTTTTATCCTGCAAACAATAACGGATACATTCAAAAAAGGAACTTCCTGTTCCTACATAGCCGATCATTGGAAATAAGTTTTAATTTTTGCCGCCAATGTTTTTAATTCCCCTGATTGTACTTTCAGGTTGGCACGTTCAAGCGGGCTTAATTCTTCCATCCCGTTCCGCTTTCTAGCGATCTGATTAAGGTTTGCTGCCATGTGATTGAGCGTGCCTGTTAGTTCCAAAACTTCTTTGGGCAATGCTTTTTCCCTCCTGTCAATTTTTCCGGTCATGCTTATTTCCCGCAGGTATTCGGAAACTGAAAGGTTAGTACTTTTGGCGTTTGCTTCAATAACACGTCTTTCATAAAGACTGCATTTCATGGCCAATAATTGATCTTTTTTCACCGCTTTTTGGGGGCGGCCTCCCTTGTTCTTGGTTTGTGCATTCTGCTGCTCCATATCAACCTCCTCTTTATTTTTTGAATGCGATAGCATGAAAAAAATTACTCACCGAATGCGGTAGCATGAGGTGAGCCAGCCGTTTTGGTTTTACCAAAACATAGCTGGCTACCCGAACGTCAAAGCCGCTTGCCTATCCGCTGACTCTCTTTTTGGCTGTGGTGATGATGAATAAGCCAGTCGTTTAAATCCTTCCTGCCCTGGTAAAAGTCGCTCCGGTCTAGGTACTTATTTCCATCCTGTTGTAAGGCTTGCCGGGTGTGATTCAAACCGGCTGTATCTCTGTCTAAAATCAAATGTACCTGCTTGTATTGCTCCATCAGTGGACGGCTTTTCTCAAAGAAGGAAAGGGAGTTTAAAACAAGACAATTTGTCAAAGGGGCTTGTTGGTTTCTGTTGATGGTGCAAAAAGATAGGAAGCTAAAGAAGCCTTCAAAAACGGTAATCTGTTCTGTGCGATTGTCTACAAGCGTTATTTCCTTTGGGGCGCTGCTACCTTTAAAATTTTCGTTCCGTAGTTCATATCCTCCGGCATTGTTTTGGAAGCCGATAACGGTATGCTTCTTCCCATATAAAAGAAAATCCACCTCTTTACAAAAGCGGCTGGCAATTTCCACCGGGATACATCTTTTTTGTAAGTAATCCAGTAGGGATTGTTCTTTAAGCGGGCGGGCATCCAGAATAACAATTTTGCTGTCGAGGGTATCTTTCTTTTCACCAGCAAAAGAAGCGGGGGCCTGATGCCGGTTGCCTAAAGTGGTAGGCGGGTGAAAAGAAAAAGCCTGGGCGGGTTGGTTTTGCGATAAGCGTTGCAACAGATCAGCAACGCTACAATTAAAATGAAGCGTTCCGAAGTCCACCAAATTACCGCCCTTGCCAGTTCCATGATCGTACCAGACGTTTAAGGGCCTGTTTACTTTGAAAGATGGTGTTTTTTCATCCCGCAATGGTGATAGATACCAATAGTCTTGGTTTCTTACTTTTTGGGGTAGGTGGCCCAATGAGGCCAAATAATCTACAAGATCAATTTGTTTAGCCTCTGCACATATTAAATTTTTCATACACACGTTTTTAGGTTCACATTAATTATGTACAATAGAAAAACGGCTTACAAGCAATTGGCTATCATATAGCTATGCTCGCAAGCCGTCTTAAATCCATTAAAAATAAGTTCGAAATTTGTACAGGCAGGGCGACTAGAGAAAAGCTTACTCATTTATGGGTAAGCTTTTTTGTTTTAGAGAAATTATGTCGTAGCGTTTTGGCTATCGCGTACCGCTGGAAGCGGCAAGGTCGCAGGTTGGAATCCTGCCGCCSCGACTAGAGAAAAGCTTACTCATTTATGGGTAAGCTTTTTTGTTTTAGAGAAATTATGGGATCAAGTTGAAAAGTTGGGGGATAGCCATAAATTTTAAGCATAGAGTTTGGTTAATCTGTAAAGAAAGAATTCTACATCCCGTACCCCTCTCAGCGCGTTTCTAAAGGACTTTATTTTTGCATTAAAAGATTCTGCAGCGGCATTTG
>NZ_JBFTLN010000038.1:0-2700 GCF_056396465.1 Chitinophaga sp. 05T412
CCGTTAGTGATGGTCCATACCAGTGTAGCGGTATGACCAGCCAGCAGGGTCACTTTGGTATTGTATGCAGAAGTATCTGCAATAGTGATCCATGATTGTTTACCACCAACAATGGTCCATGCACCGTATGCTCCGAACTGAGCAGGCTTGTTAGCCGCGAGTGTGAAGATGGAGTCATTACAGTGTTTCTGTTCAGGACCAGCTACTGAAGTAGAAGGCACTTCGAAGTTGGTGAGTTTCACCTGGCTGGTAGTAGCGGCACAAGTGCCGTTAGTGATGGTCCATACCAGTGTAGCGGTATGACCGGCCAGCAGGGTCACTTTAGAATTGAATAAAGTGCTATCTGCAATAGTGATCCAGGACTGTTTACCACCAACAATGGTCCACGCGCCATATGCTCCGAATTGCGCAGGCTTGTTAGCCGCCATTGTAAAGATGGAATCATTACAATGTTTCTGTTCAGGACCGGCTACAGCGGTAGAAGGTACTTCGTAGTTGGTGAGTTTTACCTGGCTGGTAGTAGCGGCACAGGTACCGTTGGTAATGGTCCATACCAGTGTAGCGGTATGACCAGCCAGCAGGGTCACTTTAGAATTGAATAAAGAGGTGTCGGCAATAGTGATCCAAGATTGTTTACCACCAACAATAGTCCATGCACCGGCTGCACCCATTTGCGCCGGCTTGTTAGCCGCCATTGTAAAGATGGAATCATTACAGTGTTTCTGGTCGCCACCAGCTACTGCAGTAGAAGGTACTTCGTAGTTGGTGAGTTTTACCTGGCTGGTAGTAGCGGCACAGGTACCGTTGGTAATGGTCCATACCAGTGTAGCGGTATGACCGGCCAGCAGCGTCACTTTGGTATTGTATGCTGAAGTATCTGCAATAGTGATCCAAGATTGTTTACCACCAACAATGGTCCACGCGCCATATGCTCCGAATTGCGCAGGCTTGTTAGCCGCCATTGTAAAGATGGAATCATTACAGTGTTTCTGTTCAGGACCAGCTACAGCGGTAGAAGGTACCTCATAGTTAGTCAGTGTTACCTGATCAGAAGTAGCTGCGCAGGTACCGTTGGTAATGGTCCATACCAGTGTAGCGGTACGACCAGCCAGCAAGGTCACTTTAGAATTGAATAAAGTGGTGTCCGCAATAGTGATCCAAGATTGTTTGCCCCCTACAATGGTCCATGCACCGGCTGCACCCATTTGCGCCGGCTTGTTAGCCGCCATTGTAAAGATGGAATCATTACAATGTTTCTGGTCGCCACCAGCCACTGCAGTAGAAGGTACCTCATAGTTAGTCAGTGTTACCTGATCAGAAGTAGCTGCGCAGGTACCGTTGGTGATGGTCCATACCAGTGTAGCGGTATGACCGGCCAGCAGGGTCACTTTAGAATTGAATAAAGTGGTGTCCGCAATAGTGATCCATGATTGTTTGCCACCTACAATAGTCCATGCACCGGCTGCACCCATTTGCGCCGGCTTGTTAGCCGCGAGTGTGAAGATGGAGTCATTACAGTGTTTCTGGTCGCCACCAGCCACTGAAGTAGAAGGTACTTCATAGTTGGTGAGTTTGACCTGGCTGGTAGTAGCGGCACAAGTGCCGTTAGTGATGGTCCATACCAGTGTAGCGGTATGACCGGCCAGCAGGGTCACTTTAGAATTGAATAAAGTGGTATCTGCAATAGTGATCCAGGACTGTTTACCACCAACAATGGTCCACGCGCCATATGCTCCGAATTGCGCCGGCTTGTTAGCCGCCATTGTAAAGATGGAATCATTACAATGTTTCTGTTCAGGACCGGCTACAGCGGTAGAAGGTACCTCATAGTTAGTCAGTGTTACCTGATCAGAAGTAGCTGCGCAGGTACCGTTGGTAATGGTCCATACCAGTGTAGCGGTATGACCAGCCAGCAGGGTCACTTTAGAATTGAATAAAGTGGTATCTGCAATAGTGATCCATGATTGTTTGCCCCCTACAATAGTCCATGCACCGGCTGCACCCATTTGCGCCGGCTTGTTAGCCGCCATTGTAAAGATGGAATCATTACAGTGTTTCTGGTCGCCACCAGCCACTGCAGTAGAAGGTACTTCATAGTTGGTGAGTTTCACCTGGCTGGTAGTAGCGGCACAAGTACCGTTAGTAATGGTCCATACCAGTGTAGCGGTATGACCGGCCAGCAGAGTCACTTTAGTATTGTATAAAGTAGTATCGGCAATGGTAATCCATGACTGTTTGCCACCTACAATAGTCCACGCGCCGTATGCTCCAAATTGAGCAGGCTTGTTAGCTGTCATAGTGAAGATAGAGTCATTACAGTGTTTCTGCTCACCACCCGCAGCTGCTATATCCGGTGTAGGATAATTTACAACAGAAACGGCTGCACTGGTCGAATCACAAACGCCGTTGGTTACCCACCAGATAAAGGTTACTCTGTTACCAGCAGGAACAGTTACTGTGGTCGTTGCTTTAGTGCTATCGGTGATGGTTACACCCGGAGTAGGAGTAAATCTCCAAACACCTTTACCACCGAAGGTAGTAGTAGGATCATTTCCTTTAATAGTGAAYGTAGCGTTATTACATTGTGCCGCCACACTATCAACTTTGGCAACCACCGGTTTAGGATAGTTTACAACAGAAACGGCTGCACTGGTCGAATCACAGACGCCGTTGGTTACCCACCAGATAAAGGTTACTCTG
>NZ_JBFTLN010000039.1:0-2378 GCF_056396465.1 Chitinophaga sp. 05T412
GCTATTGTGAGTAGCTATTGTGAGTACGGTATCATGGTAAAACAGGTCACTGTTATATTCTATGCTGAGATGTAGTCCATCCTGCCGTGGCTCAAATATGAAGTTCAGATCAAATTTGCTGACCGGATTAGGGAAGTCTGTATATGGATTTATTTGCAGCTTTCCATTTTGCTGGGCAGCTACTACTTCATCAAGATCTGCATCCTGTAACACCACCATCACATCAAACAAGGCGCTGCGACTCATATCACGCTTCAGTGGCAATGTGTCCACCAGCTCATCAAAAGGATACGACTGATGTTCATAAGCTGCCATCGTCACCTGTCGCACCTGTTCCAGCAGTTGCAGATAGCTCTCACTGCCGCTGAAGCGGGTTCTTAGCGCCAGCGTGTTCACATAGAAACCTAATTGCCCTTCCAGGTCTGCATGTTCTCTGCCTGCAACAGGGCTTCCCAAAATAATATCTTCCTGGCCGCTGTAGCGGTACAGTAAGGTATTCACCGCTGCTACCAGTCCCATGAACAGCGTGCTGCCCGTAGGTTGTAACAGCGCCGATAAACCGGAGATGTCTATTGTTTTTTGTACCATCCCGCCACGGTAGGTTTTTACTGCCGGACGGGGCTTATCAGCCACCAGCTCCAGCATCGGTAGTTCACCGGAAAACTGTTGCTGCCAATAAGTTTTAGCGGTATCGTCTGCGTGAGATTGTTGCCATACTGCATAATCCTTGTACTGGAGAGGCAATACCGGAAGCGGACTGTTATCATGATAGAGATGCAGCAACTCTTTGATCAATACGCCCATTGACCAGCCATCGCTGATGATGTGATGCATCACGTAGACAAACACCCACTGCCCTGCTGCTACTTCGTAGAGGGAGGCCCGTAGTAAAGGGCCGGTAGACAGATCAAAAGGGGTATAACATACAGACTGAATATCGGCAGATAAGTCTGTGGGATGTGTGATGTAACGAATGTTGAAATCTATGGTAGGAAGAATGTATTGTTGTACACCATACTCTTCATCTTCCTTAAAGATGGTCCTCAGCACTTCATGCCGTTCAATCAGCAAATCAAACGCATGTTCCAGTTGAGCGATGTTTAACTCACCAGTCAACGTATAAACGCCTGGCATGTTATAAGCCACACTACCTTCTTCAAACTGGCTCAATACCCATAAACGACGCTGGGAAGATGATAAAGGATAAGCCGCCTGTTGTGGCGCCCGCGCAATCTGTGCAAAAGCGGTTTTACGTGACTTTGCAATCAGTAACGCCTGCTCTTCTAGTATACTGTTGGAAAAAAGTACTTTTAACGGCAACTTCACTTCAAAAGCCTTGTGGATCAAACTGGCCAGTCTCGTGGCTTTCAGGCTATGGCCACCCAGCTCAAAGAAGTTATCTTTAACACCAACCTGTATTCTGCCAAGCACCTGCTCCCAGATGGAGATCAGCTGCGCTTCTGTTGTATTACGGGCAGGTATATACGTAGTACCGGTAGTTAGTCCAAAGTCTTCCGGAGCGGGYAGCTGTCGGCGGTCTACTTTACCGTTGGCATTCAGTGGTAAGCTGTCCATCTGCACGAAGTAAGCAGGGATCATATGGGCCGGGAGTGTTTTATCCAGCCATCCTCTTAGAGTAGTCGTATGTAACGGTTCAGCACCGGTGAAATAGGCCACCAGTTCTTTATCTCCCTGCGCAGTGCTGCGCACCACTACTATTGCTGCATCCACACCTGGGTGAGATTGCAGTGCATGCGTGATCTCACCGGGCTCTATCCGGTAGCCCCGGACCTTCACCTGGTCATCCTTGCGGCCAAGGAAAGCTATGTTGCCATCCGGCAGCCAGCGACCAAGATCACCCGTGCGATAAAGACGCCCGCCAGAATGGAATGGATCGGGTATAAAACGCTCCGCTGTTAACTCCGGTTTATTCAGGTAGCCACGGGCAATACCTGCTCCTCCTACAACGATCTCTCCTGCTACACCTACCGGACATAACTGCCCCGCKGCATCCAGGATGTAAGCACTGCTATGACCGATAGGTTTGCCCACCGGAATATCCGACAACGTTTTYTCTATGTGGTAAGTAAGGGAGAAAGTGGTATTCTCCGTTGGTCCGTATCCGTTAATRATCCGCAGGGAAGGATAATATTGCTGTAAGGTATGGATGTGTAAAGGCGATAACTTATCTCCGCCAGTGAGCACTGTACCCAGACCTGCAAATACCGTAATATCTCGGTCTACCAGCTGATTTAACCAACCACTGGTAAACCACATCAGATCTACCTGGTGCGTGGCTATCAGGGCAGAGAGCTGTTGCTCATCCAGCAGCGACTCCTGGCTGCACAGCACCAGTTTGCCGCCATGCAGCAACATCG
>NZ_JBFTLN010000040.1:0-2165 GCF_056396465.1 Chitinophaga sp. 05T412
GCGACCGATATCACCGGTGCGGTAAATGCGGCGACCAGCCGTAAAAGGATGCGGTACAAACTTCTCTGCCGTCAGCTCCGGTTTATTCAGGTAACCACGGGCCAGCCCGTCGCCACCAATGCAGATCTCTCCGGCCACGCCTACCGGCTGCACCGCGTTGTCTGCACCCAGCACATAGAGTTGTGTATTCCAGATAGGACGACCTATCGGAATGCGCTGATCACCCGCACGCGTGGCGTAATAAGTAACGTCTACAGATGCCTCCGTAGGCCCGTACAGGTTATGTACCGGAGCGGCCATACGGGCATACCAGTTACGCACCGTTTCGGCCGACAACGCCTCCCCGCTGGTCACTACCAGCCGAAGACTATCTAAAGCAACACTAATATCTTCGTCTTCAAATAAAGCAGTAATAAAGGCATTGAACATACCGGGCACAAAATGCAGGCAGGTGATGCCATGACGTTGTATCAAGGCACGCAAACGCTCCGGCGCTCCGATATCATCTTTGTGGCAGAGCACCATACGGGCGCCCCAGCACAGCGGCAGAAACAGTTCCCATACCGATACATCAAAAGTGAAAGTGGTCTTCTGTAAAATGATGTCTGCAGACGTAAAATTGTAATGCTGCCACATCCACTCCAAACGGTTCACCACACCACGGTGTTCCAGCATACAGCCTTTAGGACGACCCGTGGAGCCTGAAGTGTAGATCACGTAAGCCAGGTCGTGTGGCTGGTTAACAATAGCCGGCGTTGTAACCGGGTAGTTGGACTGCACTGCTTTAAAACGCAACAGCTCTGCTTCATCAATCAGTACTTTACAACCACTGTCCGACAGGATATAATCAATACGTTCGGACGGGAAGTCAGGATCAATAGGAACATAAGCCCCACCCGACTTCAGCACCGCCAGCAAAGCAATGATCATTCGYTCACTTCTTTCCAGCTGCACCCCCACCAGGTCATCTGCAACGATAGCATATTGCCCGCGCAGGTAATGTGCTAACTGGYTGGAGTATGCATCCAGYTGCTCATAGGTAAAGGAGCTATCTTCAAATACCAGYGCTACTGCATCCGGCGTTTTTGCTACCTGTTCTGCGAACAGGTGCACCAATGTTTTATCTTCCGGGTAAGCAGCAGCGGTATCATTGAAACTATAAAGCAGATGCGATTTTTCTGTTTCACTTAAATAATCCARCTGYCGGATAGCGGTGCCCGGGCTTTTAAGAATRGCTACCAGCAACTGATCCAGGTGCATTGCCATAGCGCTCACAGTAGATATCTCATAGAGATCACTGTTRTAAACGAGATTTAATTGCAGCTGCGTTCCMTGTAATACAAAGTCAAACGACAGGTCAAATTTGCTGACCGGATTACTCAGATCTGTATATGGATTTATTTGCAGACCACCACTTTGTTGGGCCGCAATCACTTCATCAAGGTCTGTTTCCTGTAACACCACCATCACATCAAACAAGGCGCTGCGGCTCATATCACGTTTCAGTGACAATGTGTCCACCAGCTCATCAAAAGGATRCGACTGATGTTCATAAGCTGCCATTGTTACCTGTCGCACCTGCTCCAGCAGTTGCACATAGCTCTCACTGCCGCTGAAGCGGGTCCTTAGCGCCAGCGTGTTCACATAGAAACCTAGTTGTCCTTCCAGGTCTGCATGTTCTCTGCCGGCAACAGGGCTGCCCAGGATAATATCTTCCTGGCCGCTGTAGCGATACAGTAAGGTATTCACCGCTGCCACCAGTCCCATGAACAGCGTGCTGCCCGTAGGTTGTAACAGCGCCGATAAACCGGAGATATCTATTGTTTTTTGGACCATCCCGCCACGGTAGGTTTTTACTGCCGGACGGGGCTTATCAGCCACCAGCTCCAGCACCGGTAGTTCACCGGAAAACTGTTGCTGCCAATAACTTTTAGCGATATCGTCTGCGTGGGATTGTTGCCATACTGCATAATCCTTGTACTGGAGAGGCAATACCGGCAGCGGACTGTTATCATGATAGAGATGCAGCAGCTCTTTGATCAATACGCCCATTGACCAGCCATCGCTGATGATGTGATGCATCACATAGACAAACACCCACTGCCCTGCTGCTACTTCGTAGAGAGATGCCCGTAGTAAAGGGCCGGTAGACAGATCAAAAGGGG
>NZ_JBFTLN010000041.1:0-2030 GCF_056396465.1 Chitinophaga sp. 05T412
GTAAGTAATACCATCCATATCCATATCACCGTTTTGTACGGTGTAGCTGAATAGGAAGGCGTTGGTACCGCTGCCACTCACGAGGGTAGCTTGTTTAGTGGCTGCCCCGACGATTACATCCAGCGATGGTGTGCCTGTAGCAATTACATTTTCGCTGAAGTGTACGGTGAAGCTGAGCACCTGTCCGGTGTGATAGATGCCGTTAGCCGGTACATCAACAGTGGTGATAACCGGAGCTGTGCCAGCGTAAACGAGGCTTAATGTATTAGAAGCAGTGTTGCTGTTATTACCTACGTTCACGGCTACACCGGCAGGAACTTGCAGGGTTACTGCGCCATCAATGCCTGGTGTAACCAGCACTGTGTAGGTGATGTTGTCCGTAGTCTGGAAGTTGCTGAGACTTGCATTGGTAGTTGTAATATCTCCTATTGCAAATCCAGTTACAGCTTCGGAGAAGGTAATGGTAGCGGTAAACGGTGCTATTACAGGTGAAGTAGCGGAAGTGCTGATCACTACACTCGGTTGAGTGGTGTTTACCAGTACACCACTGGTGTTGCCTACGTTATTGAGCGTGAGCAGCGCATTTTTACCTGCGCTGTTGCGGATAGTGCCGGAGATGGCAGTTCCCAGTGTAATACCATCCATATCCATGTCGCCGTTTTGTACAGTGTAGCTGAATAGGAAGGCGTTGGTACCGCTGCCACTCACGAGCGTAGCTTGCTTGGTGGCTGCACCTATGAGTACATCGAATGATGGCGTACCTGTAGCGATTACATTTTCGCTGAAGTGTACGGTGAAGCTGAGTACCTGTCCGGTGTGATAGATACCGTTAGCTGGTACATCAACAGCGGTGATAACCGGGGCCGTGCCAGCGTATACGAGGCTTAATGTATTGGAAACAGTGTTGCTGTTATTACCCACGTTCACGGCTACACCGGCAGGAACCTGCAGGGTTACAGCGCCATTAATGCCTGGTGTAACCAGCACCGTGTACGTGATATTGTCGGTAGTCAGGAAGTTGCTGAGACTTGCATTGGTAGCTGTAATGTCTCCTATTGCAAATCCGGTCACAGCTTCCGAGAAGTTAATGGTAGCGGTAAACGGTGCTATTACAGGTGAAGTAGCGGAAGTGCTGATCACTACACTCGGTTGAGTGGTGTTTACCAGTACACCGCTGGTGTTGCCTACGTTATTGAGCGTGAGCAGCGCGTTTTTACCCGCGCTGTTTCGAATGGTACCGGAGATGGCAGTTCCCAGGGTAATACCATCCATATCCATGTCGCCGTTTTGTACAGTGTAACTGAATAGGAAGGCGTTGGTACCGCTGCCACTCACGAGGGTAGCTTGTTTGGTAGCTGTACCTATGAGTACATCCAGAGTTGGTGTACCTGTAGCAATTACATTTTCGCTGAAGTGTACGGTGAAGTTGAGTATCTGTCCGGTGTGATAGATGCCGTTAGCCGGTACATCAACAGCGGTGATAACCGGAGCCGTGCCAGCGTAAACAAGGCTTAATGTATTAGAAGCAGTGTTGCTGTTATTACCTACGTTCACGGCTACACCGGCAGGAACTTGCAGGGTTACCGCGCCATCAACACTTGGTGTAACCAGCACTGTGTAGGTGATGTTGTCGGTAGTCTGGAAGTTGCTGAGGCTTGCGTTAGTAGCCGTAATATCTGGCACTGTAAATCCGGTCACAGCTTCAGAGAAGGTAATAGTAGTGGTAAACGGCGCTATCACAGGTGATGTAGCGGAAGTGCTGATCACYACACTCGGTTGAGTGGTGTTTACCAGTACACCACTGGTGTTGCCTACGTTATTGAGCGTGAGCAGCGCGTTTTTACCTGCGCTGTTGTGGATGGAACCAGAGATGGTAGTTCCCAGGGTAATACCATCCATATCCATATCACCGTTTTGTACGGTGTAGCTGAATAGGAAGGCGTTGGTACCGCTGCCACTCACGAGGGTAGCTTGTTTAGTGGCTGCCCCGACGATTACATCCAGCGATGGTGTGCCTGTAGCAATTACAT
>NZ_JBFTLN010000042.1:0-1703 GCF_056396465.1 Chitinophaga sp. 05T412
AATAGTTACGGCTGGCTAATAGTTACGGCTGGCTTGCCACTCCGGTGCAATTCTACTGCCATTAATTTGAAGGATTTATCATAACCCCTTCTTACTTTTTTACTCATTGTAATCAAAGTTAAGGAAAGAGCTTAACTATATGTCCAATCAAAGGTAGCAGTTCCACAATGGTTTTTTTGTGAATGGAAAACTAAGTGAAGTTTTTCAGAAGAAACCGTATTTTTCCAAAGATCGGGGYGGAAATGTCATTCTTGATGTTACAATTGAAACAACGTTGCCAGGTGCGGATACCTATTCTTTGTTAACTGTTATTGAGTGTAAAAATACCCAGAAGAAAGTAACTGTTGATGACATTGAAGAGTTTTCCTCCAAATTAAGAGGTATTGGTGACCACAATACTCGAGGAATAATGGTTTCAACCAATGGATTTCAATCGGGAACAATAAATTATGCCAGGATAAATAAAATTAGCTTAATCCGTTTAAATGCAGACGGGGTTATCGAACACATTGTATACAGGGCGTCCAACATCCAACCTACTGAACAATTATTTTTGGAAGATCAATTTCCGAGGAAAATATATGATTCAGACTTTATCGGTTTGTATGACGACAGGTTCTATAAACATTTTCCAGATATTCTATTGAAACTAGGGGTTATTGATACTTTCTATTACGAATTGTCCAGTATTAAAGTGCCATATATTTCGGATGAGGAAATTGAGAATAGAATAAAACAGCTTTCGCTCAACACTGCTGTGAGTTATGGTAAAATTAACACTGAAATGCTGTGTGAGCGTATATCTCAACTATATGATGCTGATTTTTACTTTGGTCCGTATTTGGAAGGTCATGATGCTGAACTTCAAATACTAGGTAAAGTTGCCTTTGATCCTTTAGTGGTTTCCGTTTTTAATCTATCGGATTCGGATGTCAGAAGTCGTTTTACTTTAGCTCATGAAATTGGGCATGTTGTATTGCATGCAGGAATACTACAAAAAATAGCTGATCCTAAGCTGGAAATTAAGTCTTTTAATAATGATGTGATAACCATTGACAATAATATAGAGGTCCAGGCAAATAAATTTGCTGCTGCTTTATTACTTCCTGATGGTCTTGTAACTTTTTATGCCAATGAATATTTTCAAAAAGAGAATATTCATAAGGGCCTTTTATATATGGACAACCAGCCTTGTAACCAGCAATTAGTTCATAATCTACTGGATGAAATGAAATTGAGGTTTGGTGTATCCAAAGAAATGATAAAAATTAAAATGAAGAAATTGGGATTGCTAAAAGAAGTTACTACATCGAGACACATAGGCGGGTACTTGAATAATAGGAATTTTGGTAATCGCAATCATTAGCTAGGCGATATAATTAAGAAAACATCGTACTTTCGCATTGTGTCATCGTGATTCCCAAAAGGAAGCGGCATTCTAGAAAATATCAACGCGATTTAAAAATATTGGCTCACAGGCGGCGCACAGCCGTAGAAAGGAACTGATAATCAATAATATACGGTTCCAGTTCTGGGCACGATAAAAGGTTGTAGACATCTGATCTACAACCTTTTTTAGGGACTATTTCACTAAGTGTGTAAACTTAAAAATCGGGGGATCAAATTAAAAGTTAGATTCTCACTCTTTTATCAAAAATAGTTAAAAACTGATTTAGGATCATGCCCCAGTTTCTAATGGGCAT
>NZ_JBFTLN010000043.1:0-1690 GCF_056396465.1 Chitinophaga sp. 05T412
ACTTTACTTTGCAGCCACTGTCCGACAGGATATAATCAATACGTTCCTGCGGAAAGTCAGGATCAATGGGAACATAAGCCCCRCCTGACTTCAGCACCGCCAGCAAAGCAATGATCATTCGCTCACTTCTTTCCAGCTGCACCCCCACCAGGTCATCTGCAACGATAGCATATTGCCCGCGCAGRTAATGTGCTAACTGGTTAGAGTATGCATCCAGTTGTGCATAGGTAAAGGAGCTATCTTCAAATACCAGTGCTACCGCATCCGGCGTTTTTGTTACCTGTTCTGCGAACAGGTGCACCAATGTTTTATCTTCCGGGTAAGCAGCAGCCGTATCATTAAAACTATAAAGTAGATGCGATTTTTCTGTTTCACTTAAATAATCCAGCTGCCGGATAGCGATGCCCGGGTTTTTAAGAATGGCTACCAGCAACTGATCCAGGTGCGTTGCCATAGCGCTCACAGTAGATATCTCATAGAGATCACTGTTGTAAACGAGATTTAATTGCAGCTGCGYTCCCTGTAATACAAAGTCAAACGACAGGTCAAATTTGCTGACCGGATTACTCAGATCTGTATATGGATTTATTTGCAGGCCACCACTTTGTTGAGCCGCAATCACTTCATCAAGGTCTGTTTCCTGTAACACCACCATCACATCAAACAAGGCGCTGCGGCTCATATCACGCTTCAGTGGCAATGTGTCCACCAGCTCATCAAAAGGATACGACTGATGTTCATAAGCTGCCATCGTTACCTGTCGCACCTGCTCCAGCAGTTGCACATAGCTCTCACTGCCGCTGAAGCGGGTCCTTAGCGCCAGCGTGTTCACATAGAAACCTAATTGTCCTTCCAGGTCTGCATGTTCTCTGCCGGCAACAGGGCTCCCCAAAATAATATCTTCCTGGCCGCTGTAGCGATACAGTAAGGTGTTTACCACCGCTACCAGTCCCATGAACAGGGTGCTGCCCGTAGGTTGTAACAGCGCCAATAAACCGGAGATGTCTATTGTTTTTTGTACCATCCCGCCATGGTAGGTTTTTACTGCCGGACGGGGCTTGTCAGCCACCAGCTCCAGCACCGGCAGTTCACCGGAAAACTGTTGCTGCCAATAAGTTCTAGCCGTATCGTCTGCGTGGGATTGTTGCCATACTGCATAATCCTTGTACTGGAGAGGCAATACCGGCAGCGGACTATTATCATGGTAGAGATGCAGCAGCTCTTTGATCAATACGCCCATTGACCAGCCATCGCTGATGATGTGATGCATCACGTAGACAAACACCCACTGCCCTGCTGCTACTTCGTAAAGAGATGCCCGTAGTAAAGGGCCGGCAGACAGATCAAAAGGGGTATAACATACAGACTGAATATCGGCAGATAAGTCCGTGGGTTGTGTGATGTAACGAATGCTGAAATCTATCGCAGGAAGAATATATTGCTGTACACCATACTCTTCATCTTCCTTAAAAATGGTTCTCAGCACTTCATGCCGTTCAATCAGCAAATCAAACGCATGTTCCAGTCTGGACACATCTAATGCTCCACGTAATGTATAAACACCTGGCATGTTATAAGCCACACTACCTTCTTCAAACTGGCTCAATACCCATAAACGACGCTGGGAAGACGATAAAGGATAAGCYGCCTGTTGYGGCGCCCGCGCWATCTGTGCAAAAGCCGTTTTACG
>NZ_JBFTLN010000045.1:0-1655 GCF_056396465.1 Chitinophaga sp. 05T412
ATAACGTTAACGACTATCGTATTACCAGCACCTGCATCGATATTTCCTTTCACGGATATGCTATTACCACTGCCGCTGGCGGTACCAATTACCTGAGATGTACCATTAGCAGTAGCTGTCCAGGTAACGTTCGTAATCGCCGATGGCACTGCATCCGCAATGCTTACGTTCTTAGCACCGGATGGTCCGGCGTTCGAAGCTGTGATTACATAGCGGATGGTATCACCTGCGTTCACACTGCCGGAACTGGTCTTCGTAATGCTCAGGGCTGACTTACCGGTTACCTGCGTAGTAGCGGTGCCAGTGGTAGTATTGTTATTTGCATCTGTAGCACTGGCCGTATTCGTGATGGTACCAGTGAAGTCAGGATTGATCTTACCTGCGATCTGTATATTAATCGCGTTACCCGTACCCGCAGCAATATTACCTGTCAGCGTTACATTACCTGTACCACTGTTGCTGCCTATTATCTGCGCTGCACCACTGGTACTCGCTGTCCAGCTTACACCACTGAGTGTATCAGAAACGATATCGCTGATCTTCACACCACTTGCATCAGATGGACCATCATTCGTAACGGTGATGGTATACTTGAGGCTATCGCCTGCAATGGCCGTAGCTGCCGCTGTTTTCACCACATGTACATTCGGCTTCTTCGTTACAGGGGTGATCACAGAATCACTTGGAATGGAATCATTCAGTATCGCAATGTTTGTCAATGAAGCGGCAGTTGCATTAGCTGGCACCACACCCATGACATTAACCACAATCGTATTGCCTGCACCCGCATCGATATTGCCTTTCACCAATACAGCATTACCACTGCCGCTGGCGGTACCAATTACCTGAGATGTACCATTAGCGGTGGCTGTCCAGGTAACGTTCGTAATCGCGGATGGCACCGCATCGGCTATGCTTACGTTCTTAGCACCGGATGGACCGGCGTTCGATGCTGTGATTACATAACGGATGGTATCACCTGCATTCACGCTGCCGGAACTGGTTTTGGTAATACTTAATGCGGATTTACCGGTTACTTGCGTAATAGCGGTACCAGTAGTAGTATTGTTATTTACATCTGTTGCACTGGCCGTATTGGTGATGGTACCGGTGAAGTCAGGATTGATCTTACCTGCAATCTGAATGTTAATCGCGTTTCCAGTACCCGCAGCAATATTGCCCGTCAGCGTTACATTACCTGTACCACTGTTGCCGCCTATTATCTGCGCTGCGCCAGTGGTGCTAGCTGTCCAGCTTACACCACTGAGYGTATCAGAAACGATATCGCTGATCTTCACGCCACTCGCATCAGATGGACCATCATTTGTAATAGTGATGGTGTACTTGAGGCTATCGCCTGCAATAGCTGTAGCTGCTGCTGTTTTCACCACATGTACATKCGGTTTCTTCGTTACAGGCGTGATCACAGAATCACTTGGAATGGAATCGTTCAGTATYGCAATGTTTGTCAATGAAGCAGCGGTTGCATTAGCCGGCACCACACCCATAACGTTAACGACTATCGTATTACCAGCACCTGCATCGATATTTCCTTTCACGGATATGCTATTACCACTGCCGCTGGCGGTACCAATTACCTGAGATGTACCATTAGCAGTAGCTGTCCAGGTAACGTTCGTAATCGCCGATGGCAC
>NZ_JBFTLN010000046.1:0-1617 GCF_056396465.1 Chitinophaga sp. 05T412
CAGTGTAGCGGTATGACCAGCCAGCAGGGTCACTTTGGTATTGTATGCAGAAGTATCTGCAATAGTGATCCATGATTGTTTACCACCAACAATGGTCCAAGCACCGTATGCACCCATTTGCGCAGGCTTGTTAGCTGCGAGCGTGAAGATGGAGTCATTACAGTGTTTCTGTTCAGGACCTGCTACTGAAGTAGAAGGCACTTCATAGTTGGTCAGTTTCACCTGAGAAGTGGTAGCGGCACAGGTACCGTTGGTAATGGTCCATACCAGTGTAGCGGTATGACCGGCCAGCAGKGTCACTTTGGTATTGTATGCAGCAGTATCTGCAATAGTGATCCAGGACTGTTTACCACCAACAATGGTCCACGCACCATATGCACCCATTTGTGCAGGCTTGTTAGCTGCCAGCGTAAAGATGGAATCATTACAGTGTTTCTGCTCAGGACCTGCCACTGAAGTAGAAGGCACTTCATAGTTGGTCAGTTTCACCTGAGAAGTGGTAGCKGCACAGGTACCGTTGGTAATGGTCCATACCAGTGTAGCGGTATGACCGGCCAGCAGAGTCACTTTGGTATTGTATGCAGAAGTATCTGCAATAGTGATCCATGACTGTTTACCACCAACAATGGTCCACGCACCATATGCTCCCATTTGTGCAGGCTTGTTAGCTGCCAGTGTAAAGATGGAATCATTACAGTGTTTCTGCTCAGGACCTGCCACTGAAGTAGAAGGCACTTCGAAGTTGGTGAGTTTCACCTGAGAAGTGGTAGCTGCACAGGTACCGTTGGTAATGGTCCATACCAGTGTAGCGGTATGACCAGCCAGCAGGGTCACTTTGGTATTGTATGCAGAAGTATCTGYAATAGTGATCCATGATTGTTTACCACCAACAATGGTCCATGCACCGTATGCTCCGAACTGCGCCGGCTTGTTAGCCGCGAGGGTGAAGATGGAGTCATTACARTGTTTTTGTTCAGGACCAGCTACTGAAGTAGAAGGCACTTCGTAGTTGGTGAGTTTCACCTGGCTTGTAGTAGCKGCACARGTACCGTTGGTAATGGTCCATACCAGTGTAGCGGTATGACCGGCCAGCAGGGTCACTTTGGTATTGAATAAAGTGCTATCTGCAATAGTGATCCATGATTGTTTACCACCAACAATGGTCCATGCACCGTATGCACCCATTTGTGCAGGCTTGTTAGCTGCCAGTGTAAAGATGGAGTCATTACAGTGTTTCTGTTCAGGACCAGCTACTGAAGTAGAAGGCACTTCGTAGTTGGTGAGTTTCACCTGGCTGGTAGTAGCCGCACAAGTACCGTTGGTAATGGTCCATACCAGTGTAGCGGTATGACCGGCCAGCAGTGTCACTTTAGAATTGAATAAAGTGCTATCTGCAATAGTGATCCAGGACTGTTTACCACCAACAATGGTCCAAGCACCGTATGCACCCATTTGTGCAGGCTTGTTAGCCGCGAGGGTGAAAATGGAATCATTACAGTGTTTTTGCTCAGGACCAGCTACTGAAGTAGAAGGCACTTCGTAGTTGGTGAGTTTCACCTGGCTGGTAGTAGCGGCACAAGTGCCGTTAGTGATTGTCCATACCAGTGTAGCGGTATG
>NZ_JBFTLN010000047.1:0-1397 GCF_056396465.1 Chitinophaga sp. 05T412
ATGATACTACCCCACCGAGTATCACATCCATAGATGTACCAGCTAATGGCATCTATCATCTGGGTGATGGTTTGCGGTTTAAAGCTCATTTTAGTAAATCCGTTGTAGTAACTGGAACACCGACACTGGACATTACCATTGGCAGCACAGTCAGACAAGCCACTTATCAGGCAGGATCTGCATCTGATACGCTGGGCTTTTTATATATTGTACAAAGCGGTGATCTGGATATGGACGGTATCACCCTGGCAGCCGCCATCGCTGGAACTATCAAGGATTTAGCAGGTAACAGYGGTGTGCTCACATTACCGGCARTGAATACAACTGGAGTGCTGRTCAATACCATTCACCCGACAGTCGCCGTCAGCACCGCAATTACCTCTCCGACCAATCAGCCTTTCACTGCTACCATTACGTTCAGCGAAGCGGTTACCGGGCTTTTAACTACTGGCATTACTGCTACCAATGCGACACTTAGCAATCTGCAAACAACGGATAATATTACGTATACCGTATTAGTAACACCGGGTGCCAATGGCGCGGTAACTGTACAGGTACCGGCCAATGCAGCCATTAACACKGGYTTGAAYGGCAATASCGYTTCTAATACAYTAAGCGTTACTTATGATACTACCCCACCGAGTATCACATCCATAGATGTACCGGCTAATGGCGTCTATCATCTGGGTGATGGTTTGCGGTTTAAAGCTCATTTCAGTAAATCCGTTGTAGTAACCGGAACGCCTACACTGGATATCACSATCGGTAGTACTATCAGACAAGCCACTTATCAGGCAGGRTCTGCATCWGATACACTGGGCTTCTTATATATTGTACAAAGCGGGGATCTGGATATGGATGGTATCACGCTGGCAGCTGCCATTGTCGGAACCATCAAAGATTTAGCGGGTAACAATGGCGTATTGACACTGCCGGCGGTAAGTACTAATAAAGTGCTGGTGAATACCATTCACCCAACGGTTACTATCAGTACCGCGGTTACTTCTCCGGTCAATCAACCATTCACTGCTACCATTACGTTCAGCGAAGCGGTTACAGGGCTTTTAGCTACTGGCATTACTGCTACTAATGCTACGCTTAGCAATCTGCAAACAACGGATAATATTACGTATACGGTATTGGTAACACCGGGTGCCAATGGCGCGGTAACTGTACAGGTACCGGCCAACGCAGCCATTAACGCTGGCTTGAATGGCAACACCGCTTCTAATACACTAAGCGTTACCTATGATACTACCCCACCGAGTATCACATCCATAGATGTACCAGCTAATGGCATCTATCATCTGGGTGATGGTTTGCGGTTTAAAGCTCATTTTAGTAAATCCGTTGTAGTAACTGGAACACCGACACTGGACATTACCATTGGCAGCACA
>NZ_JBFTLN010000048.1:0-1240 GCF_056396465.1 Chitinophaga sp. 05T412
CCAGTGGCGCAGCGCAGATAATAGGTAGCAGCAGTGGTACAGGTAATGTAACGCTGACKGGTAATATTTCCGCAGGTACTGGTAACGCCATTAACATTCAGATTGCAGGTAAGATCAATCCTGACTTCACCGGTACCATCACGAATACGGCCAGTGCAACAGATGCAAATAACAATACTACTACTGGTACCGCTACTACGCAAGTAACCGGTAAATCCGCATTAAGTATTACCAAAACTAGTTCCGGCAGCGTGAATGCAGGTGATACCATTCGTTATGTAATCACAGCTTCGAATGCCGGTCCATCCGGTGCTAAGAACGTAAGCATTGCGGATGCAGTGCCATCCGCGATTACGAACGTTACCTGGACAGCTACCGCTAATGGTACATCTCAGGTAATAAGTGCCGCCAGCGGCAGTGGTAATACTGTATTGGTGAAAGGCAATATCGATGCGGGTGCAGGCAATACGATAGTCGTTAACGTAATGGGTGTGGTACCGGCTAATGCAACCGCCGCTTCATTGACAAACATTGCGATACTGAACGATTCCATTCCAAGTGATTCTGTGATCACCCCTGTAACGAAGAAACCGAATGTGCATGTGGTGAAAGCAGCAGCAGCTACTGCGATTGCAGGCGATAGCCTCAGGTATACCATCACTATTACAAATGATGGCCCATCTGATGCAAGTGGTATGAAGATCAGTGATATTGTTTCTGATACACTCAGCGGTGTAAGCTGGACAGCTAGTGTCAGTGGCGCCGCGCAGATAATAGGCAGCAACAGTGGTACGGGTAATGTAACGCTGACGGGCAATATAGCTGCGGGTACAGGTAACGCGATTAACATACAGATAGCAGGTAAGATCAATCCTGACTTCACCGGTACCATCACCAATACGGCTAGTGCAACAGATGTAAATAACAACACTACTACCGGCACCGCTACTACGCAGGTAACCAGTAAGTCGGCCCTGAGCATTACCAAAACGAGCGCAGGCAGCGTGAATGCAGGTGATACCATCCGTTATGTGATCACAGCTTCGAACGCCGGACCATCMGGTGCTAAGAACGTAAGCATTGCCGATGCGGTGCCATCGGCGATTACGAACGTTACCTGGACAGCTACTGCTAATGGTACATCTCAGGTAATTGGTACCGCCAGCGGCAGTGGTAATAGCATATCCGTGAAAGGAAATATCGATGCAGGTGCTGGTAATACGATAGTCGTTAACGTTAT
>NZ_JBFTLN010000049.1:0-1204 GCF_056396465.1 Chitinophaga sp. 05T412
TGTAAGCTTCCCTTAAAACTAGGCCACTAGGGATTAGAGATTTTGGCTTCGAGCTGCTTTTGGGCATACTTTACAGGCGACAGATATCCGAGTGACTTATGAGGTCTCTCCATATTGTAATCCTGTTGCCATTCCTCAGCCATAAACCTAACTTCAGTTAAGCTGCTAAACAGATATGCATTCAGTAACCCTCTGCGCAGGCTTCCATTCTTTCGTTCGATAAAAGCATTCTGTGTTGGTTTACCTGGTTGGATATAAGCTATCCGGATTCCTCTATCCTCGCACCATTCCTGAAGTTTATGGCTGATAAATTCAGGGCCGTTATCTGTCCTGAGACAAACAGGCTTTCCCCGTTGTTCTATAATTCTTTCCAGTACACGGATTAGTCGTAATGCAGGTAGTGATGTGTCTACTTCAATAGCCAATGACTCCCGGTTAAAATCATCTATGACGTTTAGCAGGCGGAATTTCCTCCCATCCACCAGAGCATCGCTCATAAAATCAATGCTCCATACTTCGTTAGGATGATCGGGGATCAATAAAGCTTCTTTTATCCTGGCTGGTAACCTGCGTTTAACCCTGCGGCGGATATTGAGCTTCATGGAAGTGTACACCCGGTATATTTTTTTGTGATTCCAGGCAAAGCCTTTATTTCTCAACCTGTAATAGGATTGCCAAAAGCCAATACCAGCATGTCTTTCCGTTAAAGATTCCAGGGCCTTYTGTAGGGCTGAATCATCTTTTGGTACCATTTTATAATCATAAGTACTACGTGGGATAGATACGATCTTACACGCCTTGCGGATACTAAGCTGTTCTTCGTTTACAAGAAAATCAGCTGCTTCCCGTTTCTCCTGGGGCGTTACAGCTTTTTTTCAATCAGGTTTTTCATCGCCCGATTTTCAATACAAAGTTCCGCATACATCTTTTTGAGCTCAGCATGTTCTGATTCAAGATCTTTTAGACGCTTGACATCACTGGCTTCCATTCCCCCATATTTTGCTTTCCAGTTGTAAAAGGTAGCCTCACTTATCCCAAATTCACGGGCGATATCCTTAACAGATATGCCACCTTCCTGTCTTTTAAGAGCAGTAACTATCTGACTTTCTGTAAAATTCTTTCTTTTCATATTGCTAGATTAAAGTTAATAAATCATTTAATTTATAACTCTAATTCTTGCGGCCGAAATTTGGGGGAGCCGACA
>NZ_JBFTLN010000050.1:0-1177 GCF_056396465.1 Chitinophaga sp. 05T412
ATTACAATTTTACGTCTGCAGACATCATTTTACAGAAGACCACTTTCACTTTTGATGTATCGGTATGGGAACTGTTTCTGCCACTGTGCTGGGGCGCCCGGTGCTKGGGCGCCCGTATGGTGCTCTGCCACAAAGATGATATCGGAGCACCGGAGCGTTTGCGTGCCTTGATACAACATCACGGCATTACCTGCCTGCATTTTGTGCCCGGTATGTTCAATGCCTTTATTACTGCTTTATTTGAAGACGAAGATATTAGTGTTGCTTTAGATAGTCTTCGGCTGGTAGTGACCAGCGGGGAGGCATTGTCTGCCGAAACGGTGCGTAACTGGTATGCCCGTATGGCCGCTCCGGTACATAACCTGTACGGGCCTACGGAGGCGTCTGTAGACGTTAGCTATTACGCCACGCGTACGGGTGATCAGCGCATTCCGATAGGTCGCCCTATCTGGAACACACAACTCTATGTGCTGGGTGCAGACAACGCGGTGCAGCCGGTAGGCGTGGCCGGAGAGATCTGCATTGGTGGCGACGGGCTGGCCCGTGGYTACCTGAATAAACCGGAGCTGACGGSAGAGAAGTTTGTRCCGCATCCTTTTACGGCTGGTCGCCGCATTTACCGCACCGGTGATATCGGTCGCTGGCTGCCCGATGGCAATRTTGAATACCTGGGTCGTCAGGATGACCAGGTGAAGATCCGCGGTTAYCGYATAGAGCTGGGAGAAATWTCCAGCGTGCTGCAAAGYCATCCTGATATGGATGCGGCGATCGTTATTGCGAGGGAAGACCAGACGGGTACAAAAARCCTGGTAGGTTATATCGTCAGCAAAAAAGCGATCGGGCTTWCCGATCTGCGTCAGTGGCTGGCTGGCAGCCTGCCTGCTTATATGATCCCTGCTTACTTCGTGCAACTGGACAGCTTACCACTGAATGCCAACGGTAAAGTAGACCGTCGGCAGCTGCCCGCTCCGGAAGACTTTGGGCTACCCACCGGTACTACGTATATACCTGCCCGTAATACAACAGAAGCGCAGCTGATCTCCATCTGGGAGCAGGTGCTTGGCAGAACGCAGATYGGYGTTAAAGATAACTTCTTTGAGCTGGGAGGYCATAGCCTGAAAGCCACGAGACTGGCCAGTTTGATCCACAAGGCATTTGAAGTGAAGCTGCCATTAAA
>NZ_JBFTLN010000051.1:0-1160 GCF_056396465.1 Chitinophaga sp. 05T412
AACTTTGGCAACCACCGGTTTAGGATAGTTTACAACAGAAACGGCTGCACTGGTCGAATCACAGACGCCGTTGGTTACCCACCAGATAAAGGTTACTCTGTTACCAGCAGGAACAGTTACGGTGGTCGTTGCTTTCGTGCTATCGGTGATGGTTACACCCGGAGTAGGAGTAAATCTCCAAACACCTTTACCACCGAAGGTAGTAGTAGGATCATTTCCTTTAATAGTGAACGTAGCATTATTACACTGWGCYGCCACACTATCAACTTTGGCAACCACCGGTTTAGGATAGTTTACAACAGAAACGGCTGCACTGGTTGAATCACAGACGCCGTTGGTTACCCACCAGATAAAGGTTACTCTGTTACCAGCAGGAACAGTTACTGTGGTAGTCGCCTTGGTACTATCAGTGATGGTTACACCCGGAGTAGGAGTAAATCTCCAAACACCTTTACCACCGAAGGTAGTAGTAGGATCATTTCCTTTAATRGTGAACGTAGCATTATTACACTGTGCTGCCACACTATCAACTTTGGCTGTCACCGTAGAAGGGTAGTTCACCACAGAAACGGCTGCACTGGTCGAATCACAGACGCCGTTGGTCACCCACCAGATAAAGGTTACTCTGTTACCAGCGGGAACATTTACGGTGGTAGTCGCCTTGGTACTATCGGTGATGGTTACACCCGGAGTAGGCGTAAATCTCCAGACACCTTTACCACCGAAGGTAGTAGTAGGATCATTTCCTTTAATRGTGAAAGTAGCATTATTACACTGTGCTGCCACACTATCAACTTTGGCAACCACYGGTTTAGGATAGTTTACAACAGAAACGGCYGCACTGGTCGAATCGCAGACGCCGTTGGTTACCCACCAGATAAAGGTTACTCTGTTACCRGCAGGAACRGTTACTGTGGTAGTCGCCTTGGTACTATCGGTGATGGTTACACCCGGAGTAGGMGTAAATCTCCARACACCTTTACCACCGAAGGTAGTAGTAGGATCATTTCCTTTAATAGTGAAMGTAGCATTATTACACTGWGCTGCCACACTATCAACTTTGGCAACCACTGGTTTAGGATAGTTTACAACAGAAACGGCTGCACTGGTTGAATCACAGACGCCGTTGGTTACCCACCAGATAAAGGTTACTCTGTTAC
>NZ_JBFTLN010000052.1:0-1140 GCF_056396465.1 Chitinophaga sp. 05T412
GTATTGGTCGATGCTGCTGCATGGCGGCAARCTGGTGCTGTGCAGCCAGGAGTCGCTGCTGGATGAGCAACAGCTCTCTGCCCTGATAGCCASGCACCAGGTAGATCTGATGTGGTTTACCAGTGGTTGGTTAAATCAGCTGGTAGACAGAGATATTACGGTATTTGCAGGTCTGGGTACGGTGCTCACAGGCGGAGATAAGTTATCGCCTTTGCACATCCATACCTTACAGCAATATTATCCTTCCCTGCGGATYATTAACGGATACGGACCAACGGAGAAYACCACTTTCTCCCTTACTTACCACATAGARAAAACGTTGTCGGATATTCCGGTGGGCAAACCTATCGGYCATAGCAGTGCTTACATCCTGGATGCMGCGGGRCAGTTATGTCCGGTAGGTGTAGCCGGAGAGATCGTTGTAGGAGGAGCWGGTATTGCCCGAGGCTACCTGAATAAACCGGAGTTAACAGCGGAGCGTTTTATACCCGACCCATTCCACTCCGGCGGGCGTCTTTATCGCACGGGTGATCTTGGTCGCTGGCTGCCGGATGGCAACATAGCTTTCCTGGGCCGCAAGGATGACCAGGTGAAGATCCGCGGCTACCGGATAGAGCCSGGTGAGATCACGCATGCACTGCAATCTCACTCAGGTGTGGATGCAGCAATAGTAGTGGTACGCAGCACTGCACAGGGAGATAAAGAACTGGTGGCCTATTTCACCGGTGCTGAACCGTTACATACGACTACGCTAAGAGCATGGCTGGAYAAAACACTCCCGGCYCATATGATCCCTGCTTACTTCGTGCAACTGGACAGCTTACCACTGAATGCCAACGGTAAAGTAGACCGCCGGCAGCTGCCYGCTCCGGAAGACTTTGGRCTAMCYACCGGTACTACGTATATACCTGCCCGTAATACAACAGAAGCGCAGCTGATCTCCATCTGGGAGCAGGTGCTTGGCAGAACGCAGATYGGYGTTAAAGATAAYTTCTTTGAGCTGGGAGGCCATAGCCTGAAAGCCACGAGACTGGCCAGTTTGATCCACAAGGCATTTGAAGTGAAGCTGCCATTAAAAGTACTTTTTTCCAACAGTATACTAGAAGAGCAGGCGTTACTGATTGCAAAATCACGTAAAAC
>NZ_JBFTLN010000053.1:0-1116 GCF_056396465.1 Chitinophaga sp. 05T412
TATCAGGGCAGAGAGCTGTTGCTCATCCAGCAGCGACTCCTGGCTGCACAGCACCAGTTTGCCGCCATGCAGCAGCATCGACCAATATTCAAAAGTTGTGGCATCAAAAGAAAGGGCTCCCGTAGACAACAATACTTCATCCCCTTTCAGCGTAACATACTGCTGTGCGGTTACCAATCTCACTACATTCTGATGCGTCACCATCACTCCTTTGGGCATGCCCGTGGAACCAGAGGTGTACATCACATAAGCCAGGTCATGGGGTTGGTTAACAATAACCGGCGATGTGGTATCGTATCCTGATTGCACTGTTTTAAAACGCAACAGCTCTGCTTCATCGATCAGCACTTTACAGCCGGTATCCGACAGCATATAATCGATACGATCCGGCGGATAATCAGGATCGATGGGAACATAGGCCCCACCTGATTTTAAGATCCCCAATATTACAATCAGCAGCCATTCGCTACGATCCAGTTTTATGCCCACCAGGTCATCTGCAACAACTTCATATTGATTACGCAGGTAATGGGCCAACTGGTTAGATTGCTCTTCCAGTTGCTGATAAGTAAGGGAGACATCTTCAAATACCAGCGCTACTGCATCCGGTGTTTTTGCTACCTGTTCTGCGAATAGGTGCACCAATGTTTTATCTTCCGGGTAAGCAGCAGCCGTATCATTAAAACTATAAAGCAGATGCGATTTTTCTGTTTCACTTAAATAATCCAGCTGCAGGATAGCGATGCCCGGATTTTTAAGAATGGCTACCAGCAACTGATCCAGGTGCGTTGCCATAGCGCTCACAGTAGATATCTCATAGAGATCACTGTTGTAAACGATATTTAATTGCAGCTGCGTTCCCTGTAATACAAACTCAAACGACAGGTCAAATTTGCTGACCGGATTACTCAGATCTGTATATGGATTTATTTGCAGGCCGCCGCTTTGTTGAGACGCAATTACTTCATCAAGGTCTGTTTCCTGTAACACCACCATCACATCAAACAAGGCGCTGCGGCTCATGTCACGTTTCAGTGGCAATGTATCCACCAGCTCATCAAAAGGATACGACTGATGTTCGTAAGCTGCCATCGTTACCTGTCGCACCTGTTCCAG
>NZ_JBFTLN010000054.1:0-1037 GCF_056396465.1 Chitinophaga sp. 05T412
TCAAAGAAGGTACTGACCATCGTATCAGACAGCACCGCCCTGGCTGAAGGTAACTCAACAGCATTCAAAATGTCGCTGCCGGCAGGTTACCACTCCGCTAAACCGCTGACCATTGCACTGACAACCAGAGCAGCCGGAACGGAAGCCGCAGCTACTGACTTCCAGTACCTGCAAACATCTATTACATTCCCACAAGACACTTCTGTGTTCACTACCGTTGCGCCGGTTATCAAAGCAGTGACAGATCAGATCCTGGAGAAAGATGAGCAATTGAATATCGCCGCCGCCGTTACTAACTCACCTGGCTACACGGTAGCAGATGTGTCGTTGAAAATCAACGATGCTACCCGCAGAGATGGCACTAAAACAGTGATTACGTTTACACCGCCTACAGCCGGTATGCCGGAAAACACTACACAACAGATTGGCTTTAAGCTGCCAGCCGGCGTGACTACTGAAATACCAATTAAAGTATCCCTGCCAACTACTGGTACGGCTACACGTAATACAGATTACAGCTTACCAACTGATACTACCTTTACTACTGCATTAGCCGCTATTGAAGTGAAAGTAGCTGGTGATATGCTGGTAGAAGATGTGGAAGACATCCATATCATACCAACCATCAGTGATATTTATAATACACCTTATACCTTTAATCCAGCCAGTCTTGACATGACAATCAAGGATGCGCAGTATCCATTCCCAGCGGGTGACTCCGTATTACTGAGTTGTGCTCCGGATAGCGTAAACGAAGGACAAAGCTCCGTAATTACCGCTACCTTCCCACATGGCTGGAAAGCAGGTAAAGCGTGGACTATCAATCTAACAAAGGATGTAGTGAAGTCTGTTGCGATTGGCAACGACCGCTATACCAGCTTCCCCGGCAGCATCAGCATTCCGGTGAATGGTACCAATGGAACTACTACTATTCAAACGCTGCCTAACGGTGTATTCAGCGATGAAGGCGCGTTGTTCATAGATGGTAATAAGAGCGATGTGAAGATGCCAGCGCGTAGTACAAGTCTTTACATCAA
>NZ_JBFTLN010000055.1:0-1023 GCF_056396465.1 Chitinophaga sp. 05T412
TTTTAAGGAAGATGAAGAGTATGGCGTACAACAATACATTCTTCCTGATATAGATTTCAGCATCCACTACAACACACAACCCACGGACTTATCTGCCGATATCCAGTCTGTATGTTATACGCCTTTTGATCTGTCTACCGGCCCTTTACTACGGGCATCTCTCTACGAAGTAGCAGCAGGGCAGTGGGTGTTTGTCTATGTGATGCATCACATCATCAGCGATGGCTGGTCAATGGGGGTGCTGATCAAAGAGCTGCTGCATCTCTATCATGATAATAGTCCGCTGCCGGCATTGCCCATCCAATACAAGGATTATGCAGTATGGCAACAATCCCACGCAGACGATACCGCTAGAACTTATTGGCAGCAACAGTTTTCCGGTGAACTACCGGTGCTAGAGCTGGTGGCAGACAAGCCCCGTCCGCCAGTAAAAACCTATCATGGCGGGATGGTACAAAAAACAATAGACATCTCTGGTTTATCGGCGCTGTTACAACCTACGGGCAGCACCCTGTTCATGGGACTGGTAGCGGCGGTAAACACCTTACTGTATCGCTACAGCGGCCAGGAAGATATTATCCTGGGCAGCCCTGTTGCCGGCAGAGAACATGCAGACCTGGAAGGACAATTAGGTTTCTATGTGAACACGCTGGCGCTAAGGACCCGCTTCAGCGGCAGTGAGAGCTATCTGCAACTGCTGGAACAGGTGCGACAGGTAACRATGGCWGCTTACGAACATCAGTCGTATCCTTTTGATGAGCTGGTGGATACGTTGCCACTGAAGCGTGATATGAGCCGCAGCCCGTTGTTTGATGTGATGGTGGTGTTACAGGATGCAGATCTTGATGAAGTAGTAGCTGCCCAGCAAAATGGCAAGCTGCAAATAAATCCATATACAGACTTCCCTAATCCGGTCAGCAAATTTGATCTGAACTTCATATTTGAGCCACGGCAGGATGGACTACATCTCAGCATAGAATATAACAGTGACCTGTTTTACCATGATACCGTACTCACAATAGC
>NZ_JBFTLN010000056.1:0-1004 GCF_056396465.1 Chitinophaga sp. 05T412
TTGTTGATGCCATATGTTCCGATATTCTCTCCGGTAATTCTGCTGAGTGCACCAGTGAAAGCATCTCCTGCTACTAATATCGGTGTAACCGTGTACGTGAGTGCCGGATCAGTATCGCCGTAAGTTTTGCTTTTAGCATCGGCGGTAACAGTTACGGTTTTAGCGCCAATGGTAAGATCACTGCCGGTATAGTTCAGGATATAATTGTTATTGAGAGACAGGGAGTTTTTGTTGATACCATATGTTCCGATATTCTCACCGGTGGCTCTGCTGAGCGTACCCGTGAAAGCATCCCCAGCTACTAATGTTGGTGTAACCGTGTAGGTGAGTGCCGGATCAGTATCGCCGTAAGTTTTGCTTTTAGCATCGGCGGTAACTGTTACGGTTTTAGCACCAATGGTGAGATCATTACCGGTATAGTTCAGGATGTAATTGTTATTAAGAGACAGGGAGTTTTTGTTGATACCATATGTTCCGATATTCTCTCCGGTAATTCTGCTGAGTGCACCAGTGAAAGCATCTCCTGCTACTAATATCGGTGTAACCGTGTACGTGAGTGCCGGATCAGTATTGCCGTAAGTTTTGCTTTTAGCATCGGCGGTAACTGTTACGGTTTTAGCACCAATGGTGAGATCATTACCGGTATAGTGCAGGATGTAATTGTTATTAAGAGACAGGGAGTTTTTGTTGATACCATATGTTCCGATATTCTCTCCGGTGACTCTGCTTAATGATCCAGAGAACGCATCTCCAGCTACTAGCGTCGGTGTAACTGTATAGGTAAGTGCCGGATCAGTATCGCCGTAAGTTTTGCTTTTAGCGTCAGCGGTAACTGTTACGGTTTTCGCGCCAATGGTAAGATCATTACCAGTATAGTTCAGGATATAATTGTTATTAAGAGACAGGGAGTTTTTGTTGATACCATATGTTCCGATATTCTCTCCGGTAATTCTGCTGAGTGCACCAGTGAAAGCATCTCCTGCTACTAATATCGGTGTAACCGT
>NZ_JBFTLN010000057.1:0-918 GCF_056396465.1 Chitinophaga sp. 05T412
AACCACTGGTAAACCACATCAGATCTACCTGGTGCGTGGCTATCAGGGCAGAGAGCTGTTGCTCATCCAGCAGCGACTCCTG
Organism: Chitinophaga sp. 05T412; assembly: GCF_056396465.1. Lineage (NCBI taxonomy): Bacteria > Pseudomonadati > Bacteroidota > Chitinophagia > Chitinophagales > Chitinophagaceae > Chitinophaga > Chitinophaga sp. 05T412. Next base: position 83 of record NZ_JBFTLN010000057.1, read on the forward strand.
GCTGCACAGCACCAGTTTGCCGCCATGCAGCAACATCGACCAATATTCAAAAGTAGTGGCATCAAAAGAAAGTGCTCCCGTAGACAACAACACTTCATCCCCTTTAAGCGTAACATACTGCTGTGCGGTTACCAATCTCACTACATTCTGATGTGTCACCATCACTCCTTTCGGCATGCCCGTGGAACCAGAAGTGTACATCACATAAGCCAGGTCATGGGGTTGGTTAACAATAACCGGCGATGTGGTATCGTATCCTGATTGCACTGTTTTAAAACGCAACAGCTCCGCTTCATCGATCAACACTTTGCAGCCGGTATCCGACAGCATGTAATCGATACGATCCGGCGGATAATCAGGATCGATGGGAACATAGGCCCCTCCTGACTTTAAGATCCCCAATATTACAATCAGCAGCCATTCGCTACGATCCAGTTTTATGCCCACCAGGTCATCAGGTCCGATTCCATATTGGTTGCGCAGGTAATGGGCCAACTGGTTAGATTGCTCTTCCAGTTGCTGATAAGTAAGGGAGGTATCTTCAAATACCAACGCTATATGATCCGGCGTTTTAGCTGCCTGTTCTGCGAACAGGTGCACCAGGGTTTTATCTTCCGGGTAAACAGCAACGGTATCATTGAAGCTATAAAGCAGATGCGATTTTTCTGTTTCACTTAAATAATCCAACTGCCCGATAGCGGTGGCCGGATTTTTAAGAATAGCTGCCAGCAGCTGATCCAGGTGTGTTGCTATTGTGAGTACGGTATCATGGTAAAACAGGTMACTGTTATATTCTATGCTGAGATGTAGTCCATCCTGCCGTGGCTCAAATATGA
>NZ_JBFTLN010000058.1:0-850 GCF_056396465.1 Chitinophaga sp. 05T412
GACTACGACGTTGATAGGTTACAGGTGTAAGGGTGGTAACATCGCAGCCGAGTAATACTAATTGCCCGTAAGCTTTAATTTTTTAAATATTACGCTAAAGAGTTTTGAATACAACTTTCCCGATATGTTATCTTATTAGTTTGCTGTAACAGCAAAAAAGATCTTATGGTGGTTTTGCCGAGGGTGTTCACCTCTTCCCATTCCGAACAGAGAAGTTAAGCCCCTCATGGCCGATGGTACTGCACAATCATGCGGGAGAGTAGGTAGCTGCCATACTTATTAAGAAAAGTCCTGGTGACATGCCAGGACTTTTTCTTTTCTTTCTCTATAAAAGAAAGGGGATCGTTCAGATCTGTCGGAAATACACTCAACAGTAGGTTGAATAAATTGAAATAAGGTTAAATAGTTTTGTTGCGAATGATAAAGATTATATCTTTGACATCCGCTCCAAAAATCTAATGTTCTTTGTAAAATAATGGGTTGGTTATCAAAGTGTTAATGTGCATTTCTCAATAGACAAGTCATTGATACTAAGATAATTAAAGATGTAAAAAACTTTAAAAAAGTTTTGGTGGTTAAATAAAAGATCACTACCTTTGCAACCCCAACGCAAACGACGCGAAAAAGTTCTTCTAAAAATAACAGGATGTTTGACTAAAGAGTCACGGAGATCGGATCTCACACATCATCTAGCGGTTAGCAATAACCGATAAGTTCTTTGAAAGATTGGAAACAACAGCACGATTTGAAATAGTGATATTTTGAATCAAACAGGTAATGTACAGCTATACATAATTAAAATGATCCGATTGATTTCGAGAGAAATTAGTCAGTATCAAAACTTCTTTAC
>NZ_JBFTLN010000059.1:0-821 GCF_056396465.1 Chitinophaga sp. 05T412
GTAAACTCCTTTTTATCTTTCCAGACTACATAGCGGCAGCTGTTACGTATCTGGTGTACGACACAAACCTGAGTGGCAGACTGTGGGAACACCGATTTGATGGTTTGAGTAAAGCCATTAAGATTATCCGTGGCCGTTATTAGAATATCCTCCAGGCCACGGGCCTTCAGGTCTGTAAGTACAGTCAGCCAATAGGCAGCAGATTCATTCTTACCCAGCCACATTCCCAGGACTTCTTTGAGGCCATCCCGCTTCAGACCCACAGCGATATAGACGGTTTTATTCACTACTTTGCTGTTCTCCCGTACCTTGAACACAATACCATCCATCCAGACGATGAGATAAACCGGTTCTAATGGCCGGTTTTGCCAGGCGACAATATCTTCGGTCACACGGCTGGTAATACGGCTGATCGTGGCTGTGGAAACGTCAAATTTATAGGCTTCCCTTATTTGCTCTTCTATGTCAGATACGCTCATCCCCTTGGCATAAAAAGACACAATTATCTCTTCCAGCCCCTGAACCATTCCTTCGCGTTTAGGTACGATCATAGGGTTAAAACTGGCATCCCGATCCCTGGGTACTTTTATTTCAGATTCACCATAGCTGGTCTTAATCTTCTTTTTACCGTATCCATTACGGCTATTGTCGCTTTCATTTGGCTCATGCTTATCATAGCCTAAATGACTATCCAGTTCACCTTCCAGCATCTTTTCAATGCCCCGTTTCTGAATCTGGGCCAGGAAATTGTTTAGTTGATCGGCCGTTTTAAACTGCTTCAGAAAGTCGTCTGATAAAAAATCTTCTGTCTTCATAAAACT
>NZ_JBFTLN010000060.1:0-794 GCF_056396465.1 Chitinophaga sp. 05T412
TGAGCAGTCGTTTGCCTCGCTGCTGGAACAAGTGAAGCATACCACGTTGTCAGCCTATGATCACCAGGAAGTACCCTTTGAGAAAGTGGTGGAAGCAGTGGTGCGTGAACGGGATGTAAGCCGTCATCCGTTGTTCCAGGTGATGTTCGCGTTACAGAACACCCCGGAAGTGCCAGACCTGGAACTGAATGGGCTGCGGTTATCACAGGAGAGCGTATCACATAGTACCACACAATTCGATCTGACGTTATCGCTGGAAGAAAGTGCAACAGGACTGAGCGGGTATATAGAATATTGCGCGGACCTGTTCACTGGCGCTACAATAGCAGGGCTGCAGCGTCACTATGAGCAGCTGCTCTGGTCTGTAGTAAATAACCCTGCCGAAGAAACGGGTTTGCTGGAGATGATGRGCGGAGAAGAAAAGACGCTGCTGGTGGAAACCTTCAATGRTACTACGGTGGCATATCCTGCAGATAAGACGCTGGTAGGCCTTTTCCGGGAACAGGCAGCGCGGACGCCAGACAATRCCGCATTGTTGTATGAAGGCGTKGCGCTTAGTTACCGGGAGCTGGAGATAAGAACGGACCGCGTAGCGGCATACCTGCAAAGCAAGGGTGTRGCGTCTGAAACGTTGGTGCCGGTATGCCTGGAAAGATCAGCGGATATGGTGATCGGCATACTGGGGATACTGAAAGCGGGCGGCGCATATGTACCTGTTGATCCGTCCTATCCGGCAGAAAGGATTTTGTATATGCTGTCAGACACGGGAGCTTCCGTGATATTGAGCAGTGCGG
>NZ_JBFTLN010000061.1:0-777 GCF_056396465.1 Chitinophaga sp. 05T412
TTCTTTGAGCTGGGAGGCCATAGCCTGAAAGCCACGAGACTGGCCAGTTTGATCCACAAGGCATTTGAAGTGAAGCTGCCATTAAAAGTACTTTTTYCCAACAGTATACTAGAAGAGCAGGCGTTACTGATTGCAAAATCACGTAAAACGGCTTTTGCACAGATAGCGCGGGCGCCGCAACAGGCGGCTTATCCTTTATCGTCTTCCCAGCGTCGTTTATGGGTATTGAGCCAGTTTGAAGAAGGTAGTGTGGCTTATAACATGCCRGGYGTTTATACATTACGTGGAGCATTAGATGTGTCCAGACTGGAACATGCGTTTGATTTGTTGATTGAACGGCATGAAGTGCTGAGAACCATTTTTAAGGAAGATGAAGAGTATGGCGTACAACAATACATTCTTCCTGATATAGATTTCAGCATCCACTACAACACACAACCCACGGACTTATCTGCCGATATCCAGTCTGTATGTTATACCCCTTTTGATCTGTCTACCGGCCCTTTACTACGGGCATCCCTCTACGAAATAGCAGCAGGGCAATGGGTGTTTGTCTACGTGATGCATCACATCATCAGCGATGGTTGGTCAATGGGCGTATTGATCAAAGAGCTGCTGCATCTCTATCATGATAACAGTCCGCTGCCGGCATTGCCCATCCAATACAAGGATTATGYAGTATGGCAACAATCTTACGCAGACGATACCGCTAGAATTTATTGGCAGCAACAGTTTTCCGGTGAACTACCGGTGCTGGAGCTGGTGGCTGACAAGCCC
>NZ_JBFTLN010000062.1:0-698 GCF_056396465.1 Chitinophaga sp. 05T412
ATCATATGCTGCGTGCACATCTGGTAACACGGGGATCTGAAGATCATCTGCTGCTGGTGACCATGCATCATATTGCCTCAGATGGCTGGTCTACAGGTATCATCGTGCGGGAGCTGGCTGCATTGTACAATGCTTATGCGGCGGGGCATTCCATCACATTGCCACCGCTGCCGGTGCAGTATGCAGATTATTCGATCTGGCAACGCAGCTATGTGTCAGGAGCGATACTGGATAAGAAGCTGGATTATTGGAAGTCGCGGCTGCAGGGCTTTACGACACTACAGCTTCCGGGTGATTATATCCGTCCGTCGGTGCAGAGCAGCCGGGGTGGGATACACTGGTTCCAGCTGGACGAACGGTTGCTGTCTCCGTTAAAACAGTTGTCCCGTCAGCATGGCACTACGCTGTTCATGACGCTGCTGTCGGCCTTCAAGGTGTTGTTGCATCGCTACAGCGGGCAGGAAGACATCTGTGTGGGGACATCTGTGGCAGGTCGTACCAGCGAGGATGTGGAAGGCCTGATTGGCTTTTTTGTGAACACGCTGGTGCTGCGCAGTCATGTCAGCAGTGAGCAGTCGTTTGCCTCGCTGCTGGAACAAGTGAAGCATACCACGTTGTCAGCCTATGATCACCAGGAAGTACCCTTTGAGAAAGTGGTGGAAGCAGTGGTGCGTGAACGGGATGTAAGCCGTCATCCG
>NZ_JBFTLN010000063.1:0-690 GCF_056396465.1 Chitinophaga sp. 05T412
ACTCAGATCTGTATATGGATTTATTTGCAGACCACCACTTTGTTGGGCCGCAATCACTTCATCAAGGTCTGTTTCCTGTAACACCACCATCACATCAAACAAGGCGCTGCGGCTCATGTCACGCTTCAGTGGCAATGTATCCACCAGCTCATCAAAAGGATACGACTGATGTTCATAAGCAGCCATCGTCACCTGTCGCACCTGCTCCAGCAGTTGCAGATAGCTCTCACTGCCGCTGAAGCGGGTCCTTAGCGCCAACGTGTTCACATAGAAACCTAATTGTCCTTCCAGGTCTGCATGTTCTCTGCCGGCAACAGGGCTACCCAGGATAATATCTTCCTGGCCGCTATAGCGATACAGTAAGGTGTTTACCGCTGCTACCAGTCCCATGAACAGCGTACTGCCTGTAGGTTGTAACAGCGCCGATAAACCGGAGATGTCTATTGTTTTTTGTACCATCCCGCCACGGTAGGTTTTTACTGCAGGACGGGGCTTGTCAGCCACCAGCTCCAGCACCGGTAGTTCACCGGAAAACTGTTGCTGCCAATAAATTCTGGCGGTATCGTCTGCGTAAGATTGTTGCCATACTGCATAATCCTTGTATTGGATGGGCAATGCCGGCAGCGGACTGTTATCATGATAGAGATGCAGCAGCTCTTTGATCAATACGCCCATTGACCAACCATCGCT
>NZ_JBFTLN010000064.1:0-669 GCF_056396465.1 Chitinophaga sp. 05T412
CTGATCTCCATCTGGGAGCAGGTGCTTGGCAGAACGCAGATCGGTGTTAAAGATAACTTCTTTGAGCTGGGAGGTCATAGCCTGAAAGCCACGAGACTGGCCAGTTTGATCCACAAGGCCTTTGAAGTGAAGTTGCCATTAAAGATACTTTTTTCTAACAGTATACTAGAAGAGCAGGCGTTACTGATTGCAAAGTCACGTAAAACGGCTTTTGCACAGATTGCGCGGGCGCCGCAACAGGCGGCTTATCCTTTATCATCTTCCCAGCGTCGTTTATGGGTATTGAGCCAGTTTGAAGAAGGTAGTGTGGCCTATAACATGCCAGGCGTTTATACGCTGACCGGCGAGTTAAACGTCGCTCAACTGGAACATGCGTTTGATGTACTCATTGAACGGCATGAAGTGCTGAGAACCATTTTTAAGGAAGATGAAGAGTATGGTGTACAACAGTACATTCTTCCTGCCATAGATTTCAGCATCCACTACATCACACAACCCACGGACTTATCTGCCGATATTCAGTCTGTATGTTATACCCCTTTTGATCTGTCTACCGGCCCTTTACTACGGGCATCTCTCTACGAAGTAGCAGCAGGGCAGTGGGTGTTTGTCTATGTGATGCATCACATCATCAGCGATGGCTGGTCAATGGGCGTATTGATCAAAGAG
>NZ_JBFTLN010000065.1:0-619 GCF_056396465.1 Chitinophaga sp. 05T412
AATTTGATATTAAGCACCTGGCTTAAGTGTGTTTCCTTGTCGGAAACGTTGATGACACCATTGTTAAGTGTAAGTGGTAGGTTGTTGCCTAGCCTGGTGTGTCATCTGTTGCAGTAGTAATCTGCTTTTGTAAAGAACTGTCTCTGTTAGTGGGTGGAAGATGTATAAACATCCTGCTTTCACCAATTGTGTCTCTGTTATTCTTTCGAGTCTCTACTCTTTAGTAAAGGTCTCTACTCTTAAAGAAAGAAAAAGCCTTAGTACACAAGTACTAAGGCTTTTCTTAATAAGTATGGCAGCTACCTACTCTCCCGCATGATTGTGCAGTACCATCGGCCATGAGGGGCTTAACTTCTCTGTTCGGAATGGGAAGAGGTGAACACCCTCGGCAAAACCACCATAAGATCTTCTTTGCTRTTACAGCAAACTAATAAGATAACATATCGGGAAAGTTGTATTCAAAACTCTTGAGCGTAATATTTAAAAAATTAAAGCTTACGGGCAATTAGTATTACTCGGCTGCGATRTTACYACCCTTACACCTGTAACCTATCAACGTCGTAGTCTCCGACGGCCCTTAAAAGTAAACTCATCTTGAAGCAGGTTTCACGCTTAGATG
>NZ_JBFTLN010000066.1:0-601 GCF_056396465.1 Chitinophaga sp. 05T412
CAACTGGATGAGGCAATCTAACCAGTTGGCCCATTACCTGCGTAATCAATATGAAGTTGTTGCAGATGACCTGGTGGGCATAAAACTGGATCGTAGCGAATGGCTGCTGATTGTAATATTGGGGATCTTAAAGTCAGGAGGGGCCTATGTTCCCATCGATCCTGATTATCCGCCGGATCGTATCGATTATATGCTGTCGGATACCGGCTGCAAAGTGTTGATCGATGAAGGGGAGCTGTTGCGTTTTAAAGCAATCCAATCAGGATACGATACCACATCGCCGGTTATTGTTAACCAACCCCATGACCTGGCTTATGTGATGTACACTTCTGGTTCCACGGGCATGCCGAAAGGAGTGATGGTGATGCATCAGAATGTAGTGAGATTGGTAACCGCACAGCAGTATGTGACGCTGAAAGGGGATGAAGTATTGTTGTCTACGGGAGCCCTTTCTTTTGATGCCACTACTTTTGAGTATTGGTCGATGCTGCTGCATGGCGGCAAACTGGTGCTGTGCAGCCAGGAGTCGCTGCTGGATGAGCAACAGCTCTCTGCCCTGATAGCCASGCACCAGGTAGATCTGATGTGGTTTACCAGTGGT
>NZ_JBFTLN010000067.1:0-585 GCF_056396465.1 Chitinophaga sp. 05T412
AGCCAGCGACCGATATCACCGGTGCGGTAAATGCGGCGACCAGCCGTAAAAGGATGCGGTACAAACTTCTCTGCCGTCAGCTCCGGTTTATTCAGGTAACCACGGGCCAGCCCGTCGCCGCCAATGCAGATCTCTCCGGCCACGCCTACCGGCTGCACCGCGTTGTCTGCACCCAGCACATAGAGTTGTGTATTCCAGATAGGGCGACCTATCGGAATGCGCTGATCACCCGGGCGCGTGGCGTAATAAGTAACGTCTACAGACGCCTCCGTAGGCCCGTACAGGTTATGTACCGGAGCGGCCATACGGGCATACCAGTTACGCACCGTTTCGGCAGACAACGCCTCCCCACTGGTCACTACCAGCCGAAGGCTATCTAAAGCAACACTAATATCTTCGTCTTCAAATAAAGCAGTAATAAAGGCATTGAACATGCCGGGCACAAAATGCAGGCAGGTGATGCCATGACGTTGTATCAAGGCACGCAAACGCTCCGGCGCACCGATATCATCTTTGTGGCAGAGCACCATACGGGCGCCCCAGCACAGTGGCAGAAACAGTTCCCATACCGATACATCAAAAGTG
>NZ_JBFTLN010000068.1:0-584 GCF_056396465.1 Chitinophaga sp. 05T412
GATATTCTAATAACGGCCACGGATAATCTTAATGGCTTTACTCAAACCATCAAATCGGTGTTCCCACAGTCTGCCACTCAGGTTTGTGTCGTACACCAGATACGTAACAGCTGCCGCTATGTAGTCTGGAAAGATAAAAARGAGTTTACAACAGACATGAAAGATGTTTATGCAGCACCCAATAGAGATGCTGCTATGGCTGGTCTCGATGCCCTGGATGCTAAGTGGAGCGCCAAGTACGCATATGCCATCAAAAGCTGGCGGGAAAACTGGGAAGAACTGACTGTCTTTTTTGACTTCCCTCTGGAGATCAGACAGATCATCTATACAACAAATCTCATTGAAAATCTGAATGGTAAGATTAGAAAATATACCAAAAACAAACTATCCTTCCCTACAGATGAAGCTGTGCTAAAGTCTGTGTACCTAGCATTACGGGAAGTATCAAAAAAATGGACCATGCCCATTAGAAACTGGGGCATGATCCTAAATCAGTTTTTAACTATTTTTGATAAAAGAGTGAGAATCTAACTTTTAATTTGATCCCCCGATTTTTAAGTTTACACACTTAGTGAAATAGTCCC
>NZ_JBFTLN010000069.1:0-574 GCF_056396465.1 Chitinophaga sp. 05T412
AAGACCACTTTCACTTTTGATGTATCGGTATGGGAACTGTTTCTGCCACTGTGCTGGGGCGCCCGTATGGTGCTCTGCCACAAAGATGATATCGGTGCGCCGGAGCGTTTGCGTGCCTTGATACAGCATCATGGCATTACCTGCCTGCATTTTGTGCCCGGTATGTTCAATGCCTTTATTACTGCTTTATTTGAAGACGAAGATATTAGTGTTGCTTTAGATAGCCTTCGGCTGGTCGTGACCAGCGGGGAGGCATTGTCTGCCGAAACGGTGCGTAACTGGTATGCCCGTATGGTCGCTCCGGTACATAACCTGTACGGGCCTACGGAGGCGTCTGTAGATGTTACTTATTACGCTACGCGCCCGGGAGATCAGCGCATTCCGATAGGTCGTCCTATCTGGAATACACAACTCTATGTGCTGGGTGCAGACAACGCGGTGCAGCCGGTAGGCGTGGCCGGAGAGATCTGCATTGGCGGCGACGGGCTGGCCCGAGGCTACCTGCACAAACCGGAGCTGACGGCAGAGAAGTTTGTGCCGCATCCTTTTACGGCTGGTCGCCGCATTTACCGCA
>NZ_JBFTLN010000070.1:0-570 GCF_056396465.1 Chitinophaga sp. 05T412
CCAGATAAAAGATAAAGGTTACTCTGTTACCAGCAGGAACAGTTACTGTGGTAGTCGCCTTGGTACTATCAGTGATGGTTACACCCGGAGTAGGAGTAAATCTCCARACACCTTTACCACCGAAGGTAGTAGTAGGATCATTTCCTTTAATAGTGAACGTGGCATTATTACACTGTGCTGCCACACTATCAACTTTGGCAACCACTGGTTTAGGATAGTTTACAACAGAAACGGCTGCACTGGTCGAATCACACACACCGTTGGTTACCCACCAGATAAAGGTTACTCTGTTACCGGCAGGAACAGTTACGGTGGTCGTTGCTTTAGTGCTATCGGTGATGGTTACACCCGGAGTAGGGGTAAATCTCCAAACACCTTTACCACCGAAGGTAGTAGTCGGATCATTTCCTTTAATAGTGAACGTAGCATTATTACACTGAGCCGCCACACTATCAACTTTGGCAACCACCGGTTTAGGATAGTTTACAACAGAAACGGCTGCACTGGTCGAATCACAGACGCCGTTGGTTACCCACCAGATAAAGGTTACTCTGTTACCAGCAGGAACAG
>NZ_JBFTLN010000071.1:0-525 GCF_056396465.1 Chitinophaga sp. 05T412
GTCCAGGGCCAGTTCGACCTCTTCTGGGCCGCCGTCATGGGGTCCCTGCCGTTCGTCGTGCTCGGGAACTGTCTCGGTGCCAAGAGGCACGCTGAGAGGTCGGTCGAGCACGGTCCGACGCCTGCGTCGGCGGACCGCGTGCAACCTGCGTCGGTGACCGCCGCGTGACCACCATCGTCCAGATCACCCCGGAGATCGGCCCGGGCACCGGGGTGGGTGCGGTGGCCTTCCACCTCGAGCAGGAGTGGCTCCGAGCAGGAGTCGACGTGCGTCGCTTCACCCTCGACGAGGCCGGGGGTGCGTGGCTGCCCACCGCGAGCGGGGGAGTGGCGGGCCGGCTGTCCCTGCTCGCCCGGGTCGTCTGGTTCTCCACCGTGGGCACCCGCCGGGCCCGCAGCTACCTTCGCGACCACCCCGACCAGCTGTCCGTCTGCCACAACGACGCCCTCGCCGGCGACGTCTACGTCAACCACGGCATCGTCCAGGCAGCGATGCGGGCCCGGGGCCGCTACTGGCTCCGCATGC
>NZ_JBFTLN010000072.1:0-514 GCF_056396465.1 Chitinophaga sp. 05T412
AATTTGATATTAAGCACCTGGCTTAAGTGTGTTTCCTTGTCGGAAACGTTGATGACACCATTGTTAAGTGTAAGTGGTAGGTTGTTGCCTAGCYTGGTGTGTCATCTGTTGCAGTAGTAATCTGCTTTTGTAAAGAACTGTCTCTGTTATTCTTTCGAGTCTCTACTCTTTAGTAAAGGCCTCTACTCTTAAAGAAAGAAAAAGCCTTAGTACACAAGTACTAAGGCTTCTCTTAATAAGTATGGCAGCTACCTACTCTCCCGCATGATTGTGCAGTACCATCGGCCATGAGGGGCTTAACTTCTCTGTTCGGAATGGGAAGAGGTGAACACCCTCGGCAAAACCACCATAAGATCTTCTTTGCTTTACAGCAAACTAATAAGATAACATATCGGGAAAGTTGTATTCAAAACTCTTKAGCGTAATATTTAAAAAATTAAAGCTTACGGGCAATTAGTATTACTCGGCTGCGATGTTACCACCCTTACACCTGTAACCTATCAACGTCGTAGTC
>NZ_JBFTLN010000073.1:0-512 GCF_056396465.1 Chitinophaga sp. 05T412
GGCGAGCACGACGTTGGAGGCGGCGTGCAGGTTGATGCCCACACCGGCCGCGAGCAGCGAGCAGACGGCGACCGAGACCTCGGGGTCCTTCTGGAACCCGTCGATCGCCTCGGTGCGCTGCTTCGTCGTCTGGTCGCCGCGGATGGAGACGGTGCGCAGCCCTGCGTCGGCGAGCACCTGCTCGGCGGTGTCCATGACGTCGATGTGCTTGGCGAAGAGCACGACCTTGCCCACCGAGTGCGACAGCTGGGCCGCGTAGTCGGCGGCGAGGCGCGACTTGGCCTGGCCGATGCGGCGCACGAGGCTGAAGACGCTCTCGGTGTTCTTGCCGTCGGACTTCTCACCGGCGCCGGCCCGCAGCTCTCCGGCGGCGACACGGCGCATGAGCGCCTCGTCGGGCTCGCCCGGGATCTCGGTGGCGTTGGCCTCGGCGAGGAAGGCGCGGTAGCGGCGGGCGAGCTTGTCGCCAAACGCCTTCTCGGCTGCGCGGATCGAACGGCCGAGGTCGTCGT
>NZ_JBFTLN010000074.1:0-503 GCF_056396465.1 Chitinophaga sp. 05T412
TCCTTTTACGGCTGGTCGCCGCATTTACCGCACCGGTGATATCGGTCGCTGGCTGCCCGATGGCAATGTTGAATACCTGGGTCGTCAGGATGACCAGGTGAAGATCCGCGGTTACCGCATAGAGCTGGGAGAAATTTCCAGTGTGCTGCAAAGCCATCCTGATATGGATGCGGCGATCGTTATTGCAAGGGAAGACCAGACGGGTACAAAAAACCTGGTAGGCTATATCGTCAGCAAGAAAGCGATCGGGCTTTCCGATCTGCGTCAGTGGTTGGCTGGCACCCTGCCTGCTTATATGATCCCTGCTTACTTCGTGCAACTGGACAGCTTACCACTGAATGCCAACGGTAAAGTAGACCGCCGGCAGCTGCCCGCTCCGGAAGACTTTGGACTAACTACCGGTACTACGTATATACCTGCCCGTAATACAACAGAAGCGCAGCTGATCTCCATCTGGGAGCAGGTGCTTGGCAGAACGCAGATCGGTGTTAAAGATAACTTCT
>NZ_JBFTLN010000075.1:0-503 GCF_056396465.1 Chitinophaga sp. 05T412
GTTACCTGTCGCACCTGTTCCAGCAGTTGCAGATAGCTCTCACTGCCGCTGAAGCGGGTCCTTAGCGCCAGCGTGTTCACATAGAAACCTAATTGTCCTTCCAGGTCTGCATGTTCTCTGCCCGCAACAGGGCTGCCCAAAATAATATCTTCCTGGCCGCTGTAGCGATACAGTAAGGTATTCACCGCCGCTACCAGTCCCATGAACAGCGTACTGCCCGTAGGTTGTAACAGCGCCGATAAACCGGAGATGTCTATTGTTTTTTGGACCATCCCGCCACGGTAGGTTTTTACTGCCGGACGGGGCTTGTCAGCCACCAGCTCCAGCACCGGTAGTTCACCGGAAAACTGTTGCTGCCAATAAATTCTAGCGGTATCGTCTGCGTAAGATTGTTGCCATACTGCATAATCCTTGTATTGGATGGGCAATGCCGGCAGCGGACTGTTATCATGATAGAGATGCAGCAGCTCTTTGATCAATACGCCCATTGACCAACCATCGCT
>NZ_JBFTLN010000076.1:0-494 GCF_056396465.1 Chitinophaga sp. 05T412
GACCTGGTGGGGGTGCAGCTGGAAAGAAGTGAGCGAATGATCATTGCTTTGCTGGCGGTGCTGAAGTCAGGCGGGGCTTATGTTCCCATTGATCCTGACTTTCCGCAGGAACGTATTGATTATATCCTGTCGGACAGTGGCTGCAAAGTACTGATTGATGAAGCAGAGTTGTTGCGTTTTAAAGCAGTGCAGTCCAACTACCCGGTTACAACGCCAGCTATTGTTAACCAGCCACACGACCTGGCTTATGTGATTTACACTTCCGGCTCCACGGGTCGTCCTAAAGGTTGTATGCTGGAACACCGTGGTGTGGTGAACCGTTTGGAGTGGATGTGGCAGCATTACAATTTTACGCCCGCAGACATCATTTTACAGAAGACCACTTTCACTTTTGATGTATCGGTATGGGAACTGTTTCTGCCACTGTGCTGGGGCGCCCGTATGGTGCTCTGCCACAAAGATGATATCGGTGCGCCGGAGCGTTTGCGTGCCTT
>NZ_JBFTLN010000077.1:0-486 GCF_056396465.1 Chitinophaga sp. 05T412
TCTCCGAACAGAGAAGTTAAGCCCCTCATGGCCGATGGTACTGCACAATCATGCGGGAGAGTAGGTAGCTGCCATACTTATTAAGAAAAGCCTTAGTACTTGTGTACTAAGGCTTTTTCTTTCTTTAAGAGTAGAGGCCTTTACTAAAGAGTAGAGACTCGAAAGAATAACAGACACAGTTCTTTACAAAAGCAGATTACTACTGCAACAGATGACACACCAGGCTAGGCAACAACCTACCACTTACACTTTACAATTGGTGTCATCAACGTTTTCATCTCTCTAAAAGAGAATGAAAACACACTTAAGCCAGGTGCTTAATATCAAATTGAAATACAGAAAATAAATAGCAATTAAGTTGAAATAATTTTTGCTGCGAATGATAAAGGTTATATCTTTGCCATCCGCTTCAAAAAGCTAGTGTTCTTTGCAAAATAATGGGTTGATTATCAAAGTATTAAAATGCATTTTCCCAATATATAAATG
>NZ_JBFTLN010000078.1:0-481 GCF_056396465.1 Chitinophaga sp. 05T412
TCAAGCCATGTCAAGCCATGAAAGCCGGGGGGACCTGAAGTCGGCAACCGCAAGGAACCGCCTAGGGTAAAATCGGTAATTGGGGCTAAGTCGTAACAAGGTAGCCGTATCGGAAGGTGCGGCTGGAATACCTCCTTTTTAGAGCTCATTAACCTGAGTAAGCTGTTGTTTCCTTCTTTTAATTTATTTGCTACTAACGCAGATGGCTACACGCCAAAGCGRATAGAGCAGAAAACTGAAAACAGTAATGTTTCAAGTTTTTCAAGTTCTTTTAATTTATTAAGCCAAGTTGGTTATGGACTGGATCGGTTAGTGAGATAGTATCCGCCAACCTTGACTAAATAGACAGATCCGTAGCTCAGCCTGGTTAGAGCACTACACTGATAATGTAGGGGTCAGCAGTTCAAATCTGCTCGGGTCTACAATGATTACGGGGGATTAGCTCAGTTGGCTAGAGCACCTGCCTTGCACGCAGGGGGTC
>NZ_JBFTLN010000079.1:0-476 GCF_056396465.1 Chitinophaga sp. 05T412
GGGTTGCCCTCGCGGTCGCGCCCCGGCTTCTCCCACACGACCGAGGCCGGCACGCGCTCCTGCTCGACGAGCGCAGCGGCAACCGCCTCGACGGCGCGGTCCTGCGCGTGCGGACCGCCGGCCTGGAACGACATGACGAACGGCTGCCCCGACGTGTGCATCACGGCGTTGGCGATCTCGAAGCTGCGCTTGTTGATGCGGTCGACGATCTCGACGCACACCGCGGCGCGCACCTGCGGACCGGCGTCGCGCCAGGCGGGGATGGCCGCCCGGGCCGCCTCGAACGCGGCGTCGACGTCGAGAGCCGGGTAGGTCGCACCGAGCGTCGGCCCGTAGGGCGACACCTCACTGCCGACGAAGGTGCCGTCGGTCGGCTGGCTCGACAGGGCGGCATACGGCTGCCCGAGATGCGCTTCGTAGGCGGTCAGGCCCTCCGCCGCAGCCGTCTCGCCGTAGACGCGCGGGCTGGGCGACTC
>NZ_JBFTLN010000080.1:0-473 GCF_056396465.1 Chitinophaga sp. 05T412
CATACAGACTGGATATCGGCAGATAAGTCCGTGGGTTGTGTGTTGTAGTGGATGCTGAAATCTATATCAGGAAGAATGTATTGTTGTACGCCATACTCTTCATCTTCCTTAAAAATGGTTCTCAGCACTTCATGYCGTTCAATSARYAMATCAAACGCATGTTCCAGTTGAGCGATGTTTAACTCGCCGGTCAGCGTATAAACGCCTGGCATGTTATAGGCCACACTACCTTCTTCAAACTGGCTYAATACCCATAAACGACGCTGGGAAGACGATAAAGGATAAGCTGCCTGTTGTGGCGCCCGCGCAATCTGTGCAAAAGCGGTTTTACGYGATTTTGCAATCAGTAACGCCTGCTCTTCTAGTATACTGTTGGAAAAAAGTACTTTTAATGGCAGCTTCACTTCAAAKGCCTTGTGGATCAAACTGGCCAGTCTCGTGGCTTTCAGGCTATGGCCTCCCAGCTCAAAGAA
>NZ_JBFTLN010000081.1:0-470 GCF_056396465.1 Chitinophaga sp. 05T412
CTACAGCGGCTCGGCCGTCGTCGGCTGGGTGCTCGGCTACGCGTGGTCGGACCGGGGGTGGGGGGCGGTCGTGGCGTCCGTCGTCGGCCTCGCCGCCGTGGCCCTGACGGTCGCCCTCGCGGTGCTGCCCGGCGCGAGCGACGCGCCCTCACGGTCGAGGACGGCCGACGCGGTGCGCTGACTGCGCCCCCGCTGTGGGAGGCGTGGGTCATGATGTGCCAGTCATGACCCGATGGACTCCAGCCCAGGTGGCCGGCCTGGCCCCCGACGCCTTGTCGCTGGCGGCTGCCCGCAGGCTCGCGCGCCCCGGCCCGTGGTCCGACACCGGGTCGACCGACGTGCTCGTCTGGGGCAAGTGCCAGGGGTCGGGCAAGACGCCCTACCAGGTGAGCGTCGACCTCACCGGTCCCGCGTTCCGCTGCTCGTGCCCGAGCCGCAAGTTCCCGTGCAAGCACGGGCTCGCCCTGCTG
>NZ_JBFTLN010000082.1:0-461 GCF_056396465.1 Chitinophaga sp. 05T412
CACCGCCCACCGCCCGTCAAGCCATGAAAGCCGGGGGGACCTGAAGTCGGCAACCGCAAGGAACCGCCTAGGGTAAAATCGGTAATTGGGGCTAAGTCGTAACAAGGTAGCCGTATCGGAAGGTGCGGCTGGAATACCTCCTTTTTAGAGCTCATTGTCCTGAGTGAGCTGTTGTTTCCTTCTTTTAATTTATTTGCTGCTAACGCAGACGGCTACACGCCGGATGAATAATCAGCATCAAGTTCTTTTCAATCTTTAATGAAGATGTGTAACTAAAGAGTTACAGAGATCGGATCTCACACATCGACAATAATCACGCAAATGAAATCTTGTAAAAGAGATCAGTGATTAAAAGTTCTTTGACATATTGGGAAATGCAAGTTGTATTCGAAATAGTAGTATTTGAATACTAAATTTTTTAAAGCGAATAAGAGCGCATGGTGGATGCCTAGGATCTAAGA
>NZ_JBFTLN010000083.1:0-455 GCF_056396465.1 Chitinophaga sp. 05T412
GAAGTCGGCAACCGCAAGGAACCGCCTAGGGTAAAATCGGTAATTGGGGCTAAGTCGTAACAAGGTAGCCGTATCGGAAGGTGCGGCTGGAATACCTCCTTTTTAGAGCTCATTAACCTGAGTRAGCTGTTGTTTCCTTCTTTTAATTTATTGCTACTAACGYAGAYGGCTACACGCCAAAGCGRATAGAGCAGAAAACTTAAAACAGCAATGTTTAAAGTTTTTCAAGTTCTTTTCAATCTTTAATGAAGATGTGTARCTAAAGAGTTACAGAGATCRGATCTCACACATCGRCAATAATCACRSAAATGAAATCTTGYAAAAGAGATCAGTGATTAAAAGTTCTTTGACATATTGGGAAATGCAAGTTGTATTCGAAATAGTAGTATTTGAATACTAAATTTTTTAAAGCGAATAAGAGCGCATGGTGGATGCCTAGGATCTAAGAGGCGAAG
>NZ_JBFTLN010000084.1:0-454 GCF_056396465.1 Chitinophaga sp. 05T412
AGGTTGGTCCACGTCTTGCTCGGGTCGATGATCGAGTAGATGACGAGGCCGAGCAGGAAGAGCAGCCCCAGCCGGCGGAGGGCCTGGGTGCGCTGCCCCGAGCCGATGAGCAGCCGCCAGGCGATGACGAGCACCGCTGCGATGAGCAGGATCTGGATGACGCTCTGCCGGCTCATCGCCAGATCAGCTCCGCGAGGATGTTGACGGCGTTCCAGAGCGACTGGCCCTTGGCCCTGGAGTAGTCGGTGTAGAGGATGTGCACGGGTTCCTCCGCATAGGCGACCCGGGCGCCGTCGAAGCGCATCGAGCCGATCTGGGCGACGATCTCGGAGGCGTGGGCCATCCGGTTCTGGGTGATGTCGAGACGCTCGACGACGTCGCGGCTCAGCACGCGCAGACCGTTGTGGGCATCGGTCAGGCGGGTCCCGGTCGTCAGGTTGGTGTAGGCCACCGC
>NZ_JBFTLN010000085.1:0-454 GCF_056396465.1 Chitinophaga sp. 05T412
CTGGCACCTGAAGATCGTCGGCGCGCGTGACCTGCTCCCGCGCGAGACCGCCGACAGCCTCAGGGACTCGGCCCGGCGCACCAAGGACGTCGACGGCATGACGGTCAACGTCGCCGTCGGCTACGGCGGCCGCCGCGAGATCGCCGACGCGGTGCGCGACCTGCTGCTCGAGCGGGCCGCGGCCGGCGAGTCCATCGAGCAGATCGCCGCCGGCCTGACCGCCGACGACATCGCCGGGCACCTCTACACCAAGGGTCAGCCCGACCCCGATCTCGTCATCCGCACCTCCGGCGAGCAGCGCCTCGGCGGCTTCCTGCTCTGGCAGAGCGCCACCTCCGAGTTCTACTTCTGCGAGGCGTACTGGCCCGACTTCCGCCACGTCGACTTCCTGCTGGCGCTCCGGGCGTATGCCGGCCGGCACCGCCGCTTCGGCGGCTGACCCCCGCCGGGGCAC
>NZ_JBFTLN010000086.1:0-450 GCF_056396465.1 Chitinophaga sp. 05T412
ACTTTAAGATCCCCAATATTACAATCAGCAGCCATTCGCTACGATCCAGTTTTATGCCCACCAGGTCATCTGCAACAACTTCATATTGATTACGCAGGTAATGGGCCAACTGGTTAGATTGCTCATCCAGTTGCTGATAAGTAAGGGAGACATCTTCAAATACCAACGCTACTGCATCCGGTGTTTTTGCTACCTGTTCTGCGAATAGGTGCACCAGGGTTTTATCTTCCGGGTAAGCAGCAGCCGTATCATTAAAACTATAAAGTAGATGCGATTTTTCTGTTTCACTTAAATAATCCAGCTGCCCGATAGCGGTGGCCGGATTTTTAAGAATAGCTGCCAGCAGCTGATCCAGGTGTGTTGCTATTGTGAGTACGGTATCATGGTAAAACAGGTCACTGTTATATTCTATGCTGAGATGTAGTCCATCCTGCCGTGGCTCAAATATGA
>NZ_JBFTLN010000087.1:0-446 GCF_056396465.1 Chitinophaga sp. 05T412
TTGGAAAAAAGTACTTTTAATGGCAGCTTCACTTCAAAGGCCTTGTGGATCAAACTGGCCAGTCTCGTGGCTTTCAGGCTATGGCCTCCCAGCTCAAAGAAGTTATCTTTAACACCGATCTGCGTTCTGCCAAGTACCTGCTCCCAGATGGAGATCAGCTGCGCTTCTGTTGTATTACGGGCAGGTATATACGTAGTACCGGTGGGTAGTCCAAAGTCTTCCGGAGCGGGCAGCTGCCGGCGGTCTACTTTACCGTTGGCATTCAGTGGTAAGCTGTCCAGTTGCACGAAGTAAGCAGGGATCATATAAGCAGGCAGGCTACCAGCCAGCCACTGACGCAGATCGGTAAGCCCGATCGCTTTTTTGCTGACGATATAACCTACCAGGTTTTTTGTACCCGTCTGGTCTTCCCTCGCAATAACGATCGCCGCATCCATATCAGGATG
>NZ_JBFTLN010000088.1:0-445 GCF_056396465.1 Chitinophaga sp. 05T412
CCATACGGGCGCCCCAGCACCCATACGGGCGCCCCAGCACAGTGGCAGAAACAGTTCCCATACCGATACATCAAAAGTGAAAGTGGTCTTCTGTAAAATGATGTCTGCAGACGTAAAATTGTAATGCTGCCACATCCACTCCAAACGGTTCACCACACCACGGTGTTCCAGCATACAACCTTTAGGACGACCCGTGGAGCCTGAAGTGTAGATCACGTAAGCCAGGTCGTGGGGCTGGTTAATAATAGCTGGCGTTGTGGTGCTGTATGCTGATTGCACTGCTTTAAAACGCAACAGCTCCCCTTCATCGATCAACACTTTGCAGCCACTGTCCGACAGGATATAATCAATACGTTCCTGCGGAAAGTCAGGATCAATGGGAACATAAGCCCCACCTGACTTCAGCACCGCCAGCAAAGCAATGATCATTCGCTCACTTCTTTCC
>NZ_JBFTLN010000089.1:0-441 GCF_056396465.1 Chitinophaga sp. 05T412
ATATATCTTTGCCATCCGCTTCAAAAAGCTAGTGTTCTTTGCAAAATAATGGGTTGATTATCAAAGTATTAAAATGCATTTTCCCAATATATAAATGCTTCAAAACGAGATAATTAAATATAAAAAATGTTGTAAAATGTTTGGTGGTTAAATAAAAGATCACTACCTTTGCAACCCCAACGCAAACAACGCGATACGGAATAAAAGTTCTTATAATAATAACAGATGTTTGGCTAAAGAGTCACAGAGATCAGATCTCACACATCGGCAATAATCACGGAAATGAAATCTTGCAAAAGAGATCAGTGATTAAAAGTTCTTTGACATATTGGGAAATGCAAGTTGTATTCGAAATAGTAGTATTTGAATACTAAATTTTTTAAAGCGAATAAGAGCGCATGGTGGATGCCTAGGATCTAAGAGGCGAAGAAGGACGTGGTA
>NZ_JBFTLN010000090.1:0-440 GCF_056396465.1 Chitinophaga sp. 05T412
ATGCAGCCATAGGCAGCGCCACCGCACTTAGTACRGRCRTTACAAAATTGACTACCGCCGGGCAATATGTTTTTCAGTTGACCGTCACAGATGATAAAGGGCAAAGCGCCAGCAGCACCGTTACGGTAACGGTGAAAGACGCGCCGGTAAATATACCGCCTACAGTGAGTGCAGGTACTCCTGTTACCATCACCTTACCCGTTAGTACTACCACATTGACAGGTACSGCCAGCGCCGCYGCYGGCAGCACKCTTGTATCCTATCAGTGGAGCCAGGTGTCTGGTCCGGTAGATGCAGCCATAGGCAGCGCCACCGCACTMAGTACGGGCATTACAAAATTGACTACCGCCGGGCAATATGTTTTTCAGTTGACCGTCACAGATGATAAAGGGCAAAGCGCCAGCAGCACCGTTACGGTAACGGTGAAAGACGCGCCGGTA
>NZ_JBFTLN010000091.1:0-440 GCF_056396465.1 Chitinophaga sp. 05T412
GTGATGGTAACAGGAGTACCTGCACTCGTGATGGTAACAGGAGTACCTGCACTCACCGTAGGCGGTATATTTACYGGCGCGTCTTTCACCGTTACCGTAACGGTGCTGCTGGCGCTTTGCCCTTTATCATCTGTGACGGTCAACTGAAAAACATATTGCCCGGCGGTAGTCAATTTTGTAACGTCTGTACTAAGTGYGGTGGCGCTGCCTATGGCTGCATYYACCGGACCCGACACCTGRCTCCACTGATAGGATACAAGCGTGCTGCCGGCGGCGGCGCTGGCGGTGCCTGTCAATGTGGTAGCACTAACGGGTAACGTGATGGTAACAGGAGTACCTGCACTCACCGTAGGCGGTATATTTACTGGCGCGTCTTTCACCGTTACCGTAACGGTGCTGCTGGCGCTTTGCCCTTTATCATCTGTGACGGTCAACTGAAA
>NZ_JBFTLN010000092.1:0-436 GCF_056396465.1 Chitinophaga sp. 05T412
GGTCTCGGCATCGAGGCGTCCATCGACGGCGACGGTGACCTCGAGTTCGCCATCGTCGACGACGAGGGCGCCAGCACGACGCTCTTCGCCCGCGTGGCCGAGGGCGACCTCGCACTGGTCCGCTTCTTCGGCCAGTGGCAGCTCGCCGAGCCCGTCTCGCCCGACCGCAACGAGCGCATCGCCCGCTGCAACGACCTCACCATGCAGCTCAACATCGTCAAGCTCTCGCTCGTGCAGGAGAGCCTCGTCGTCTCCGCGGAGCACGTCATCACGCCGAACGCCGACCTCGAGATCCTCGTGCCGCTCTCGGTGAACCACATCCTCCAGAGCGTCGGCTTCTTCTTCCAGTCCTGGCTGCCCGTCGACGACGCGCCCGCCGGCCCCACCGCCTGATGGGCGAGTTCGTCCGGCTCGAGGTCGAGGACGGCGTCGGCAC
>NZ_JBFTLN010000093.1:0-435 GCF_056396465.1 Chitinophaga sp. 05T412
GCCATAGGCAGCGCCACCACACTTAGTACAGACGTTACAAAATTGACTACCGCCGGGCAATATGTTTTTCAGTTGACCGTCACAGATGATAAAGGGCAAAGCGCCAGCAGCACCGTTACGGTAACGGTGAAAGAYGCGCCGGTAAATATACCGCCTACGGTGAGTGCCGGTACTCCTGTTACCATCACCTTACCGGTTAGTGCTACCACATTGACAGGTACCGCCAGCGCCGCCGCAGGCAGCACTCTTGTATCCTATCAGTGGAGCCAGGTGTCTGGTCCGGTAGATGCAGCCATAGGCAGCGCCACCGCACTTAGTACGGGCATTACAAAATTGACTACCGCCGGGCAATATGTTTTTCAGTTGACCGTCACAGATGATAAAGGGCAAAGCGCCAGCAGCACCGTTACGGTAACGGTGAAAGACGCGCCGGTA
>NZ_JBFTLN010000094.1:0-428 GCF_056396465.1 Chitinophaga sp. 05T412
GTGCAGGCCGAGGGCCAGCAGGAGCACGCCGGTGACGCCGAAGAAGCCGGCCCAGCCCTCGCTGTCGATTCGCAGCCCGCGGATGAGTCGGGTCAGGAACCACGCGAAGCCGATGAGTCCCGCTCCCGCCGTGATGGCGACGAGCTCGTTGTAGACGACCATGGCCGTCCACCGTCCTTTCCGGCATTGCATGCCGATGTGAGTGAAGTTTCAACTAGTGGGTGAAAGACGCGCGGCTCGATTCATCTCGTCCCCCGCGCCGCTCGATTTTCGCTACGTTAGGTGTAGCGTAAATCCTCGCTGCTTTGTTCCCGGAAGGACTCGCGATGTCTCCTGCGGCCGGTCGACCGCGTGATGCCGGTGTCGACGAACGCATCGCCGACGCGGCTCTGGCGCTGTTGCGCGAGCGGGGTCCGGAGGCCGTGCAC
>NZ_JBFTLN010000095.1:0-427 GCF_056396465.1 Chitinophaga sp. 05T412
CGACGGAGTCGCTCTGGAGTCGCTCGCGAGGCTCCAGTCCGACATCGAGGCGGGGGAGCAGGCGCGATTCGCCGCGCTCGGTCGGGCGCGACCGCCGGGCTGGGTCGACCCCGCAGAGCTCACCGTGCTCGAGGTCGCCACGGCKACCGGTCTCGGTCAGCACGAGGTGGGCGCTCGTCTCGACCTGGCGACCACCCGCAGTCCGGGCGCCGCTGAGCTGCGAGCTCGCCTGTCCCGCGGGGAGGTGAGCCTCTACCGAGCGTGCACCGTCGAGCACGAGATCCGGCAGCTGCCGGCCGAGGCCGGGCCCGACATCGTCGAGGCGGCACTCCGGTCGAAGGACGATGCGCCTCCCTCGCCGACACTGTTCCGCCAGCGGCTCACTCGTGCCTGCCTGGCAGCCGACCGTGAGGCCGCGGCTCGTAGA
>NZ_JBFTLN010000096.1:0-425 GCF_056396465.1 Chitinophaga sp. 05T412
TGTCGAGCTTGTCGACGATGCGCAGGGTGCCGATGACGTCGGTGATGCCGATGCCCTGGTAGAAGCCGTTGGGGATCTTGCGGTCGTTGACCTGGATGACGAAGTCACCGACGGGGAACTTGCTGAACACGTCTGCGATGACGAGCGGCATCTCCGCCTCGAAGTGCGGCGACAGGTCGCCCACGTCGACGACGTCGATGTCGGCCTGCGTGAACTCGCGGTAGCGGCCTTCCTGCGGGCGCTCTCCGCGCCAAGCCTTCTGGATCTGGTAGCGCCGGAAGGGGAACGAGAGCTTGCCGGCGTTCTCGAGCACGTAGCGCGCGAACGGCACGGTCATGTCGAAGTGCAGGCCCCAGCGCGCGTCGTCGTCGCTGCCGCCGGCGAGCCGCGAGACCGCGTAGATCTCCTTGTCGGCGTCCTCGCCC
>NZ_JBFTLN010000097.1:0-422 GCF_056396465.1 Chitinophaga sp. 05T412
CAGTTCGGAGCATACGGTGCATGGACCATTGTTGGTGGTAAACAATCATGGATCACTATTGCAGATACTTCTGCATACAATACCAAAGTGACCCTGCTGGCTGGTCATACCGCTACACTGRTATGGACAATCACTAACGGCACTTGTGCCGCTACTACCAGCCAGGTGAAACTCACCAACTACGAAGTGCCTTCTACTTCAGTGGCAGGTCCTGAACAAAAACACTGTAATGACTCCATCTTCACGCTCGCAGCTAACAAGCCTGCGCAAATGGGTGCATACGGCGCTTGGACCATTGTTGGTGGTAAACAATCATGGATCACTATTGCAGATACTTCTGCATACAATACCAAAGTGACCCTGCTGGCTGGTCATACCGCTACACTGGTATGGACAATCACTAACGGCACTTGTGCCGCTAC
>NZ_JBFTLN010000098.1:0-418 GCF_056396465.1 Chitinophaga sp. 05T412
GCGCTCGGGGCTCGAGGCGGCATACTCGACGTATGCCGTGAGGCTGAGTGTCCTGCGCTGGCTGCCCGCATCGTGCGGGACCTTCGAGAGATCGTGGTTGCCCACGCCTCCAACCGGCGGTCATTGGTCGTTGACCAGAGTACGGGGTGCGCCCCCCACGACCAAATCGGCATGGCCCTGGCCCGCTCTCCCGCGCGTCCCGGGTGCGCTCCCTGCCTAGGGCGGGTAGGTGACCTAGCGTGAGCCACATGGCGCGAGGCAGCGTGGAACGCCGGCCCACCCCGGCTCAACGGCAGGCCATCCGCCGTCGACGCACGTGGGCCGGTCTGGTCGTCGTGCTCTGCATCGCCGGCGACGTGTGGTCGGTGAGCGGCGCGGGAGCCCGCGAGCCCGTGCCGGAGGCGGGGCTGCTCCGCAT
>NZ_JBFTLN010000099.1:0-416 GCF_056396465.1 Chitinophaga sp. 05T412
GCTGGCTGGTCATACCGCTACCCGCTACACTGGTATGGACCATTACCAACGGTACCTGTGCCGCTACCACTTCTCAGGTGAAACTGACCAACTATGAAGTGCCTTCTACTTCAGTRGCTGGTCCTGARCAGAAACACTGTAATGATTCCATTTTCACCCTCGCGGCTAACAAGCCTGCACAAATGGGTGCATACGGTGCATGGACCATTGTTGGTGGTAAACAATCATGGATCACTATTGCAGATACTTCTGCATACAATACCAAAGTGACCCTGCTGGCTGGTCATACCGCTACACTGGTATGGACCATTACCAACGGTACCTGTGCCGCTACCACTTCTCAGGTGAAACTGACCAACTATGAAGTGCCTTCTACTTCAGTGGCTGGTCCTGAGCAGAAACACTGTAATGATTCC
>NZ_JBFTLN010000100.1:0-405 GCF_056396465.1 Chitinophaga sp. 05T412
CCTGAAGATGATGGATGCGCGCGCCCTCGGTGGGCACGCCATGGGCGCTGCCCGCCCCCTTCGAGGGGCTGCACGATTCGCCGCGTATGCCGCCGGACAGGCCGCGTGCGTGGGCCACGTGCCGGAGCATGACCTCGGCGCCGCGGCCTACGCGATCAAGGCCGCCCAGGCAGCGGACCAGCGCGACATCGAGGCGGGACGACGCGAACGCGACTGGCAGCGCGACCAGCTCCACCCGAGGGTCAGGGCTCTCGTGCTGGAGGACCAGGCGCGCCGCAACGACATCTGCTGGCGCGTCTTCGAGGACTGAGCAGCCGACGGCGCTTGCCCGAAACCGCTTGCCGGTCAGGTGAACTCGCGCACCAGCTCGGGGCTGACCTCGGCCAGCACGGCATACGCCCGCTC
>NZ_JBFTLN010000101.1:0-403 GCF_056396465.1 Chitinophaga sp. 05T412
GGCCGGTAGCCCTCGACGAGGACGTCGGCCCTCTCGACGAGCGCGAGGGCGGTGGCGAGGCCGTCGGGGTGCTTGAGATCCAGCAGGACGGACGGGCGCCCGCGCCGCAGCACGTCGGCTTCGGGCGCGAGGGGGACGGGCAGCGAGGGGCCGCCGGGTCGGTCGACGCGGATCACGTCGGCCCCGAGGTCGGCGAGCAGCATCGCCGCGAACGGTGAGGGGCCGATGCCGGCCAGCTCGACGACCCGCACCCCGGCGAGCGGGCCCGTGCGCCGCGTGTCGTTCGGGGCGCGGTCACCGGCCGGGTCGGTCACGACCGGTCGCGACCTGACCGGTCGAGCAGGATGCCGAGGACGCCGGCCAGGCCGGTGCCGAGGAGCGCCCCGAGGGAGCCGATGTAGAG
>NZ_JBFTLN010000102.1:0-403 GCF_056396465.1 Chitinophaga sp. 05T412
CCGTGTAGTCGGACGGGACGGCATACCCGTCGAGGGCGGCCGTCAGGGCGGTCAGCGCCTCACGCGCATCGGCGACGACCGAAAGGCCCGAGTGCTTGCCCGCGTCGAAACGCGCGACGTTGATGTTGACGAAGCGGACTGCATTGTCCTGGAAGGCGGTTCGTGACGCAGTGGTGAAGTCGCTCCAGCGCGTGCCGATGCCGATGACGACGTCGGCCTCAGCGGCCAGCGCGTTGGCGGCCGTCGTGCCCGTCGAGCCGACGGCGCCCATCTGCTGCGGGTGGCCGTGCGGGAGCGAGCCCTTGCCGGCCTGCGACTCCCCCACCGGGATGCCGGTGGCCTCGCAGAACGCGCGCAGCGCCTCCTCGGCGCCCGAGTAGTGGACGCCGCCGCCGGCCACGAC
>NZ_JBFTLN010000103.1:0-402 GCF_056396465.1 Chitinophaga sp. 05T412
ATATCTTTGCCATCCGCTTCAAAAAGCWRKTGTTCTTTGCAAAATAATGGGTTGATTATCAAAGTATTAAAATGCATTTTCCCAATATATAAATGCTTCAAAACGAGATAATTAAATATAAAAAATGTTGTAAAATGTTTGGTGGTTAWTWAAAAGATCACTACCTTTGCAACCCCAACGCAAACGACGCGAAATACTAAYAAAAAGTTCTTCTAAAAATAACAAGATGTTTGACTAAAGAGTCACRGAGATYRGATCTCACACATCATCTAGCAGTTAGTAATAACTGATAAGTTCTTTGAAAGATTGGAAACAACAGCACGATTTGAAATAGTGATATTTTGAATCAAACAGGTAATGTACAGCTATACATAATTAAAATGATCCGATTGATTTCGAGAG
>NZ_JBFTLN010000104.1:0-401 GCF_056396465.1 Chitinophaga sp. 05T412
TGTGCCGCTACTACCAGCCAGGTGAAACTCACCAACTTCGAAGTGCCTTCTACTTCAGTAGCTGGTCCTGAACAAAAACACTGTAATGATTCCATTTTCACCCTCGCGGCTAACAAGCCTGCACAAATGGGTGCATACGGTGCATGGACCATTGTTGGTGGTAAACAATCATGGATCACTATTGCAGATACCACTTTATTCAATTCTAAAGTGACMCTGCTGGCYGGTCATACCGCTACACTGGTATGGACCATTACCAACGGTACYTGTGCCGCTACTACCAGCCAGGTGAAACTCACCAACTTCGAAGTGCCTTCTACTTCAGTAGCTGGTCCTGAACAAAAACACTGTAATGATTCCATTTTCACCCTCGCGGCTAACAAGCCTGCACAAATGGGTGC
>NZ_JBFTLN010000105.1:0-400 GCF_056396465.1 Chitinophaga sp. 05T412
GTGCTGCCACACTATCAACTTTGGCAACCACTGGTTTAGGATAGTTTACAACAGAAACGGCTGCACTGGTTGAATCACAGACGCCGTTGGTTACCCACCAGATAAAGGTTACTCTGTTACCAGCAGGAACAGTTACGGTGGTCGTTGCTTTMGTGCTATCRGTGATGGTTACACCCGGAGTAGGSGTAAATCTCCAAACACCTTTACCACCGAAGGTAGTAGTAGGATCATTTCCTTTAATAGTGAATGTAGCATTATTACACTGTGCTGCCACACTATCAACTTTGGCAACCACCGGTTTAGGATAGTTTACAACAGAAACGGCTGCACTGGTYGAATCACAGACGCCGTTGGTTACCCACCAGATAAAGGTTACTCTGTTACCAGCAGGAACAGTTAC
>NZ_JBFTLN010000106.1:0-400 GCF_056396465.1 Chitinophaga sp. 05T412
GCCTGGATGTAGGTCATCCGGTGCGGCACCCAGAGGCGCTGGAACTCGTCTGGGACGCCGGCCAGGTGCGCAGCGTCTTCCAGCCGCGCATCCTGGGCGGCGGCGTCCCCGTCGACGGTCATGCCAGATCGCCCGCCGTCTGGATCAGCACGTGGCTCTCGATCGCCCGGCGCACCCGGTCGACGGCGTCGGCGAGTGGCACGCCGTTCTCCTGAGTTCCGTCGCGGAAGCGGAACGACACCGTGCCGGCGGCCCGGTCCTGCTCCCCCGCGATCAGGATGAGCGGGACCTTGCCCGTGGTGTGGTTGCGGATCTTCTTCTGCATGCGCTCATCGGAATGGTCGACCTCCGCACGGACGCCGGCCTCGCGAAGGGCTGCGACGGCGTCATCGAGGTAGTC
>NZ_JBFTLN010000107.1:0-399 GCF_056396465.1 Chitinophaga sp. 05T412
AGCAAACCCGTTTCTTCGGCAGGGTTATTTACTACAGACCAGAGCAGCTGCTCATAGTGACGCTGCAGCCCTGCTATTGTAGCGCCAGTGAACAGGTCCGCGCAATATTCTATATACCCGCTCAGTCCTGTTGCGCTTTCTTCCAGCGATAAAGTCAGATCGAATTGTGTGGTGCTATGCGATAAACTCTCCTGTGATAACCGCAGCCCGTTCAGCTCCAGGTCTGGTACTTCCGGGGTGTTCTGTAACTCGAACATCACCTGGAACAACGGATGACGGCTTACATCCCGTTCACGCACCACTGCTTCCACCACTTTCTCAAAGGGTACTTCCTGGTGATCATAGGCTGACAACGTGGTATGCTTCACTTGTTCCAGCAGCGAGGCAAACGACTGCTCA
>NZ_JBFTLN010000108.1:0-397 GCF_056396465.1 Chitinophaga sp. 05T412
GTCAAGGACCCCCGCGACGCCATCCGTCGCGGCATCGGCATGGTCCACCAGCACTTCCAGCTGGTGCCCGTCATGACGGTGGCCGAGAACATGATCCTCGGCCACGAGACGACGAGCCGCGGCGTCCTCGACATCGACGGAGCCCGCAAGCTCGTGCGCGAGCTGTCGGCCAAGCACGGTCTCAAGGTCGACCCCGACGTCGAGATCGAGGACCTCCCCGTCGGCACCCAGCAGCGCGTCGAGATCCTCGAGGCGCTCTCACGGCGCGTCGACCTGCTCATCCTCGACGAGCCGACGGCCGTCCTCACGCCCCAGGAGACCGACGAGCTCCTGTCCGTCATGAAGGACCTCGCCGCCAGCGGCACGTCCATCGTCTTCATCACGCACAAGCTGCGCG
>NZ_JBFTLN010000109.1:0-383 GCF_056396465.1 Chitinophaga sp. 05T412
TCGAACCGATGACCCCCTGCGTGCAAGGCAGGTGCTCTAGCCAACTGAGCTAATCCCCCGTAATCATTGTAGACCCGAGCAGATTTGAACTGCTGACCCCTACATTATCAGTGTAGTGCTCTAACCAGGCTGAGCTACGGATCTGTCTAGGTTGCCGGTTGGCGGTTTCAATCTCTCTAACCGATCCAGTCCATATTACCAACTTGGCGAATGATTTCTATAAAAGAACTAATAAAATTAAAAGAAGGAAACAACAGCTCACTCAGGTTAATGAGCTCTAAAAAGGAGGTATTCCAGCCGCACCTTCCGATACGGCTACCTTGTTACGACTTAGCCCCAATTACCGATTTTACCCTAGGCGGTTCCTTGCGGTTGCCGACTTC
>NZ_JBFTLN010000110.1:0-380 GCF_056396465.1 Chitinophaga sp. 05T412
CCTCCAGCCCGGTCGAGAGAGGCAGCAATGACGCTGACATCCGAGCAGACGAGCCGAACGCTCGAGACGGCTTCCGGCACGATCCACTTCTGCGAGGCCGGCGACCCGGCATCGCCGGCGGTGGTGCTCCTGCACGGCTCCGGACCGGGAGCGACGGGGTGGAGCAACTTCAAGACCAACATCGAGGTCCTGGCCGAGCACTTCCACGTCATCGCCCCCGACATGCCCGGCTGGGGCCGGTCGCCGGCGATCACCCGCGAGGAGTCGGACCACGCCCGGGCCGCCGTCGACCTGCTCGACGCGCTCGGCATCGAGCAGGCGGCCTTCATCGGCAACTCCATGGGCGGCATCACCACCCTGCGGGTCGCGACCGAGTATCC
>NZ_JBFTLN010000111.1:0-378 GCF_056396465.1 Chitinophaga sp. 05T412
ATCTCGTAGCCCGTGCCGACGTCGTCGATCGAGCCCACCTGGATCATCAGGTGGTTGAGCCCGGCCACACCGGGCGGGCACTGCCCCAGCGCGAGCGTGTGGTGCCGCGCGTTGCAGTGGTAGAAGCGCGCGTTGAGCCGGCCCGGCACGATGATCTTGTCGGAGAGCCGGAAGCCGAGCTTCGTGAAGAACTCGTGGCCCGCCTCGATGTCGGGCATGAGCAGCAGCACGTGGCCGAGGCCCTGCGCGCCGGTGACGAAGCCGGTGATGGCGCGGCCCGGTCGGAACGACGAGCGCACGTGGCTCTGGCCCCAGGTCACCTCGTGGCGGAAGCCCCAGGGGTCGGTGAACACGAGGATCCGGTTGACGGCCCGGGCC
>NZ_JBFTLN010000112.1:0-378 GCF_056396465.1 Chitinophaga sp. 05T412
ACCGGTGGTTGCCAAAGTTGATAGTGTGGCAGCACAGTGTAATAATGCTACTTTCACCATTAAAGGAAATGATCCGACTACTACCTTCGGTGGTAAAGGTGTTTGGAGATTTACCCCTACTCCGGGTGTAACCATCACCGATAGCACSAAAGCAACGACCACAGTAACTGTTCCTGCTGGTAACAGAGTAACCTTTATCTGGTGGGTGACCAACGGCGTCTGTGATTCAACCAGTGCAGCCGTTTCTGTGGTAAACTATCCTAAACCGGTGGTTGCCAAAGTTGATAGTGTGGCAGCACAGTGTAATAATGCTACTTTCACCATTAAAGGAAATGATCCGACTACTACCTTCGGTGGTAAAGGTGTTTGGAGATTTAC
>NZ_JBFTLN010000113.1:0-378 GCF_056396465.1 Chitinophaga sp. 05T412
CGCCAGTCCCGGGATCGCCTGGAGCAGGTCCGTGACGAGCGTCGTCGACGCGACGAGCACCAGGGCCGTCCGGGGGCGCACGAGGTCGGAGCCCGAGCCGAAGAGCGCCTGCCCCACGATGCGCATCAGCGGTGCGCCGAACATCGCGAGCGCCGTGAGGACCGGCGACCCGGTGGCCGCGAAGGTGATCGTGCCGAGCGCGAGGGACGCGACGGCATACGCCCCGATGTTGAGGCACTGGACGAGGAAGAGGACGCGGAACTCGGGCACGGCGAACAGCTGGCGGTACGTCTTCACGCCCTCACCGTGCCGGGTGCGGCACCCGGGACGCTAACGTTTCGGATGGAGGCGAAACATGGGGACGTGGCAGATCTCGGC
>NZ_JBFTLN010000114.1:0-373 GCF_056396465.1 Chitinophaga sp. 05T412
CTCTCGAAATCAATCGGATCATTTTAATTATGTATAGCTGTACATTACCTGTTTGATTCAAAATATCACTATTTCAAATCGTGCTGTTGTTTCCAATCTTTCAAAGAACTTATCAGTTATTACTAACTGCTAGATGATGTGTGAGATCCGATCTCYGTRACTCTTTAGTYAMACATCTTGTTATTTTTAGAAGAACTAAGGTGATTAAGTGGAGGATATCGGATTCGAACCGATGACCCCCTGCGTGCAAGGCAGGTGCTCTAGCCAACTGAGCTAATCCCCCGTAATCATTGTAGACCCGAGCAGATTTGAACTGCTGACCCCTACATTATCAGTGTAGTGCTCTAACCAGGCTGAGCTACGGATCTGTCTA
>NZ_JBFTLN010000115.1:0-373 GCF_056396465.1 Chitinophaga sp. 05T412
GCGGTGCCGCGGTGCACCGCGTCGCCTCGCTGCCCGTGCGCCAGTTCGACGTCGGGCTGCCGACACCCGAGATCGAGCGGGTGCTCGAGGACTTCGCTCCCGACGTCGTCCACGTCGCGAGCCCCTTCGTGCTCGGGGCGCGTGGCCTGGCGGCAGCGCGGGGCCTCGGCCTGCCGACCGTCGCCGTCTTCCAGACCGACATGCCCGCGTACGTGCGCCAGCACACTCCCGGCGCTGCGGGCGCCGCGGCCGCGGCGACGACCTGGCGCTGGATCCGGCGGATCCACTCGTGGGCCGACCTCACGCTCGCGCCGTCGTCGGCCGCGCTCGCCGACCTGAAGGCCCACACCGTGCCACGCACCGCGCTCTGGGG
>NZ_JBFTLN010000116.1:0-370 GCF_056396465.1 Chitinophaga sp. 05T412
GGCTACTTCCTCGCGCCGACCCTCTTCGACGGCGTGAAGCCRGGCATGWMGGTCTACGACGACGAGATCTTCGGTCCGGTGCTGTCGGTCGTGCGCGTCGGCTCCTACGACGAGGGACTGAAGCTCATCAACAGCAACCCCTACGGCAACGGCACCGCGATCTTCACCAACGACGGGGGCGCGGCCCGCAAGTTCCAGCGCCAGGTCGAGGTCGGCATGGTCGGCGTCAACGTGCCGATCCCCGTGCCCGTCTCGTACTACTCGTTCGGCGGCTGGAAGAACTCGCTCTTCGGCGACACCCACGCCCACGGCATGGAGGGCGTGCACTTCTTCACCCGCGGCAAGGTCGTCACGTCCCGCTGGCTCGACC
>NZ_JBFTLN010000117.1:0-360 GCF_056396465.1 Chitinophaga sp. 05T412
GACCACGCCGCTGTCGGGGGGCGCTTCACCGACCCGGGGTCCGCGCCCCAGCTGCAGTGGGTGCTGCTCCACCTCCTCCAGGAGTACGCCCGGCACGCCGGCCACCTCGACCTGTGGCGCGAGCTGCGCGACGGTGCGACGGGGGAGACGCCCGACGACGCGGACGTCGAGGCCTAGGCGTCCGCGCGGTTCATAGGAGGTCGAGAAGGTCGGTCGGCGCGATGCCGAGGAGTGCCAGGGCGGCGCCATACCGGTCGGCGCCCGGTGCGTCGACCGGGCCGAGATCGAGCGTGTGGCTCACGCCGTAGCCCGTGCGCACGCGTACTCGGTGTGCCGCCTCGGTTAGCGTGGGTGCATGGC
>NZ_JBFTLN010000118.1:0-359 GCF_056396465.1 Chitinophaga sp. 05T412
GTTGTGCAGTTCGGGTTGGCGACGATGCCCTTGGGGATCGTGTCGAGGTCGCCCGCGTTGACCTCGGAGACGACGAGCGGCACCTCGGGGTCCTTGCGCCACGCGCTCGAGTTGTCGATGACGGTCGCGCCGGCGGCGGCGACCTTGGGGGCGAGCTCCTTGGACGCGGCGCCGCCGTTGCTGAAGAGGGCGATGTCGATGCCCGAGAAGTCGGCTGTCGCGGAGTCCTCGACGACGACGTCCTCACCCTTGAACGGGAGCGTCGTGCCGGCCGAGCGGGCGGACGCGAAGAACCGCACCTGCGTGACCGGGAAGTCGCGCTCCTCGAGAAGGGCGCGCATGACGCCGCCGACCTGACC
>NZ_JBFTLN010000119.1:0-359 GCF_056396465.1 Chitinophaga sp. 05T412
CCACCGTAAATGTTCCCGCTGGTAACAGAGTCACCTTTATCTGGTGGGTAACCAACGGCGTCTGCGATTCGACCAGTGCAGCCGTTTCTGTTGTAAACTATCCTAAACCAGTGGTTGCCAAAGTTGATAGTGTGGCAGCACAGTGTAATAATGCTACTTTCACCATTAAAGGAAATGATCCKACTACTACCTTCGGTGGTAAAGGTGTTTGGAGATTTACTCCTACTCCGGGTGTAACCATCACCGATAGCACKAAAGCAACGACCACCGTAACTGTTCCTGCTGGTAACAGAGTMACCTTTATCTGGTGGGTAACCAACGGCGTCTGTGATTCGACCAGTGCAGCCGTTTCTGTTGTA
>NZ_JBFTLN010000120.1:0-357 GCF_056396465.1 Chitinophaga sp. 05T412
CTTCTGGTCAACAACAAGATGCTCAAGGGCAAGAGCTTCTTCCGCACCGCGTTCTACTTCCCATCGGTGACGAGCTCGATCGCCATCGCAACCGTCTTCCTCTTCCTCTTCTCCAACTCCGGCGCCGTCAACGCGTTCCTCGGCTTCTTCGGGATCGACGGGCCGCAGTGGTTCAACGACAGCCGCGGCGTGCTGCACCTGCTCCTCAACGCGGTCGGCGTCGACAACCCCGCCTGGGCGCAGGGCGAGATCCTCGGCCGCAGCCTCTGGGACTGGCTCGCCGGGCCGTCTGTCGCGCTCTTCGTCGTCATCTTCCTCGTGGTCTGGACGACGTCCGGCACGTTCATGCTGATGTTC
>NZ_JBFTLN010000121.1:0-355 GCF_056396465.1 Chitinophaga sp. 05T412
GCGCATACAAGAGCGGGCACCGCGCGACGATGTTCGCCCGCAGCGAGCGCGGCGTCGCCTACCTCTCCGGTGAGGCCGATGACCCGCAGATCGTGCGCGCCGCCTACATCGACGCCGTGCAGGCCGAGAAGATCGCCGCCAGAGCCCGCGCCGCCCGGGTCACGGCCGGGCGCCTCACCGGGTACGCCGCCGACCAGGACCTCACCCCGGACGACGACACCGCGTCGATCATCGACCACCTGCTCGCCGTGTGGCCCGCGACCGAGGACCGCGCCTGGTGCGACACCCTCGCGGCCCGACTGGCCGAGGCGTTCCCGTCCGCCTATGCCGGGTGGACGGCCGAGAACGTCACCAC
>NZ_JBFTLN010000122.1:0-314 GCF_056396465.1 Chitinophaga sp. 05T412
GCGGCTTGCGGCTTCCGTTCCGGCTGCTCTGGTTGTCAGTGCAATGGTCAGCGGTTTAGCGGAGTGGTAACCTGCCGGCAGCGACATTTTGAATGCTGTTGAGTTACCTTCAGCCAGGGCGGTGCTGTCTGATACGATGGTCAGTACCTTCTTTGAAGGGTCTGTGTTATCTTTGATGTAAAGACTTGTACTACGCGCTGGCATCTTCACATCGCTCTTATTACCATCTATGAACAACGCGCCTTCATCGCTGAATACACCGTTAGGCAGCGTTTGAATAGTAGTAGTTCCATTGGTACCATTCACCGGAATGC
>NZ_JBFTLN010000123.1:0-308 GCF_056396465.1 Chitinophaga sp. 05T412
AAGCATTTATATATTGGGAAAATGCATTTTAATACTTTGATAATCAACCCATTATTTTGCAAAGAACACTAGCTTTTTGAAGCGGATGGCAAAGATATAACCTTTATCATTCGCAGCAAAAATTATTTCAACTTAATTGCTATTTATTTTTCTGTATTTCAATTTGATAYTAAGCRCCTGGCTTAAGTGTGTTTCCTTGTCGGAAACGTTGATGACACCATTGTTAAGTGTAAGTGGTAGGTTGTTGCCTAGCCTGGTGTGTCATCTGTTGCAGTAGTAATCTGCTTTTGTAAAGAACTGTCTCTGTT